>CAVCJC010000071.1:0-11008 GCA_963602475.1 Lachnospira hominis (ex Liu et al. 2021)
TTATAACAACCATATAGATGAAAGGTGCCACCTACATTTGCCGCGTTCTTTGCAAAGTTTTTCCCGACATATAAAGTCTTTATCGATGGGGGCCACATCCCGCTGAAACCTTCACCATTTTGAGCAAAATTATCTGGGATGGTCAAAGAAGTAAGATTAGGACAGTTGCCGAAACATCCATTCACCTTTGTCGCGTTCTGTCCAAATCCTTCGGGAAGCACGAGAGATGTGAAATTAAATCCATCGAATAGGTGGCGCATATCCTCCATCTTGGTGAAGTCTATAACGCCCTCGTCAACCAAACTCAAATCCTCCACTTTGCTTTCAACCCCGCCTAAATAGAAAAGCGGCACAAGGTCGCCCTCTACCACAGGAATCTGTGGTGTATTCTCGAAGGCGACTGCCGCGTTGCCCTTTAATGTGACCGCTTCGCTCATTTCGCCACCTCCTTGTAGAATGTCGTATAGTAGTCCGTGACTTCTATCGAGACGATATTAGCGTCCGCAGAAATCGCGTCCATCGTTGGAAACGCTTGACCATAAAGCGCACTTTGGAACTCCGATATTGTGACCGTGTTGGTCGTGGTATCCGAGATGTAGTATTTCAGTTCCACTGTTTTTAGCGTTTGCAGATTCTTACCTTGCAGACGATTGAGCGACTTTGTATTACCAGCGGTGACCCATACGGCATTCGTAATCTCGGGAGTCCAATCGGTCTTGGTCACGGTCGGATATTCCTCAACCGTGGCAAGCACCATATCCTTGATTGGCTCTTGTATTTTTACCATCGCGGGAAGCCGAAGGATTTTCCTATCCCACCAAACGCCGAGCCGCGTGATTGTGTTAGTATTAGCGACCTTAACTTGGATGGGAAGCCCCTCGCGCATTGTTGGGGTATCGGGGAAGAACACATCATAGTTTCGCGTGGTGGACGGTTCAATCTCCAAACTCGCAAGGTCGAACTTATTCGTGAAGGAGATTGTCGTAAGCGCGTGGCTCTTTACATTCACGAGTTCCTGCGATTCGTCATCGTAGGTTTCCACAAGGCGTGGGTCGAAGGCGGTGCTAATAGCGTCTTGCACAATCTGTTTAACGGTGTTCGTATCGAGTTGTGGGTCTTCGACGGCGAGTTTACCATCCTTGACAATGAAGACATCACGGAACTTGAAGGATTCCTTCGTGCTGTTTGTGCCCTTGCCAATCTGCACCGCGTCCGTGGCGGTCGCTTTTGCGCTGTAGCCAATCGCTATCGCTTGCCCCGCGTTCGCCACGGTCGCGTCACCCGTCATCGCCGTCTCATTCGTGGACTGGTTTCCCGCGCCAATCGCAATGGCGTTGCCCGCTTTCGCCTGTGCGAACCAACCAATGGCAATCGCTTGTGACTGCGGATAGTCGGGGACTTGCGCGTCCGCGTGCCCACCAATTGCAACGGAGACCGACCTCAAGTATGTGCTCCCAGTCGTTTTCGCTACATACTCGGGGTCGATTGTTCCCTTTGCTTCTTCGCCAATAACCACCGCCGCATCTTGCCAAACGCCTTTCTTCTCGTAGGTGACCCCTGCCCCAATCTGTTCCTCGGTAAGAGGGACGCTTGGGAAGATGTTGGTCGGTGTAAGAACTCCAGTAATCTGCACATTCGTGAGCACGGTCTCACTCGCGGGAATGTCCCCGAACTCCGAGCCGAGCGTAATCGATTGGGGTTGCGGCTCAACGGCGAAAGCGGAGAACAGCGACCCCGCGAGAATCAAGGAACAGACACTCGCACCGAATGTCGCAAGTTTATTCTCGCGAACTAGACTAAAAATCTCTTTGATGTTGCGCTTCATTGTTAGTCTCCTATCCCTTGAAGAAGTGAAATTATCTGCTGTAGTTTCGCGATAATCGTTTTGATGGTGTCATCATTCGAGAAGGTCGGGAATTGATACGCCGCTTCCTTGATTGTGCCCATCGTGACAAATGGAGTACCATCGGGGACAAGAGCCGAGGATTTATTCGCAGTCTCGTCATAAATCTCAACGCCGCGCTCAGTCGTGGAATCAAACGCGGCAATGCCAATGCCCGACTCGCTTTCTGTGCTTTCTTCTTCATCGGTTTCATCAAGCTCAATCGTGACTTTTTTTTTAAAAACGGCGGCTTCGGCTACCTTATATTCACCCGTTGTCTCGTCTTTCGTGGCGGGCAATGCACCAACATCGTCCGCCGTAAGAACCACCACGCCATCCTTACCATTGACGCTTTGAACTTTCCCACCCTCGCCAATCTTCTCGTCAACCTCTGCCTTTGTGTACGCGCCGACCTGCGCCGCCGTCACGGCGTGGGGGTTTTCCGTGTCCGCTTTATGCGCCGCGAGGTCATCCGTGACCTTCTTGCCCTTGTCACCCGCGTACGCCGTCAAAGCCGTCTCGCCAAGCGCAAGCGACTGCGAGATTTCAACATACTGCGACCCTCCCCAACGGTAGGTCAGGTTCGTGTCGGTCGCTACATAAATCTTGCCACTCTCGCCCGTGGACGGAAATGCCGCCACGCTTGCGAACTCCAGCACATCGTCCACATACGAAGGCAACTGAGACGCGGGCACTACGCCATCCACGAGGTCGGCTTTCGCCGCGAGTTTGGAATTGGTCTCTGTCTTCGAGTACGCACCAACATCAGAAGCCACGAGGACGACCTCGCCAATTTTACCATTAACACTCTTAACTTTCCCCGCCGCTATCGCGCTCTCAGCCGCTTCCTTCGCGCTCTCCGCCGCCGATGTCGCGCTACCCACCGCCGAAGCCGCCGCGCTTATCGCACTCGCTTCTGCTATTTCCGCCGCGTCACGCGCCGCTTCCGCCGCGTCTGCCGCGTTTCCAGCTTCCGCTTCACTCTCAGCCGCGTTCAACTCGCTTGCTCTTGCGCTGTTCTGCGCCGTCTCTGCCGCCGTCGCGCTACTCGCTGAAACGGTGGCACTCGCCGCCGCACTACTCGCCGCACTCACCGCTTCATCTCGCGCCAATTCCGCCGCACTCTGCGCCGTTTCAATGTTCTCCAGGTCCTCTTGTAACTTCGCGAGTGTCTCGCGCCAGTCGGGTAGCACCGTCGGGTCTTCTGTCGACGCGACCGCCCACTGCTGTATCTTAAGCCGTCCTGTTCCATATTCCGCCGCGTCAACCACCGAATCAAGCACCACGCCAAACTCAAGCGAATCATTGAAAACAACCCCCTCGAAAATGTGCCTAAGCGCGTCAGTGTCAAAATCTACTGCTGTCGCGCTCTCGTATACTCCCGTGCTTGTTGAGTTCCACTGGTCTAGTTCTTCAAGCGGATACCTCACCAAATCATGTCCGCACTCGTCCACTATGCGAAAACGGAGCGAATATCCAACAAAACCATCATCATCCCCCCATAGAGGAATGTCGCTCGTAAGCCCTTTGAGAACAACATCCACTTTCGCGCCGACACTCACCACGCCTTCCATTACTGCCGTGGCGCGATTCTTTCCGTCTACTGTTATCGTTAACTTCGGGTTCATCTTCTCTCTCTCCTTTCCTACACCAACATCGAGGTGTCTATCGTGTTAATGTGCCCATTACCAACAGGCGAACCTTCTTCCGCGACGCTATCAAGCCGTGCATTCGTCGTGAAGTTCTCATAGCGCAAGAGTTCCGCTTGCCCTTGAGCCGCGTCACTCCACGCCTTGCCTGTCATATTAAAGAGCCGCACAAATGCGCCCGCCACAACTGCTTCGCCATACTTGTCGTAGAACCAACGCGGCGCAACTTCAGAGCCAATCTTAGGCTGTTCAATCAATCTCACCCGCAACTTCTGTGGCTCAAAACCTCGGCTCTCCACCGCGAGACGCGTCGCCATATTCGTCGTGCTTCCGTCTGGTCTTTCCAATAGATAATTCGGTGTGCCAATGTTGCTATCCGTCAAAACGACTGTGGGTCTGCCGTGCGAAATCACTGCGCGATACTGCTCGGGGCAAGTCAGCCGACGATTGTCTATCCACACCGCGCTTATCGTATCGACATACATCTGCGGCAAAGTAGGCGGAATCGGGTACTCCACCACGCCATCCTTCGTCTCAATGACGCGCTCTGTCGTAAAGCACCGCGTCACTCGAGCAAAATCAGCGAATGCGACCTGCAATTGCTTGCGCACCATTGTCGGGTCGCACCCGCTTAAACGATAAACCATCTGCTCAGCGAGTTCTCCAATACTTGCTATCTCAATTTCCTCAATCTCAGAATTGTATTCACTCATACTCTCGCCCTCGCTTTCACAAATGGAATACCGATTAAAGTCCCTTCAGCTCCTCGCCAAGGTCTTCCTTGACACTCGCCTTCGCGACGACGCGCTTCGCCACTTTCGGCTTATCGCCGTCAGGGACCTCCATATCAAACTCGTCCTTGACTTCCGCCTTCGTAATGCTCGTCTCGGACTTCTCTGTTTCCTCAACCGTAATCGGCGACTTGCGCATATTTTGTGTTGCCTGTTTCTCAAGAATCGCGTCCCAGCCCTGCGAAGAAGACTGTCTCAGCCCCGCGATTTTAGCCATAACCTCCTGCCGCGAGATAACGCCGTTCTCAACGGCGAGTGCCACCTTCTCAGAAATCGCGGCATAATCCACATTCTGAAGTGTCTCTCGCGTGCACAATACGACGCGCCCATCACAAAGGTTAATTGCAAATTGTCTAGTCATTTTATCTGTCCTTTATTTTCTAGTTTTCTAAAACCCGCGCCCGCCCCACGCTCTTACGCGAGACGGACGCATAGTTTAATATCAAGCACCCGCCGCGATTTTCTTCAAATGAAGGTCGCCGCTGGACTTGTTAGCGTCATAGTCCGCCTCGCTCTGTCCTTCACGATACGGAACTTCCAACGCCTTCGGCGTAAGAGAGCCGCCGTTCATCAAGTAGCCGTGAACGACCACTTCAATCGCGCCCGCGCTCATCGCCGCACTCGTCACAACACAGAGCGTATCCGCCGCGAGGAACGCGATGGGGTCTCCCGCCGCGTCAGCCGTGGACGGCGCAACAGGATACAGGAACTGCTCCGCAAGCGTGGAGCCGCCGACTGTCACCGAGGAACCCACGACCTTCGTCGCGTCTTCCTTCGTCTTCAGCGTCACCGTGCCGCTTGTGCACTTCGCCGTTTCCTTGACATATACGCCCGTCATTACAAAGCCCGCTGGAATCGGCAAGAACGCATAGTTCGTCGAAGCCGCGAGATTCGTAATCGCGAAATTAACACCGCGTTTAATAGCAACGCCAGCCTTGAAAACTTCGGGGTCTTCAACGCCGAGTGCACCAAACAGGGTGTTCTTAACATCAGTCAATGCTGCCATTTTCTTTTCTCCTTACTTTAAGAGTTAATACTGAGGCGCGGTTCTAACGCGCCCCAGCAAAGTTAGTTTAGGCGACTGTCACAAAGCCAGTACCAATGCGCTCTGGATAAGTCACGAACCAGTCGTAAATCATCTTAGAACGATGGAACTCGCCCCACTCTTCCGCAGACTCAAGCTTGTTCTGCACACGCGCCTCTTCCGCGAACGCAATAGCCGAGCTATCGCCGAAGAAGATGGCGAACTGTGCCGCCGAGCTGTCCGTTTTCGCCCACATCGGAAGCTGATTGTCGACAATGACTGTCGCGTTATTCAGCTCACCAAGGAACTGCACAGACTTACGCATGACGCTCTGCGCGTCACCCATCCAGTCCGCACGGTGAAGTTCCGAAGTCTGAAGGACATTCGCAACGGCCGTCGGCACAATGATGAAGGGCTTCGTGTCAAGTCCACCCGGCATTTCATTGAGGGCGTTAATGCACGCCACCAAGAAGTCGGGCGCGAGCTGACCCGCGTTCGTACCCTGCGCTGTCTGATTCTTCCAGAGCCGCACGGGCGAAGTGCCCGTACCAAGGTCGTAAGACCCCGAACGAATACCCGCCGTCTTGCCCGTGTTCGCCGCGTGGCACTTGTGGATGACATCAGCCAAAAACTCGGCTTCGACATCTTCCGCCATCTGACGGTTCGCTTCGGTAATGAGCGGGCTTTCAAGGTCAAGCGCCGAAAAGATTTTGTCCTCGTCCTCGAGCTTGAATGCGAAATAACGCTCACGGTTAATCGTGAACTTTTCGCTTGCGCCCTTAGGCTCTTGATACTTCACCTTTTCGCCGACTTTCGTCTTGTGCGTCTCCATGATAGGCAAAATCGGCACATTGATGGTCGTGCCTTTCTTGCGGAATTTCCCCTCGTAATTACGGTTGGTAATGCGAGGCAGAATGGACTTGTCACGAAAGCGCGTCTTAAACGCGGTCTCGTAGATTTCCTGCTGTGTTGCAGGGAAGTTTGGCATATTGCCCGGATTGATTGTAGAATCCATTTTTTACTCCTTCCAAGCCCACCAAGTCGCCGCGTAAAAATCTTATTTTACGCGCCCCTCCTGATAGGCTTTTGTCAATTCAGCGCATATCGCCGAGTAGTCTTTGGAAGAGAGTTGCCCGCTCTGATGTTTGGTCTGTGCCTCGTCCATCGTGCGTTTCCACTCCTCGACCGTGTAGGTCTTTCCAGTGCCACTCTTCAAGTGCGCCACATCTCCGCCGCCAATTGCACGGGGTTCGGGGGCGGCTGTCTCGTCCCGATTTCCCGAAGGAACATCAAGCCCAAGCGAAGAATAGAAACGCTCGATATGGTAAGAGAGCTTCTTAAAGTTGCCGTCAGCCAATGCCGCGTTGATTGACTCAGCATTGTTCTGTTGGTACTTAATCCACGCCTCTTGCTTATCGCCACCCTCGCTAACGCTCTTAGTGAAGCCAGGATAGGTCGCTTTTATGCGCTCTATGAAGTTGCCCATCGCTTCTACGCGACGGCGTTCTTCATCTTGCGCAAGGCGCTCTTCCATTTCCTTCAACTTTGCGTCTCGCTCGGCGTTGGCCTTGTCGACCATATGCTTAGCAAGCGCGGCCGCCCCCTGCTTGTAGTCGTCGGGCAATTCTTCCTTTAGACGGTCGGGCAAAGCGTCATACGCTTCTTCCGCTCCCATCCGTGCTTCAAGTTCCTCAAGCCTCTTCCGAAGAGCCGCGTTTTCCTCGTTCGCCTTCTTGAGGCGACCCGTCTCAACACGCTCCCCTTGGAGTTGCTTTTGCAACTTCTCGCACTCGGCTTTGTAGTCAACCTTAGGGTCTGTGCCCTCAGTCGACTTCGTGCCCGCGCTTCCACCACTTAGGGCTTCTACCGCTTTTTTCGTTTCTTCGTTCATTTTTCTTTTTGCTCCTGTCAAGCCCGACTGCCAATCGGGGGTTTGATTGCTGTACCGAGCCGCACCGTGCGGGATTCAGCCAGCGGTTGTTTTTCATCACAAACTATCCAATTCGTGGCGGATTCTTTCCGCTTCCAGTTCCTTGGCATGGTTCTCAGAAGCTTCCTGAGCACCACGAATCCTGTCGGCTAGTTCGTAATAAAACTCTTGTCGGGCGCACATCAGCGCGTGGACTCTCTCATCTCCGTAGGTCGCGCTCATTGCACGACCCGCCACTTCCGCTGACGATTTCGCCGCTTCATAAAACTCTTTCGCCGCGCCAGTCTCCACGACGATTTTCACCATCTTCGTCCACGCTTCATCACAGTCTTTCGCTATCATGCCGCGCCTCTCCTCTCAGCTACGCCGCCACCAACTTTGGGCGGTGGCATAACTCCAGACGGCTCTCCGCCGACCGTTTGTCCTTGTGCCGCGCCGCCTGCATTAAGAGTGTCACTACCCCCTTGTGGCTCTTGCGGCGCACTAGCTTCTTGTGGCGCACTGGCACCGCCCTGTGCTTGCGTGAGTTGAGCCAGCAACTGCAACTGCTCCATCTCCTTAACGCGCTCCTCGCTAGGCAGCACTTCGTCGGGATTGATGTTGACATCCTGTATCGACGGACGAAGCAATGCAATAACTCCTTTCGGTCCAACAAGTTGCAACAAGAACTGATTGTTGACAACCATATTGAAGAGCTGGAGCCTCTGCTGTTCCTGCTGAGCACGCAAAATCTTGCCCATAACTCCTGCGGGCAACACTTCGCAATCGCCTTTAATATCGAGATTATCGTCGTAAAGAAGCACATAATCCACGGTCTTCTTTACTAAGTTCCGCGTCACAAGTCGGTCGGTTGTGTTAATGACCATCTTCATACCACGCGAAGCCGCTTCCGTGAAAATCGCGAGACCCTGCGCTGTACGCATAGCTCCCGAGTTTCCACTCGTTTGCCCATAGGTATACGCGGGAATGCCCGAATCGTCATCCGCTTGTGTCTTCATTCGCTCCCAGACGGTCAGCAATTCCGAAGCGTTCGACGGAACATCAATAATCCCCATCGGAGCACCCGAATTGCCCATCATCGAGGTTTGGAATGCCCACATCTTGTGCGGACGAATCTTCAGTCCTGTTCCGTCGCGGTCGGTGTAGCGGGCAACATCGTTAATCCAATACATCGGACCACTCGCGGCCGCCATGTTCTGCATTAGTGCCTTAATGGCGTTATTCATCACATTCTGGCAAAGAGAGACTTTGTCCGCGACACTCTCGCCCCACCACGACCCCGGCAATTCATAGAACACGCCCTTAACTACAGGTCGTCCAATGCGGTCGTCGAGTATGCGGCAATACACCACAAACCCGCCAATCACAATCGTCTCGACTTGATAGAACGCTGTAAACTCAATCTTCTTGCCGTCACGATTCTTCGTCACGCCAAACTCAATCAAGTCAGAGCCGCGAACAGTCGCGAAACACCGTATGCCTTCAAGCGTGCAGTCTTGCCATTCCTCCGCACCATTGCGCTCTTGCATACGCCGAATCGGGTCAAATGGTTCGGAATCAATCTTGCATCCGCCTTGCGGGTAGCGGTCAAGCAACGCCCGCATAGTGGGCTTGAACCACCCATCCGCTTTATCGTTTGCTTCCGACTTATCGGGCGTAGCACAATACTGCGCTAGCGTATTCGGCGCGAACTTCACACGAATGCAAAGCGGTCCCTCTTCCACGCTCTTCGCGTCGGGTGCGGGATAACAATCCATTGGGTTAACCGCTTCAAATGTCGGTATCCGCCGATAAATGCGCTCATACTTAATCGTGCCAGTCTTCTTGTCCGTGCGGCAATGATTCGTTGCTACAACACGCGGAATCGGCCCGAGGATTACCCCCGTGCCGTAAATGCAAATGTAATTGACATAGTCTTGAAAAGCGTCAATGAATCCGCCTTCAGCGAATATGTCTTGAACCTTCTTCTCCATCCGCCGCGCTCTGACGCGGGCGAACGCTTCCTTGTGGTTCTGGATTTCGTCATACCGCGTGCTTGCCGCGTTGACTATCATTCCTTGCAACATCTCCATTGCTTCGGGCGGCAATTCCTGAACGCCCGCCGCCGCGACACTTTGAAATATCTTCGCGACATCCTTCTCAATCGAAGCGTACGCTTCCGCCGTCACTTTCTCGGGGACTTCGGGGTCGGGCGTGGCACGAATCGTGAACGGCCAATCACCCGATGATTGGAAAATGTCCACGAGCATTGCCTTCGCCGCGCGAACCTTCACCGCCGTTATCGGCGCGTAAATATCTTCGCTCAATCCCGCACGGCGCATTTTGTCCTTCTGCTCGGGCGTATACGAACAGGTTTGCGCGAGAAGTGCTTTCCGAAGTTTATCATCAACCCCGCTCGAGCGGCGGTGCTCCGCGTTGATGTGGAACGCCCGCGTCACAAATGACGCGAGTCGCGTCATCGGCACAGTCGTCGGCACAGTCGGCGCAACCGCGTCTTTAGGCAATTCAACAGGGCCAGTGGAAGATTCCACCGTCTCATTTTTCGCGGGCGTAGCCATTGCCGCCCCGAAAATCTGCACTATGTCCTTATCTGTGCTCATACTTATATTTTACTAAATACGATTTGCGGGTCAACCACATTCTTAAAATCCACAAAAACCCCTTATTTTATTGGGCTTTCGCGCCCTGCACCCTTAACCAGCCCTACACCAAATCAAAGTCACATCCGAAGTCAGAAGCCGAAAACTTGCCTCGCCGCGTGGTTAAATCCCCCGTCGGCAAGGAATAGTCCACGCCATTCTCAAACGCCCCAACGCACAAATACTGGAATGCGTCGTGGATGTGCGAGTACTTGTTCTTGTCCGCCTCGGGCGTATAGCGTTCATCGCCGTCAACGCCCGTCCGCAACTTCCGATAACAATAGTACCCATTGAATCCCTTGCGGAGCATTTTGCAGTCCTCGCTCAACTGCAACGCCGCGACACCCTTATAACTCCGCCGCAAAAGTTTTGACACCGCGTCAATACGAATCTGGAACTCATTGTTCTTCAGCCCCGGCGCGGCTTTCGTATGAATCCCGTAGCGATTGAAGGTCTCAATCGCCGAGACCGAAACGACCTCGTTGTAGTTCTGCCCAGCGGGGTCGCCGAAGTTGATGTGCGGACAATTCGGGAAGCCGTACTTGTTCATCAAGAGCGGTCTCAGCAATTGCTCGATGAACTGGTCGCTACTCATATTCTCCGCCGTCACCTCATCCAGCACGCGCAACACGCCGTCCATTCCCAACTGCGCAATCACCGTCGCGGGCGTTCGCCCAAAGTCTGACCCCATCAACAGCGTTAAGCCACGCTGATACTTCATCTCGCCACGATAACAATGAATCTCGTCGTTGTATTCGGGGTAGACAGGCCGACCTTCAACCGAAGTGCCAAACTGATTCAAGATGAGCCGCTTGACCTTGTCGGGGTCTGCGCCAACCGTCTGCTTGTGCCAGTAGTAGAATCCCTCCTTCAGATTCTCCACATTCTCCGCCGGGCGAATCCCGAACTTCTCAAAGTCCCGCCCATCATTGTCCACATAGTAAATCGAGCCGTCCTCGCGCTTGCGCTGTAAAAGCGCGGGCGGCTGGACGAAGAACAACATCTTATCGGGCTTCTCCACGCACTCTTTCCGATACCACCAATTCGATTCGTCGGGCGAGTTCGTGTCCATCACCACAGGGAAGCTCCTCAG
>CAVCJC010000072.1:0-11001 GCA_963602475.1 Lachnospira hominis (ex Liu et al. 2021)
CGGCAAGAGACCGCGCAGCGACGGGTCGGGCAAGCCCCCGCCCAAGCCGCCCACCGCTTCTCTGTGCCTCTGTGTTAAAAATCACACACCCAAATCTTGTAAATCCTGTTAATCCTGTCTACTCGGCGGCGAGGGGGCGTTTACAAATAATCCCCCGTTGGGGGCGGAAATATGGTATAATATTAGACCAATATGGAGAGATTCGACATCGCGCAGGCGAAGGCGGCGGTTCTGACCGAGGCTTTGCCTTATATTCAGGCGTTCAAAGGGACGGTTGTCCTTGTGAAACTAGGCGGCTCTGTCATGGAAATTGAGAGTAATCTTGATTCCGTGATGGACGATATTGCCTTTATGCGCGCCATTGGCATGAAGGTCGCGCTTGTGCATGGCGGTGGCAAGGCGATTTCACGTGCGATTAAGGAGTCTGGGCACGAACCTCAATTCGTCGACGGACAGCGCGTGACGGATGAGCCGACGATGGAAATTGTCCGTCGCACCCTGAATGGTGTCGTCAACCCCGACATCATTGCGCGGCTCTCGAAGCGCGGCACAAATGCGAAGCCGCTCCATGGCAATTGGCTTTTTAAGGCACGCAAGATTACGAAGCCTGACCGTGGCTATGTGGGCGAGGTGGTCGAGGTCGATACGAGGTCCGTCACCGAGATGATGGATGCTGGCATTGTGCCTGTCATTACGCCGCTCGCGACGGGGCTTGAGGATGGGCATCTTTACAATGTGAATGCCGATGTCTCCGCCGCGGCACTGGCGAAGGCCCTGAAGGTGCTGAAGTTTGTGCTAGTCTCGGATGTGCCAGGGCTTTTGCGCGACCCGAGCGACCCGAAGTCGCTACTCTCAACTTTGCATTTGGAGTCCGTCGAAAAGCTGAAGGCGGATGGCACAATCGCGGGCGGCATGCTCCCGAAGATTGTGAGCTGTGAGGAGGCTATCCGTGCGGGGGTCCGCAAGGTACAGCTCGTGGATGGCCGCATGCAACACTCTTTATTACTTGAAATATTCACGCGAGAAGGCGTGGGAACGGAGATAACAGAATGAGCAATAAGACGCAACCAGTACTCGACCTTTATAAGAAGGTAATGATGCCAACTTATGCGCCCTCCACCGTGGTGGTGAGCGGCAAGGGCGTGACCGTGCGCGATGCGGACGGGCTTAGCCTCTATGATTTCACGAGTGGCATTGGCGTCCACAATGTTGGCTATGCGCACCCGAAAGTGGTGCAGGCGATTCAGGAGCAGGCGGCGCAGTTGACCCACTCCTCCAATCTTTTCGCGAACATCCCCGCGACAAATCTCGCGGCGAAACTCGTCGAGCTTTCGGGGCTTGAGGGCAAGGTGTTCTTCTGCAACTCGGGAGCCGAGGCGAATGAAGCGGCGATTAAGCTTGCTCGTAAGTGGGGCAAGGCGAATGGCGAGCGCTATGAAATTGTCACCATGCGGCGCGGCTTTCATGGCCGCACCCTCGCGACGGTGACGGCGACAGGTCAGGCGTGGTGCCAAGAGGGCTACGATCCGCTCCCGACGGGCTTCGTTTACGCGGACTTCAATGATCTTGAGAGCGTCAAGGCGGCTATTTCGGATAAGACCGTGGCGATTATGCTCGAGGCGGTGCAGGGCGAAGGCGGCGTGACCCCGGCGACGGAAGAGTTTATGAAGGGCGTGCGGGCACTTTGCGATGAGAAGAACCTCCTTATGATTTGCGATGAGGTCCAGAGCGGCATGGGTCGCACGGGCACTTGGTTCGCGTGGCAGGGCTATGATGTTAAGCCCGACCTCTTCACGCTCGCGAAGGCGCTCGCCGATGGGCTCCCGATGGGGGCACTCGTCTCGAATGCGAAGACGGCGGATGTCTTTGGACTTTCTGATCACGCGTCCACCTTCGGCGGCAACCCTGTCGCGGCGGCGGCGGCGAATGCGGTGATTTCCGTTATTGAGGAAGAGGGACTTCTTGAGCAGGCGACGAAGACGGGCGAACTCCTTCGCGCGGCACTTCAGCAGTTTGTGGACGCGCACGACCAGCTTTTGGAAGTTCGCGGCAAAGGGCTTATGCTCGGGCTGGTTGTCGACGGCGACCCCGCGAAGATTGTGGAAGCCTTGCGTGGGCAGGGTGTGCTCGCGCTTACGGCGAAGGGCAATGTGGTGCGCTTCTTGCCTCCGCTCGTGTTGGGCGAGGATGACCTCGAGGACGCAATTGATATGATCTCGGACGCGCTAGACATCGCGTTTGAGGACTAAGGATAGTATTAAAATGGCGGAAGTAAACGAATATCGTCAGCAGCGCCTGCAGAATATGCAGGCATTGGAAGAATTGGGCTATGCGCCGTATGGGTGCAAGTATGACCACGAGGATCTCGCGAAGGTACGCGCGGCATTTGAAGAAGGCAAGGCTGTGCGTGTCGCGGGGCGGTTGATGACGATTCGCCGCATGGGTAAGATGAACTTCTGCACCATCAACGATGGTACGGATAAGTTTCAGCTTATCTTCAAGCGCGACGAACTCTCTGAGACGGCGTTCAAAGCCTTTAAGCTTCTGAATCTCGGCGATATTATTGGCGCGGAAGGCTCGCTTTTCACGACTCAGAAGGGCGAGAAGTCCATCGTTGTCGCGAATTGGACGATGCTCGCCAAAGCGCTCGAACAGCCGCCAGAGAAGTTCCATGGGCTTGCCGACCAAGAGGAGTGCTATCGTCGGCGGTATGTCGATCTCATGACGAATGACGAGACGCGTGCACGCTTTGTGACGCGCTCCAATTTGCTCATGGAGACGCGCAAGTACCTTTGGTCCAAGGGCTTTATTGAGGTGGAGACACCTATTTTGCAGTCCCAGGCGGGCGGCGCGGCGGCGAAGCCTTTCGAGACGCGCTTTAATGCGCTTGACCAGCATATGGTCTTGCGTATTGCCCCTGAGCTATATTTGAAGCGGCTCTTGGTGGGCGGCATGAACAAGGTGTTCGAGATGGGCAAAGACTTCCGTAACGAAGGCATTGACCGCTCGCACAACCCCGAGTTCACGGTTCTCGAGGTCTATGAGGCTTATGGTGACCGCACTTCGATGGAAGCCATTATCGAGGGCTTGATTCCGCATTTGTGCGATACGGTTGTTGGTACGCGCGAAATTGCGTATGGCGAAAAGAAGGAAATCATTAACTTCAATCCGCCCTACCGCCGCGTGGCGTATAGTGACCTCGTGAAGGAATTGATGGGTGCGGACTGGTTTGAACTCGACTTTGCTACCCAACTCGCGAAGGCGAAGGCGAAAGGCAAGGAGACCGAGACCAATTTGGAACTTGATGGCGTGACGGATACTTTGATGCTTACCCACGAAGTCTACGACAAGCTCATCGAGAAGAATCTGCGTCAGCCGACTTTTGTGACGCGGCTTCCGCATGAGTTTGTTCCGCTCGCGAAGGCGTGCCCTGATGACCCTGCGCTTGTGGATGTCTTTGAGTTTGTTGTGGGTGGGCGCGAACTGTGCCCCGGCTACACCGAACAGAACAATCCGCTTGAACAGCGCAAGGCGCTCGAACATCAGGCGGGCGAAGACACCGAGAAGATTGACGAGGACTTTATTTCCGCTCTCGAGTGCGGAATGCCCCCGACGGGCGGACTCGGCATCGGCATTGACCGCCTCGTTATGCTTTTGACGGGGTGTGACGGCATCCGTGATGTCGTACTCTTCCCCCAAATGAAGAAGGCGTAAAATGAAGGTCTCCGCCCTAGCTCGGTTTCTCGTGGCAGGGGCGCTCCTTTTGGGGGGCGTAGCCTCTGCCGCGACAACCTATGACCTAGGGCGGGAACTCGCGGAAGCGAAAGCTTGGCGCGATTTGACTTGGGAAGCCTTTGGGGCGCGGCACCCGGGTTCGCGCTATAGCGTAACGGACTCCACGACCCGCACTCTCGCGGCACCGGACTTCACCTTCTTTGGGTATCCGCTTTGTGAGGCGGAACTCGCCTTTGGGGATGATGGACTTCTCGATCGCCTTTCCGTTTCGCTCTTTAATAAGGGTGACGCGGGGTCTACGGCGACGGAAGAAGAAGCCTTTAGCGCCGTCACGAGCCTTCCGTTTTTTGCGGGGTCGAAGCCTTCCGCCATTGTGGGGGATGGACGCGGCAAAACGATTACCTCCTATGATTGGACGGACGGTAATCTCGTCGCTGAGGCAAATGTCGGTGTCTCTAGTTCTACTGGAATGCCGCGCCGCGTGGAGTATGTGACCGTGAAAATGGCGCGAAATCGTCCCGCCCCCACGCCGCGCGCATCGTCCGTGCCGACTGAGAACTTGGTGCGTTCGGGTACGCGACTTTATATTGAGGGCATCCCGATGGTTCAGCAGGGGCAGAAAGGCTATTGCGCCCCCGCTACCCTCGCACGGATTCTGGGCTACTACGGAATCGAGACCGACATGCACGAACTCGCGCTCCTTTTGGAGACGGATGTCGGTGGCGGCACGCGCATAAATGCCGCGTTCCCGTCCCTGACGCATGTTGCGAAAGAAGCGGGGCTGGTGCGCGAAGATTATTGGCGTCTGGGCGAAGAAAAGCCGTCTCCTGCCACTTTCGCGAAGAATATTTGTGAGAACATCAATCGCGGCTATCCCTTGATTTGGGGTGTGAGTCGCACTTTCCCGTGGGACTCGGCGCGCGGACAGGGTGCGCATATGCGCCTCATCGTTGGCTATGACGCGGTGAAAGATGAAGTGCTTTATTCGGATAGTTGGGGCGCCTCGAGTGCCCTCAAAAGTGCCGCGCTCGCCGATGCCTATGAGGTGACGGACTTTGTGATTTGTTTACACCCAGCAGCGAGGTAACGATTATGGCGACACCACAACCCAAGATACCTTTTATCATAACGGCGGGCCCCACGCGAGAGTATATTGACCCCGTGAGGTTCTTGTCGAATCCCTCGACGGGCAAGATGGGCTTCGCCATTGCGGCGGCGGCGGCACGAAAAGGGCACCCCGTCATTCTGATTGCGGGACCTGTCACGCTCAAGACTCCGAAAGGCGTGGAGCGGGTGGATGTTGTCTCGGCGCGGGATATGCTCGCGGCGGCAAAGAAGGCACTGAAGGACTGCAAAAATGAAGCCATCTTTGTGGCTACGGCGGCGGTGGCGGATTGGCGTCCGAAAGTGACGGCGCACTATAAGCTGAAGAAGAATGCGATGATGAATGTGCTCGACCTCGTGCGCAATCCCGACATTTTGAAGACAGTCAAAGCGCGGCACAAGGTGGGTTTCGCGGCAGAAACGGATCACATTCTCGCCGAGGCGCAACGCAAGTGCCGCGCGAAGAAACTCGCCTTCGTCGTCGCCAATGATGTTACGGAGACTGGCTGCGGATTTGGTACTGATACGAATCGTGTGGCACTTGTTTATGCGGATGGACGCGTGGTGAGTTTGCCGAAGCAGACGAAAAAGGCGCTGGGCGCGGCACTTGTGGGGGCTTGTGAAGACCTTTGTTCTTAACGGATGGTCCGCGAGCGCGGCGGCTTGGGATTTGTGCACCTTCGAGAAGGCGGCAATCTTTAGCTATACCGACCAATTGGCGGGACTCCCCGAGGCGGCACTCGCCGCCGAAGACGCGTCCGTTTTGGTGGGCTGGTCGATGGGTGGGAGCGCGGCACTTCGCCTGCTCCTTAAGTACCCCGAGAAAGTGAAGGCGCTCGTCCTTATTGCCGCGACACCTTGTATGATGTGTAAGGAAGGGTGGGACGGACTCTCCCCGCGGCGGCTGGAGGCTTTGCGGGTCGGTATCAAGCTGACCCATGGGGCGGGATTCTTTGGTACGCCCGAGGGGTTGCCGAACCCATATGCGCTAGATGAGGACGCGAATCTTGAGCGCGGCTTAGAGTATCTCGCTGAGACTGAT
Source organism: Lachnospira hominis (ex Liu et al. 2021) (assembly GCA_963602475.1). Classification (GTDB taxonomy): domain Bacteria; phylum Verrucomicrobiota; class Kiritimatiellia; order RFP12; family UBA1067; genus UBA1067. Next base: position 5,882 of record CAVCJC010000072.1, read on the forward strand.
TTGCGTGCGGAGCTCGTCGAAGCCCTCGCGAAAAATCCGTTTGAGGGACCTGTCACGCTCTTTCAGAGTCAAAATGATGGGGTGGTGCGTCCTGGCAATGCCGTATTTTTGAAGAGCCTTTTCCCGCAGGCGGAGCTGATTTGGCGGGAGGGCACGGAGCACGCGCTCCCGATTTATTTGCCGCGTGAGATTGATGAGGCGGTGAAGAAAAGTTTGGCGAGGGTGCTCACCCCTTGAGAAAAAATCCGATTTTTGGTATACTTATAGTGCGTAAGGAGTAAAGATGTCCGAAAAGATTTCATTTGAACCGCCTCGTGGAATGCGCGATTTCTATCCCGAGGATATGGTATGGCGTAATCGCGTGTTTGATGCGTTCCGTGCGGCAGGCGCGGCAGCGGGGTTTGAGCCCTATGATGCGTGCGTAGTCGAAAGCTACGAATTGCTCGCCCGTAAGGCGGGTGAGGAAGTGGGGGAGCAGATCTACCACTTCCTCGATAAGTCCGAACGCCACCTGGCCCTGCGTGCGGAAATGACCCCGACACTGGCGCGTATGGTCGCCCAACGCCAACACGAGCTCTCGTTCCCCCTGAAGTGGACGACTATCGCGCAATGCTTCCGTTATGAACGGATGACGAAAGGGCGCAAGCGCGAGCACTACCAATGGAATGTCGATATTATCGGGGAAGAGTCCGTTTTGGCTGAAGTCGAGGTCATTGGCGCGGCATGCGACGCCTTGCGGCGTATGGGGCTCTCTTCCAAGGACTTCAAAGTGCATGTTTCCTCGCGCAAGTACCTCGGCGCCCTCTTGGCCGCGAGTGGAATCCCAGCCGAGAAGCACGCCCAGGTCTTTTTGGCACTCGATAAGCGCGGCAAAATGCCTGACGCGGAAATTGCCGCGATGTTGACGGAAGGTGGGCTTGGCGCGGACGAAGTGAAGGCGACTTTCGCGATTATGGATACGAAGTCGTATGCGGAGTGCCCGGAACTGGCGGAATTGTTCCGTTTGGCGGAAATCGCGGGCTTCGCGGACTGTCTTGAGTTCGATATTGGGGTTATTCGTGGGCTCAGCTATTATACAGGCATCGTCTTTGAGTGCTTTGATACAGCGGGCGAGTTCCGTGCCATCTTTGGTGGCGGACGCTATGATAACCTCCTGACCACGATTGGCGGCGACCCGACGAGTGCGGTCGGGCTCGGCTTTGGCGATGTCGTGGTGACGGAACTCTTGAAGGCGCGGCTCGGGACGGACGCTGTGAAGGCGAAGAAGGGTGTCGCCGTTGGGTTTATGACGGAAAATGAGCGCGATCTTGCTCTGGCGCTCGCCACGAAGTTGCGCCGCGAGGGGAAGGATGTGAATCTCGCGCTACATCCGCAAAAGCCGAAGAAGTTTTTCTCGCACGCCGACTCCACAAATGCCGCGGAAGCCGCCTACATTGGCCCTGACGACGCGGCGAAAGGGACGGTGCGCCTCAAGAATATGGCCACCCGCGAAGAAAAGGAGATATGCCTCGCCTAGCCGAACTTTTCGCTGTAATTGCTTCGCAATATACAGGCGTCCGTACGGGTCTCGATGTCGGTTTCGGCGACGAGGAAGTGACGAACTTGCTTCGGGAGTCTTTCCGTGGGCTGTGGCTCTCGATTGGTGCCCGCGACACTTTCCCTTATGAGGACGCGCAGTTCGAGGTTGTGGTTCTGAATGGAGAGAATCTGACGCGGGAGGAGATTCGTGAGGCGAATCGCGTCCTTAAGCCCAAGGGGTGCGCCTTCTTCACGGTGAATGAGAAAACCCGCAAGCAAGAAGGCTATACTCTGCCGAGTGTTTATCGTATGGTGCGTGAGGGATTCGACATAATTGCGATAAAAAGGCCGAAATGGTGGTATTTTGGTCGGCGCGGACGCACTATCACCGTATGTTTACGCAAGAAGGCGTGGCGTGCGTGCAAGTCATTTGTGCGTCCGACAGGACCTACCTTCACACCTTTTAGGGAGCGGTCATGAAGAAGTTGCTATTAACTTGGCTTGTCGCGGGGGGGATTTCCGCGCTTTTTGCCGCGCCCAAGAGTGCGCAAGCGATTCTGGAACTCCTCAATTCGCGCAATTCGGGGAGTATGAAAGGCTATGCTGAGGCGGCGGAAGTCGTGGCGGCGGATGCCGCGCTGGGCAAGCCCCTGCAGCAATTTGTCATTGCTCTCGTGGCGGACGAGAAGTCCGCACCCGCCGTGGCGCGTTTGACTCCCGAGAAGCGCAAGGAATATTTGGACTCCTCGCGCGAGAAGATTAAGACCCTCGCCGAAAAGCGCGGCAATGCGCTCGCGTGGTATTTGCTTTCGCTTGAGAATAATGATGAGAAGATGCTCCAGCGCGCGGCGGATGGTGATAATGTACAGGCGCTCAATGCGTGGGGGTCGCTAATGGCTTATAAGACCGCGCGGGATAGGGATATGACCCCGCAGGAGCGCGAAAAGGTCTATAAACGGTGCTTCGACTATTTTCGCCGCGCCGCCAATCAGGATGACGCGAACGGACTCTACAATCTGGGTTCGTGCTATGCGCAGGGGCTTGGATGTGAGAAGGACGAGATAAAGGCCTTTAATTGCTTTAAACGCGCGGCACAAGCGGGGCATCCCGAGGCACTGAATAACCTGGGCGCGTGCTACCGCGAAGGGATGTCCGTCGCCCGCGATCCGGCGGCGGCGACACGCTACTTTAAGAAGAGTGCTGATTTGGGCAATGCTTTTGGCGAACTTAACTATGCCTTCGCGCTTTCGCGTGGGGAAGGCGTGGAGCAGGACGAAAAGGAGGCGCTCGAGTACTTTCGGCGCGCGGCCACCCAGGGCAATGGCGCGGCACTTAATGCGTACGCGATGTGCTACTTTCACGGCAAAGGCGTGAAGAAGGATGAAGCGCGGGCGTTTGAGTTACTGGAACTTGCCGCCCAAAGGGGCATTGCCCAAGCGATGGAAAACTTGGCTGTCTTCTATGACCGAGGGCTCGCGGGCATTGAGAAGGACGAAGAGAAGGCGCTCGTCTGGAAAGTGCGTGCCAAAGCGGCGCGGGGGAGCCGTGAGGCGGCGGCTTGGCTCACCAAAAGGGGCTACTGAGCGCGGCACTTTGGGTGCATCTTAACACAATCCTAACATATTCTTTATATTTCCCTTACTCAGATTTCGTATAATCTTCACATACGAAAATGAGTAAAGGAAATCTATGAATTACTTGCAGTTAACAATCGCCGTTTTGGGCGGTTTGGCGATGTTCGTCTATGGTATGGGGCTGATGTCCGATGGGCTCACCCAAATCGCGGGCGCACGGATGAAGGCGGTGCTCTCGTATGTGACGCGCAACCGCTTCCTCGCCATCTTCGCGGGCACCGCCGTGACCGCGCTTATCCAAAGTTCCTCGGCGACAACCGTGATGACGGTCGGGTTTGTGAATGCGGGGCTTCTCACGCTTCAGCAGGCGATCGGCGTAGTGTTTGGTGCCAATATTGGTACGACGGTGACGGGGCAACTCGTTTCGTTTAAGCTCGATGACCTCGCCTTGCCCGCCATTATTATAGGTGTTGTCGGACTCCTCGTCTCACGCAAAGTCGTCACGCGCGGCATTTGGCGCACGATTCTCGGCTTTGGCTTCCTCTTCTTTGGTATGATGATGATGTCCAACGAACTGAAGACCGTGGCGAAGTTGCCTGAGTTTATATCTGTTTTCCGTACTTTTGACTGTGCGCCGAGCGCGGCGGGGTACCTTCCGTTCTGGAGCGTCCTAGGCGCGGTGGCGGTTGGTACATTCTGTACGGTGTTGGTGCAGAGTTCTTCCGCGACAATTGGCATTACCATTGCGCTCGCCGAAGCGGGGCTTATCGACATTTGGACGGCTGTCCCGATTGTGCTGGGCGACAACATTGGTACGACCGTAACTGCCGCGCTCGCCGCCGTGAATACGACGGCCAACGCCCGGCGAACGGCCTTGGCGCACGCTCTCTTTAATGTGATTGGTACGATAATGCTGCTTTCTACCTTCGGTTTCGTCACCGCGAACGCGGCAGGTGAGCGCGGACCCCTCTTCTACCACCTCGTAAATGCGTCCGCCGCTGGCAATGCTTTTGCGGGGGAGAGTGTCGGGCGCCACATCGCGATGGCGCACTCCATCTTTAATGTGACGAATGTCATCGTTCTTTGTGGCTTTATTCCACTTTTGGCGCGGCTTTGTACATGGATTATTCCAGGCGATCGCAAGCACCGCACGGTTCTCCTTGAGCCACACCTCCTCGTGGCACCCGAAATCGCCCTCAACGCGGCTACCCATGCCCTAGCGGATATGACGCGGCGTTCGTGGACGGTCGCTTCCGTCGCCCTAAATAACTGTTTGGGTAAGGCAGAAGCGGATGCTGAGTCTATGCAGAAGGCGGAACAGGAAATTGACGCGTTGCAGACAAATATCCGTGACTACCTCGTCTCGGTCTCCCAGCGCAAGTTGACTTCGCGGCAAGCCCAGATGATTCCGGAGCTGATTCACTGCGCCAATGACGCGGAACGCATTTCTGATTTGGCGCTTCGTATCTATCGCAAGACCGCGCGTATTCGCAAGGGCGGACTCCCGCCAGAGGCACTCACCGAGATTACAAGCCTCATCAATAGCGTCCGTTCGCTAGCCCGCGAAACTGTTATCTCTTTGAGGGATGAATCGCCGCGCGCGGACGACCTCGCGGCGAAGGAAGCGGCAATTCATGCGGCGGCGAAGAAGATTTCCCACGACTTCTCGCAGGGCTTGGGGCAGACGGACGGCAAGAACGCGGCAGGCGAAATCGCGTTTCTTTCGGTGCTCTCAGGGCTCCGCGACATAGCGCGGCACCTGGGCAACATCGCCGTACGTGTACAGTCTTTTGTCTAAGTTTTAGACAGGATTAACAGGATTTACAGGATTGGTGCCAGGTTTTTAACCACGGATTTCCACGGATTGCCACGGATGGGTAGGGGGCGGAGTCCCTTCCGCCCCGCTACAAAAGGTTAACAATTCCATACTTCGACTTTCGACTCTCGACTTCGACTTTGCCTGCCTTGGTTCCTGCCTGACAACATGCGGCACGGCGGGTGGCAACCGTGCTAACCCGCCCTGATGCG
>CAVCJC010000073.1:0-10551 GCA_963602475.1 Lachnospira hominis (ex Liu et al. 2021)
CCTATATATATATAACGCAAATCGACGCCCTTTTTTGCAATCTTTTTTCATCTGAACGAAAATAGTCGTATAATTGCTCAAAAAGAGCGTTTTATCGACTTTTTCGCCCAGCCCTCAAACTCCAAAATCCGCCGCGCAAGCGTATATTTCTCACGCAGAGACGCAGAGAGGAAGAGGATGCGCGTAGGAAACAACTCGGACGTTTCCGTCCGAGCACCTAACCTCATGGACGCACAAGGCGTGGCGGGCAAGGGACGCGGGCCCTTGCGGGCGGCTTCGCACCCCTGCTAGGGCATCGCTTCGCGACACCTTCGGTGGGGGATATTTTGCCTTCGGCAACCTACCCTTCGAAGCAAAGCTTCTTCGGCGCATCTCCCACCCTACCAATCCGTGGTTAAAAACAGTAGCAAAATACAAGACTCTATGACAAATCTTTTACAATTCGCTTACAGCCTACTGACAATTTGCCGCCCAAAATATGGTTTAATATTAGGCATCAAAAGCATGCATTCTAAGAAAGGACTCTGCTGATGAAACATATATACCTACTTTTCGCCGCGCTTGCGCCGTGCCTCCTTTGGGGCGGCGGGCTTCCTGACTACCCTGAACTACTTGCATTCCCGCATAAGACTTACATCACCGCCAAAGGGGATTACGAGGCGACAGAGATTGGGCAGGACTTCGTCCTCACAGGCACGATTAGCGGTGACATTTCCATCACAGCGAGTGAAGTCTGTCAGGTTACGCTAAGCGACTTATCTCTCTCAGGCTCTCTCACTATTACAGGCGACGCGATTATTCGTCTCGCGGGAACTTCCACTCTCACGAATACAGGAAAGAATGTCCTGACGCTTAAGGGTTCCGCCATTCTTTGCGGCAGTGGCACAGCGACTCTCACAGGGGGTGGAGCTAAGAAGGCAAAAGCCGTCATTTATGTGACGGACTCCCTTTCGGTTGCCTCAGGCATATTGAACATAAATATGACCTATACGGAAGCCGAGAAAGGCTTTGGCATTTGGGCAAAGAATACTTATGCGCAGTCCGCTGGGACGGTGCACATTGAGTCCGCCTGCACGGACTACAAGGATACGGGTCTTTATACCGACAAGAAGAACATCACTCTTTCGGGTGGAGAACTCGCGATTAGCATGCAAGGGCCGAAGTCCATTGCCCTCACGGCGGATGCTTCCAGCGCGGCAACCACACTTTCGGGTGGGGTCTTGTTACTCGACATAAGTGGCGCGGCGGCGAAAGGCATTAAAGCGGATGGCTCCTTTGTTATGACGGGCGGCATACTTAACGCGACCGTTTCAGGTGCGCCCCTTTATGAAGCCTATGAGGATGACAATGGCTCTAATTGCACAGTCAAAGTAACCAGTTCCACCCTCGTAACGGCGGGCACCTATCTCGTCGAGGATGTCTCTGTCGCCGCCGCCGTTAAATGTGACAAGGTTTCCGTCTCAGGGGGTACGGTGCGTATTGTCGCGAGCGGCATTGCTTCGCGCGGCATTACGGCGGATACCACCCTCGACATCTCTGGCGGCATCTTTGACATCTACTCAACAGGTACCGTATCGAATCCCGTTATTGAGCTAGAGGACGAAAACGACCTCACCATCACCGCGCTTAACCGCAAGGCGGCTACCTGCATTAAGCAAGGCGACACGAATGGAACGGCCACCATCACTGGCGGCACTTTCTATCTCGTCACCACCAACTATGGTGCTAAATGCGTCGCCGTAGACGGAACGCTCACCATCGGCACAAGTGCCGCGTCCACTCTGCCGACGAACGCGACATTTTCGCCCGACATTCAATGTTCGACCTTTGGACAAAAGCTATTCGTGGGTGCGCAGAAGCTTTCTGCCTACACGACCCTCGGCACAGCGACACCTGTCGGGGACGCTTCCTCGGCGATTCAACTTAGTTCCAACACTTCCCGCGTCACTTCGGGGAGCGGCGAAAATGTGGACTACACCAACCCCAAGGCGATTCGTGTTGAGGGAGACCTCACCTTCGAGAGCGGACGAATTCGTGTCTACTCAAAATGCGATGGCGGTGAAGGGATGGAGTCCAAATCAACCCTCACCATCAATGGCGGAATATTCGAGGGCACGACATATGATGACTGCATTCAAGCGAGCGAAGCCATCTTAATCAATGGCGGCTACCTTTATTGTGGCTCAACGGGCAATGATGCGCTCGATTCCAACGGAACCCTCACAATAAATGGCGGCGTTGTCCTCGCGTTCACAACGACGACTCCCGAAGTCGGGATAGACGTAGATAGCTCCTCCAACCTCAAAATCAATGGCGGCATCGTCCTTTCTTTCGGTAGCGCCACCGAAATGGCGTATGGCTCAAGCGGCTCTCAGAAGTCCTATTTAAATACTTCCGTCAATGCGAGCACTTACGCGGGTAAATACCTCACTATCGCGGGGACTTCCGTCACGGTGAAGGTTCCGTCCATGAGTTCTACAAGCGGCACACTCTCCCTAATGTGCTCTGCGCCAAACTGCACAGCGTCCGCACCTTCGACTTCCACTTCCGCACCCTCCTCGGGCGCGACAGGCTTCCACGGTGTTTACAATCCTTAAGTAAGAAGAAAGGAATAGAAATATGAATAAAGCCATCTATATCTTCATCACGACCTCTCTTTGTCTCTCAACCGCCCTTTTTGCCGCGCCTGGCGGCGGCGGAGGCGGAAACCCTGGTGGCGGCGGAAATCAACCCGTTACACCTGGTGGCACATCAAGTTCTTTCACCTACGACACCTTCTTAACGGATGCCTCTACCTCCAGCGGAATCATCTCTTATGATGGATTGTGGACAGGATTTGTCGCTGGTACAGCGTCCCTCACCGCTCCTTCTACCGTAACAGGCATTGTCGCAGGGGTTCTCGCGGGCAACACGGCGCTTACCACGCTCGATCTTTCGTCCGCTACGAAGCTCACTGCGTTGCCGCCCTCCTTTTGTGCAGGCTGTACGGCACTCACGACCGTCATTCTCCCTTCTACCATAACCGAAATTGGGGAGGGTGCTTTTGAGGGATGTGCCACGCTCACGACTCTAACGGCTTCGGGTGTAACAAAGATTGGGAGCGATGCCTTTCGCGGCTGTACCAGCCTAACCACTCTTCCTAGCGCGGCGAAAGAGCTGAACGACTTCGCTTTCGCACAAAGTGGGCTTACATCTGCCGCGCTCGCGGAACTAACCCTTGGGGACGGTGTCTGCGTCGAATGTACTTCTCTCACTTCCGCGACCGCCCCCGATGAATTGCCCAACGCCCTATTCGCGGGGTGCACAAACCTTACCACGCTCACAACAGGATTCGCGTCCCTCGGAACTGCCGCGCTCGCGGGAGTTCCGTTAGCAGAAACGACTATCCCATCGTCAGTCACCTTGGGGGATTACGCCCTCGCGGCAAATGAGAGCCCGCAAGCACTGGTTCTCACCTATGATGGCGCGACTCTTCCCACCACCAATACGACCACCTTCTTGGGGCGCACCCTCACACTCTCCTACACGCCGACGGAAGGCTCAATCTGCCGCGTTGAAGCAAAGCCTCTCGTGGACTGGCTTACAGAAAATGCGACAAGCGTCACACAGCCTACTTCCTATGCCTCGGCTGATTTGCGCACATGGCTCAGCGATGCTGATAATCTTATTGCATTCCTCTATGCGGACTCCCTCGCTGAAGATGACTCTTTTCTCGCGCTCACTGTTTCTGGCACGAGTTTCATTTACCAAGAACCCGACGCGGCGGCAACGGGAGTCGTAACCGCGACTCTCCAATACTGCACCGACTTAACGGACGCGGATTGGCAGGAAGTCACCACGGATGACCTCACGGACGGCACTACCTTCACGCCCGAGACGGACGCCGCATTTGCGCGCATCCTTTACACTATCCCTTGGTAATTTTATTGCGTTCGCGCCCTAATAATGGTATACTCTTCAATAAGATGAGAATCTTTTTGAGAAAATTACCCGGCGTTCTCGCCACTCTCCTCGTGCTCAGCGCGACGGGGGCAGCCCCTTACGCGGCGCGTCCACCCGAAGGACCGCCCCCACGATTTGGCGCGACAAGCCTCTTTGACGATCGCCCTCCGCCGCGTCCAGAGGAAGCGAACTTCAAGCGCAATCATCAACCGCCTCCCAAAGTACAAGAACAGAATGCGCGCAATCTCTACCTTTTTGCCGCGCTCGGGATTATCGCCCTTCTCGGCGGTGCTCTCATTCTCTTACTCATACGCGAAACGACGCGGGGTAGGCGTGAGGCTAGCAAAAAACTCTCCCTCCTCGCCACGGTATCCCACGAATTCCGTACTCCGCTTACCAACCTTAGGCTTTATGCGGAAATGATTGCGGGCGCCCCTCAGATGAATGAGGAAGAACGCAAGCGGTGTCTCAAAATCATCTCCGACGAAGCCGAACGCCTCGCACGGCTCGTGGACAATGTTCTTGATTACGGACGCCTCACCGAGCATCGCCGTAAATATAACTTGCAGGAAATTGACTTGCCGCGTATTTTGCGGGCAATTCTCTCACATTTCGATGCCAAAGCCGCCTCCGCTGGCGTTGAGATTAGTTTGGGCGGACTCCCCGAGGCCACAGTTTATGCCGACGCGGATGCCGTCCGTCAGGTCATTACCAATCTTATTGACAACGCTATTAAATATGCCCGCGCGGGACGGCGGATTGCCCTCACGGTCGGCAATCAGGGCGATAGGGTCTTTGTGGATGTGACGGACTTTGGGCCTGGCATTTCCGCGAAGGACTCTAAGCACATCTTCCAGCGGTTCTTTAGGTGTGACAATTCACTTGCCGCAGGTATCGGCGGGGCGGGACTCGGTCTCGATATCGCAAATGGGCTTATGCGTGGCATGAACGGCTCGCTCACCTATCGTCCGAACCCCGCGGGCGGCTGTATCTTTAGAGCCACCTTCTCGCCCCTCAGCACTAAAAAGGAGGCTCTATGAACACTCTTCACAGTGTACTCGTCGTTGAAGACGATGATAATATCCGCCACGGGCTTAGTGCCCTTCTTACTGCCAACGGCTACACGGTCAGTGAAGCCGCCGACGGCGAGGCAGGACTTCGAGCCTTTACGCAAAACCCGCCGAATCTTGTCCTTCTCGATGTTATGATGCCTGGCATGAATGGCTATGATGTATGCCGCGCTATTCGCAAGACCGACACGCGCACGCCCATCATCATGTTGACGGCGAAGGATGACGAAATTGATAAGGTGCTTGGACTCGAATTGGGGGCAGATGACTATATCGTCAAGCCGTTCGGAGTCCACGAACTCCTCGCCCGCCTTGCCGCCGTCTTGCGCCGTACGGCTTCCGTTGCCCCCACGGGCGCGGCAGATTCGGCAAATGCCGTCTTTCCATTTGGCACAGATAGCGTAGACGAGAGCCAATATGAGATTATTCATACGGACGGCTCGCACGCGGCACTTTCCGCACGCGAAATTGCCCTTCTTCGCACTTTTGCCGCGCAGCCCAATAAAGTTCTAACCCGCGACAACCTGCTCAATGCGGTTTGGGGAATCTCCTATTTTGGTAGTACGCGCACGCTTGACCAACATATTGCGCAATTACGCAAGAAGCTTACCGACCCCCACATAATCGAGACCCTACACGGCATTGGTTACCGCTACAGAATCTAAGCTCAAAAACCTATTCAAAAGTAAACAACTTTGTTTTGAATAGGTTTTTGAGGGGGCGAGTTTAGTGTACTTCTTGAAGGTTGTCGGGGAGGGGGCGAGTGGCGATTTCGAGGATTTTATCGAGTTTATCTCCGAGTGCCTCCAGTTTCTCCTCGACCTTATCAAAGCGGTCTTCTAGGTGATCCGCGCGGTCATCGACCTTATCGAGTACGACTTTCGTATTATCCACGACCGCGTCATATATGTCGCGGTGCGAAACGCCGCGAACCTGCCACCATACAACCGCAACAAGTGCCGCGAGGACGATGAGAAGTACGCTTATCAGAAGAACCTTCTTCATTGCCGAATGACTCCGTCACCTGTGACGCGGTACTTATAGGTCGTGAGCTCTTCTAGCCCCATCGGACCCCGCGCGTGAAGTTTATCCGTCGAAATGCCAATTTCCGCGCCCATCCCGAACTCCGCGCCGTCCGTGAAGCGTGTGGAAGCATTGTGGTAGACGCAAGCCGAATCCACATCGCGCAAGAACATCGCGGCAGTTTCCGCGTCATTTGTGACGATAGCGTCCGAATGATGAGAGCCATACTTGTTGATATGGGCAATAGCGGCGGCACAATTAGGAACAATCCCGACATTCAATTCAAGGGCGAGGAATTCGCGCTCCCAATCGTGCTCTTCCTCGGGCATATGAAGTTTGACGCCCTGCCCTTTCGCCCACGCCGTGACCATCTTTAGGAACAAGGGCGCGAGTTTCTCGTTGACAAGTAGGCATTCCGCCGCGTTGCAGGCTGACGGACGCTGCACTTTGGCATTATCGAGAATCGAAAGCGCCATAGCCAAATCGGCTTTCTCGTCCACATAAATATGGCAGACTCCCTTATAGTGCTTCAAGACGGGAATCAACGCCGCTTCGCACATCGCGCGAATCAACCGTTCACCTCCGCGCGGAATCGCCACATCCACGAGCCCGACGGCACGGACAAGTTCCGTAACTGCCGCGTGGTCGGGGATTGCCACAAACTGGACCGCTTCGCCCAAAATGCCCCGCGCGATTTCCGCCAGTGCCGCGTTACTGCGCGCCGCTTCCTTGCCACCACGCAAAATGACGGCGTTCCCCGTCTTCACACAAAGCGCGGCAGTATCGATAAAGACATTCGGACGCGACTCGAAAACCACCGCAATGACTCCGAATGGCTCGCGCGTCTTTTCAATTGTAATGCCACTCGGGCGCGGACGCTTCCAAATGACTTCGCCTACGGGGTCGGGAAGTGCCGCGACAGTACGGACGCCCTCCACCATTGTCGCGAAGCGTGCGGGGGTTAAGGTTAGGCGGTCAACCATCGCGGGGGCGAGCCCTGCCTCCTTCGCGGCGGCAACATCCGCCGCATTCGCCGCGTAAATCGCGTCCTTGCCTGCCTCAAGGGCTGAGGCGAGGCGCGTCAAAAGTGCATTCTTCTCGTCCGTCGTCAACCGCCGCAAATCTGCCGCCGCCGCGCGTGCCTTTTGAGCCAGTTCTTTGATATATTCCGCTGTTTCCACGCCCCCACTCCTTTCGTCTTAGAGGGAACTGGCGGGGAAGAATGTCCCCACCGATTTGCCCGCGAGCAGTGCGACGAGCACCTTCTTGCGTCCGTTCGCAACATAGGTATCGATACCCGCTGAAACGGCCGCTTTCACCGCCTTGAGCTTCGAGTCCATACCGCCCTTCGAGAGCTTGCCCTTCTCGCCTGGATGCACCAACTTGGCGGCGGCACGGAAGTTCGCCACATGAGCAATGCGCTTCCCAGCCGCATCGAGGAGTCCGTCCACGCTCGTCAGGAGAACGAGGGCATCCGCGTGCACAAGCCGCGCGATGAGATAAGAAAGCCAATCGTTATCCCCGAAGGTAAAGAGTTCCTTCATTTCTTCATCCGCCACCACATCGTTCTCATTGATGACGGGGAGCACCTTCGCCTTCACAAGCCGCTCAAGGGACTTCTTTACATTCTGCGAACGATGTCGCGTCTCGAAGTCCGCGTGCGTCAGGAGTACCTGCCCAATCTTCACGCCATGCGCGGCAAAGAGTTTCTCGTAGGCGCAAATAAACCGCACCTGCCCGACCGCCGCGCACATTTGGCAGTCGTTTACATCCTTCGGACGCTCCCGAAAGCCAAGGGACTCGATACCAGCGGCGACCGCGCCAGAAGAGACGAATATGACCTCATTGCCCGCCGCACGCAATTCGCACAATTGCGCGACGAGTTTACGCAAAATCGCGGGATTCGGACGCCCCGCCTTATTCGCAATGACATGCGAGCCGACTTTGACTACAATTCTCATACCTATATTATACCAAACCTTTTCGCACTCGTCACCCCCCTAACCTCATTTTAGGGCAGGAACGGAAGCGACATCTTTTTCTTTTGTGGGTGAGAAAATCTCGATTTTCGGGTTGTCCGTCGCGTCCACCTTCGAGACAGCGAAGGTCGCTCGTGCCGCGTCTTTGGGCACTTTAAACGCACGCATAGATGACTTCTTAACAACCACCATCTGGGCAGGTGTCGCGTCCTGCCCCGTCGCCGTTAGAAAGCGTACTTCCAATGTGACGGGGACGGAATCTTTCGCGAGCTTCAGATTGGCGCGCACCTCGCTATCCGTCGACGATAAGAGGATTGCCTTTTCAGCTAGAATGCGCTCGCTGTAGGCCTCCTCACTCGACTTAAAGCAAAGAGCGGCGAGGCTCGCAAATAAAAGCAAAAGTGCCGCGCCAAGGGCGATGAAAATGCCGCGCCGCGACTTCTTGCCGACTCCTCGCTGGAGAAGTCCTGAGACATCAAACGGGAGGAAGCGAAAGTAGACGGACTTCGAGTCCGTATCATAAATCACATAAGAAGATTGGCAAACGCCATCCTTTTCGCGCGGATACCCCACGGAGCCAGGGTTCACAAGATACCGCTTGCCCTCTTCAAGCACAAAGTCCGTGGGCGGCAAGGCATAAACCTGCCCCGACTGTCCTGTCAAGAAGACGGCGGGGGAATGCGTGTGCCCCACAAAAAGGAGGGGCTCTCGACGAATATTGAAGTTCGCCCTCGCATCCTCTGGAGTCTCAACATAGTAGAACTTCAGGGCATCCGTGAAGTCCGCGTGAGCGGCAACGGCCTCCCCAAAAGTTATGATGCGCGGCAGATTATTGAGCCAGTCTAAGTCTTCCGTCACCAATTCGGCACGGTGGCGCTGGATAGATTCGCCCGCGAGGTCCACAAAGTCGGCGGCGGCTTCGGAGCTGACTACGGCTTTATCGTGGTTGCCCAAAAGCGTGACAGCACAATATTGCCGCACGAGTGCCAAGGCTTGCTGAGGGAGCGGTCCGTAGCCCACACAATCGCCGAGGCAAATAATCTCATCTACCTTCTGAGCCTGGGCATCCGTCAAGACAGCTCTAAGAGCGGTGGGGTTCGCGTGAATATCTGAGATAATGGCGTATCTCATAGCGTTCACATCGCGCGAACAAGCGCGGCGGCGTAGGCTCCGTCATAACCCGTCTCCAACGGATTCGACGCGTATTCTTCGACTTTGGAGAAATCGGGGTGCCGCGCTAGGAATGCCGCGACTTGGTCTTCATTTTCCTCAGGTTCCAATGAACAAGTCGAATACACAAGGCGTCCGCCCGGCACAACGAGCGCGGCGGCACGGTCAAGTATGGTCGCCTGCAACTTCACGAGCGCGGCAAGTTTCTCGACGGACCAATTCCAGCGTGCGTCGGGGCGGCGGCGAAGTACACCCGTATTGGAGCAAGGGGCATCCACTAGCACCTTGTCATATCCGCCAAGCCCCTCCAGCGCGGCAACGACTTGAACATCACCCGCTCCGACCCGCACAAGATTTGCAATAAGCCGCGACCGCCGCGCAGGGTTAACCTCGCACGCCGTAACTGCCGCGTCCCGCCAAAAAAGCTGAATCGTTTTACCGCCTGGCGCGGCGCAAGCGTCAAGAACCTTATCGCCCTTCTCTAGGCGCATAAGGCTAACCGCCCCCGCTGTAGCAGGGTCTTGGACAATAAATGCCCCTTCCTGATACCCCTCAATCTCTTCTACACGCATCCCACGCGGCACTTCCTCAAACACATTCTCGTCGGGTTGCTGAGGCTTACGGACAATATAAGTATGAGCAGGCTTATTGAACTCTTCCATCAACCGCGCGGCATTTTCCTTGCCATAGCGTCCGTTAAACCGCCGCGCCAAGGCGGACGGAAAACTCTCGCGAGTTTCGGGCAATGCCCCCGCGAGTTTCGCTTCAATCGCCGCCCTATTTCGCTGGATAGTACGCAAAACGGCATTCGTGACGCGCACAATGGACGGATTTGAACAAAACTTCGCCGCTTCGACCGTCTCATTTATCGCGGCAAAGTCGGGGACGGACGGCATATACAAGATTTGTGCCGCGCCCACATAGAGAAGAGCCTCCAACTCACCCTTCGGCCAAGTTTTGACATAGTCACCCAAAATAAATCGAAGGGCCCTTAAACGGCGAATAGTTGTGTAGACGAGATCCTGAACAAATGCGCGATCCGCGTCACGCGGCAATAGATTAGAGGGGAACTCTTTCGTCAAAAGCCACCGCGCTATGATAAACGCGGCAGTACGGCGTGAATTCTGCTTCATCTCTTTTGCACTTTCTCTTTTTAGCGGTCTTACTTTCAAACAGAAAGCGCGGCTCAAGAGAGTCGCGCTTCGTCCTTTGATCCGGTGCTAGAGAAAACAGTAAAGTTTATGTTGAGAGCAGTTTATGTTGCTCTATCCGAGGATAGAGTTTCACCTTTGGGCTTTACGCCCTATCTCCTTAGAAAGGAGGTGATCCAACCGCTGGTTCCCCAACGGTTACCTTGTTACGACTTC
>CAVCJC010000074.1:0-10387 GCA_963602475.1 Lachnospira hominis (ex Liu et al. 2021)
TGGGCGAGTTGTCGCGGAGCCTCTCAGCGTAGCGTTAGCGAAGCTTTTGTTGCCCCTCGGAGTTTATAACCTCATGTACAAAAGACACGAGGTTATTCGTCGGCGGAGAACTTGATGATGAAGCCGCCGCCAGGCGCAAGGCGAAGCGAACGAATCTCCCCCGCCGTCACGGTGCACTTCTTACGGATATAGTGCGTAGGCTCAACATCCGAATCTGCCGCGTCACGGAAAATTTCCGCCGTCCAATTGCCTGCGCCGAGAAATGTGGTATCAAGATTAAACACCTGTGCGGCAGAACTGCCAATGCCCGCCGCATACCATGTGCCATCTTTCGCACGCCGCGCACACGCCGCCACCGTATCGGGCGAGCCTCCGAGCCCCACCGTCGCCGACCATGTCGTGGGAATGCCTGCCATAAAGCGGAAACATTCCGCATTGCGCTCATAATTCGTGGGGCTATCGCAAAGCATTTGCAAGGGGGCTTCAAAGAGGGCTATCATCGCCATTTGCCGCGCGCGCGTGCCAAATGAACCTGGACACTCCCCCGCTGTTTCGCCGAGATAGGATGAGTTCACAGGATAATTCAGCATCGCGCCAGGCGTATAGTCCATAGGTCCAGCCGTAAGGCGCAAGAAAAACGCCCGTACATCCGCCGTTACCATATCATAGCCACCCTTGAACCACTTCATCTGCTCGAGTCCGTGAATAGCCTCATAATTGAGGATGTTCGGATATTTCCGTTGAAGTCCAGTCGGATGGCTCACGCCGTGATAATCAATTACTAGCTTTTCTGCCGCGCACGCTCTCGCGAAGCGTTCCATGAAATTCATAGCTTCCGCGTCGCCGCGATCGATGAAGTCGACTTTAAAGCCCTTCACCCCCAACTTCGCAAAATGCCGCGCAACTCGCACCTCATCATTGTATGCCTGCGCCCAAGCCATCCAGAGGATAATCCCCACGCCGCGCTTGGCCGCATATTTGACGAGGCGCGGAACATCCACATTCGGATTAAACTTCCAAATATCGAGTCCGTCACTCCAACCTCCATCAAGAATTACATATTCAAGCCTATTCAGCGCGGCAAAATCAATGAATCGCTGATATGTCTTCGTGTTGCATCCTGCCGTCTTGCCTTTGTTATCCCAATTATTCCACCATTCCCACGCGACTTTGCCAGGCTTCACCCACGAGAAGTCCGCCCCCTTCTCGGCGGGTTCAGCAAGCGCATAAATAATATCCGCCTCACAAAGCTTCGCGGGGGAGGCCGCGAGCGCGAAGACACGCCACGGGAAGTTCCGCGTCCCTTTCGTGCGCGTCAAATAGGGCGCGTGCTCCGTAATACGCACAAATTGTCCGCGAGTGAAGGGTCTCTGGTCGACCCACTGCGAAATTGCGTATTTCGTCTTTGCTGGGAAATGTTCAAAAAGAGAAGCAAGCTGAGGTTTTCCAGCAACTTGCTTCTCAGGAGGTAGATGGAGATAAAGGGCGGGATAGTCGCGCACATCAGCGTCCATCACCGCCACAGTTGCACCCTTCACCGTGTAGACGAAGGGCAAATAGGCGAACTCATTTGTAACGAGAGCAAAGTCCGAGGCTTTCACTTTGCGCGGAACGGTCTCCTCGCAACCAAACTCAGGCGTTGCCGCGTACCAACAATCGGCCTCAGCGTCAGGAATTATCACGCCGCCGCGCTCCGCATTCACAATAATCTCGCCCGCTTTCTTTGTCTCAAAACGATAGGCGACACCATCCGCACGAGCCACGAGGCGAACACCCCAGTCCCCAAAGTCGGCGAAGGTTTCTTCCGCATTAAGGCTCACGGAATCTTTCTTGTAGATAGGAGTCGCCACCGAACCCGACAAACGCCGCGTCGTAATAGTTGCGCGACTACACGCGGCAAAGAGCGATTTACCATCCACAACAAGGTCAATAGGCGTTTTCGCGACGACGACCGCCCCTTTGCGCTTTGCCTCAATTGTCCCTGCCGCGCAATCAAGCAGAATCTCGTTCTCGCCATAAACAGCGCGGGCAATCTGCGCGGCACTTCGCGTCTCATAAAGTGGCCACCCCACCTCTCGCAACGCCTTCACCGTCTCAGGATAGGGACGGTCACAAATATCCGTCCAGCCCACTTGGAAATGCTCGCCATCGAAGCGTCCAGATGTCGCTTGATCGGAGAATTGATGCCAATGCGCCCCGACAATCTGAGGATTATGTAGTGCTGAATTGACATAGGTCTTGAGCGCCTCGGCACGCCCTTCCTGCGTCTCCATATTGAGAAGTCCCGCGCCGAAGAGTCCCCGATCGTGCGCTCCAAAATGGAACTCGCCAATGAGAACGGGCGCGTCGAGTCCGTCGGGGAGTCGCCAATCACGGACATTATCCGTATAGATATTGTAGCTCACGACATCGCAGTACTTGGCGCACGCCCCAATCACCCAAGACGGAGAGCGCGCAAAGCGGCATCCGAGATAAAGGAGTCCCTTATCAAACTCCTTCACCGCTTCGCGGGTGCGCTTGAAGTATTCCTCAACAAGAAGATTCGTGAAGGCGCGAAGTTCTTCCATGGGCACGGACTCAACATCGCCCTTATAAGTAATCCCTTTTGCCGCGAGACGCTTCAAGAACTCCACCTTCGCGGGCTGGTCATCAGGACTCCAGAGCGTCCAGCGCGCCAAATCCTCGTGCTTTGAACCCCAGTTGATTTCATTATCAATAAAGAAACCAATGCACCACGGATCGTGCGCCTCCCGCGCATGTTCCGCAAGCGCGGCGAGCGTCGCCTCGCGGAAGGATGGGTCAAACGGATCGCGAAACTTGAACCACTGCCCCCAACTGCCCGCAATCGGACGCGACGAGACTTCCACGCGTTCCGCGTAAGGGGTCTTATCCTGAAGGCAAATCCTCAAATCAGAGGAATTAGCGATTGTATTCGCACCCCAACTCCGCAAACGACGGTGGCAGGATTCCGCGAACTTCTCAAACCAGTCCGTACCATACTTACGATAGAGATTCGCGGCAGAGAAGTCAAAACGCCGCGTTTCCCCGCGCTTCAAATAGAACGGTAACAAAAGCGCGTCATATGTATCATAAAATTGTGCGAGTTCTTCGCCTTTCTCGGGAAGCCCCTCAAAAAGGCAGTCGCGGTCAGGGAGCGCCTCCCCGCATTTCGGCGTACGCGGATTGCCATTGAGCGGCGTAAGCGCGGAACTCGGGGTCACACGAACCGCGCCCCAACTCCAAAAGAGGTTTCCGTCGGGGTCGACGAGCCACCACTTCCCATCAATCTTCTTCGGATAAAAACGCCCTGTCGCCTGTTGTTTCGGACCTTTCGTCCAACCCCCAAAGCGGTCGCGGTCGGTGGGACCTGGATGCGCGGCAAGATCGGCTTCCTCAGCAAGTGCCGCCGCTTTCAATTCTTCTTCCGAATGCGTCTTGCCAGGCCACTCACGCCATTTGAACTGTCCAAACTTGTCAAAGCACGGCAGAAACGCTTCCGTCGACATCTTCGACCATGGCTCATGGGCGACGGACATCTTAACAGGCAACCGCTTCCCGACCCAGCCCCGCATATCTTGATACGGACGGTACAAGGCATCCACAATTTCTGCGGGGGACATCTTCTCCCATTCCGTGCGGCGCGGCAGTTGGTCGTTTTCTGCTATCATAATGGGTGTCGCACGAAGAGGAACGCCCTTAATAAGCGCCTTCTGTGCCGTCCGAACCACATTTGCCGCAGGAATGCGCCGCATTTCGCCTGTCTCAAGGTCAACCCAGACGGGATTATAGATTCCAAACGAATCAAATGTGACATCCCCGCTCACATAATCGGCGGGGGTATCATTCTGCCGCACATCAAAAAGCCACATTACATAGGCGGGACGCGATTGCCGCTCAAATGCCCTAATCGTCAACTCAGCACCCTTCACGGACTGCGTACTTAGTCCCGTAGGATGAACATCGTCATCGAAGAATGTATAAGTCTGCCGCGCCTCGTCGAGGGTCGTGGGGCTCGCATTCTCTACACGCCGCTCAAGCCATCCGCACGGCGCAAGACCGCTCCGTGCTTCCTTCTCGGATGTTGTAGAAAACATAGCCATTCCCGTCAGAGTAGCGAACATCGCCACCCCTGCAACAACAAGGTCCCAGCACTTATCTTTCGAAATTACCTTCATAACCCTTCTTTACACTATCCGCGTCACTTCGCCTTTTCAACTAGCGTATCAACTCCACACAAAACTATGGGAACTTCGCCAATCTTCAGCGTCGCCTTGCCGTTCGATACAGGCACATTCATCGGCGCACCATAAATGTCGAATACCTTCAACTTATTCTTCGCAGCCGCACGCGCCTCTACTTCATTTTCAGTAGGCTCGGGAGTTCCCGTGAGGTCATCTATCCGTCCGCCCGTAAGTGCCGCGCGATTACCCTGCCAAACGACGGCACACGGAACTTTGCCATTCCTAAAGCGAATGGTCCGTAGTCCCTTCTGCGACACCGAATACTCGGGCGCAGAGCAATTCCGCGTCAATTCGTGCACATAATTCGCCGCTTTAAGGCGGCTCTTAGCGTCCCCATTCACATCAAAAAGACCCGAAAACTTGCTGTAGCGCGTGACTTTCTCAGAAATTGTCGCGGCCAGCCCCGCGTCACCGAGTGCCTCAATGCCCGAGGCAGTATCGCGAAGATTCGTTAAAGCAATAGCGCGGCAGTTGGGTTGCAAATTGAGCATCAAAAGCGCACCAAAGAATTGCGAGTCCATAAGCCCCTTCTCTTGTGTAGCAGGGCCAAAGTTAAGAACCATAAACGGAAGATTAAAGTTCTTGGCATTCGCCTTCATTTCCCAAAGTTGCTTCGCGGGACGCGCCCACGGGAAACTATCCCACATAAACGCGACGCCATCGGCGAGATCTCTCACGCCATTGTACATCGCCGCCCAAATATTGCCTTGGGGTAAGACCCAAATCTCAGGCGTCGCGGCAGGGTCTGTCTTGCGCGCGGCGGCATAAGGCGTAAGCCGCGTCGCCCACGCTTGTCCTTGCTGTTTCGCGTCCTCCTGCTTCGCATTCCAATTCTCACCTTGCGCCCTCACTAAAATGGGCACAACGATTCGCCGCACGCCGCGTCCATAAAGGGACTTCATCTCGTCCGTCGCCGCCCGGCCTGGCCGCACATCCTCAGGCAACGGGAAGTAGGTATATTCCGCGAATCCCGAGTCGAGCTTATTATCAAAGACGAAGTTGCCGCCCATATCGTGGAAGAGATTGATCTCTTCAACTGTTCCACCTTCCGCCGTGACAAGTCCGAGGTCAAGAGGCGTGCGCGGCTTTTCAGCTGGCGCAGGCGCACCGAGTCCGTATACAATGAGTGGCGCACCGCTGAGCTTGAGTGTCACGAAGCCATCCGATCCCGCCTTAATCTTGCGCGTACGCCCAATCGCATCACGCACGGTAACACTGCCCTTTGGCGCGGCAAAACGATACTCCGTGTGACTCTTCCAGTGGTCAAGCCACGGCTCAAGATGTCCCGCAAACGGACGCCCCGTGAACATGCCGTCATACGGATAGTATCCGTCCTTGCGGTCATAGATAATCGCCATTTCACCACGCGGCGTATTAAAGAACCACGCCCTGCGGCTATCCTCATAGCCGACCTCGCGCTGAAACTCCGCGCCATCCAAAGCTTCCGAAATCGTGCAAAACGCCAAAAGGGACGGCTTTACAGTGCCATCTCGGCGGAGGAGTCCGTAATGATATTCGGTATTGTGTTCATTGATGCTTCCAATCGCCGTATGCACCGAGTCGTGCATCTGATACCAGTTGAGCGCGGTCGCCCCCTCAATCTTCGCGAGGGCACAAGAAAGAATGACATTCTCGACGGCGGAGCGCGTAGAGTCCGAGTCATTCTTATTGGGCGGCGTACGCGCATAAACTTCCGTCAAAATAAGGTCAAGCGCCTTGCCTTTCTTTTCGCGGAGTTGTCGTATAAAGCCCTTCGTCGATTGAATCTGCGCACGGTAATTCCACTGCCAATCAGGCCCTGGATTGTCAGGCGTCTGATTGAGGCGTCCTGGATGGAGCGAAAGGACATCGCAATAATTCCAGCAACCGACATTGTCCATCGCCTTGTAGAAAGCGCCGCCATCCACGCAACCCGCGAAACCGAAAGTGGAGATTTTCACCTTCTTCTCGAGTTTCAGCGCGGCACGCGCATCATAAAAGGCCTTTAGCCATTCACAATAGCTCGCGCAGCGCTTCTTAATCTCGTCACCCTTCGCACCAAAGTTGAGTTCATTGCCAATTTCCACAATCGGACAATCCCGCGCGACGGCATCCTGCAACTTTTCCTTGGCAAAGGTTAGGCGTTGCTCTTCATTTGTCGCGTTCCGATCGAGATGGAACGAAAGAATGCCGCGCCGATTCTTCTTCGCATATTTCTCAGTCTCGCCCATACCAGAGGAGCGAATCCACCGCGCACCCATCCGCGTCAAAAGCTTATCACATGCCGCCGCGGACGGAATCTCAAAGTTCGCGGCAATTCCCATAATGCTCGTATCAAGCGACTTATATTTATACGGCTCGAGGCACGCGATATCAGCACGCACAAATGAGTTCGTCTTCTTGTCATCAAACTCGGCATTCACAAACCAATAATCACGCGTCCGTTTCGGGAGCTTAAAGCGGCGGCTCGTGATTTCATACGGCTTGAGCTTCACCGAGAAGGACTCATTAACATCTTCCTTGCCATCATAATTGCGGGCAATGACGCGGCAGGCGACTTCCGTCGGCGCATTACGGGGATTCATCATGGCTACACTAAAGCCAGCCGTCTCCTTAGCCGAATTGAAGATATTGAAGTCCTTGCCCGTCGTGATGGTGGCGGCGAGTGCCGCGCCTGTCTGCATCGCGGCAGCGACAAAAGCAGAGTTCTCCCACGGGAAGAGATAGAGGCTAATAACATTCGAATACGCGTGCTCGCCAATAAATGCCGCGTTGGGAGCCGCCTCAGCCTTCGCAACCTTCACTTCTGTGCCATTTTCCTGCTCAAAATGCTCGGCCGTCGCAGGCATAATCGCGCCACGCGCCTTCTCCGCCGTTATTTGTGCGTCGCGCAGAGCTTCCGTCACATCACTCGATTGATAGCGCAAGCAGGGCTCGGGATTCGGTCCCTTACGAAATGCCCCAATGCTATCATACCAAAGATACAACTCGCCGCTCGGGACGGTGCACGGAACAAATGTCGCGCCACTCGCCTCATAAGATTCGCCTTGTTCAGGCTTACGCCATACACCGCCGCGACTAAACGACTCTCCATAGGCACTCCCCTTCACAGGTACAAGTGTGAGCTTATTGCGGCAAACCGCGCCGGGCGAAACTGTGCCAAAACGCGTGGAACCATCCTTAAAAACGATGCGATTCTCGATGCGCATACGCGGACCGCCCTCCGAGACTATGAGCGCATAGTGTTCCTTAATATCCTTATTGCGAATCACATATTCGACGCGCACAATCTGGGGGTCGAGTTGAATTGCGGACTTAATCTTCGCGTGATATTCGTCATATCTATCCTTCGACTCATCGCGGCACGGATACGCCACACAGGTCTTAACGAGTTCAATGAGGTCATTGCCCTTAAAGTCACGAATCACAACGCGCTGTCCATCCGTCCATGGCAAGAGCCAATTCGATGCTTTTTCCCATTCCTCAGGCAATTTGCCAAGCTCGCTTGCCATAAGCGAACTCCCCACGAATAGCGCGGCAAATAATGCGAACATTTTCTTCATAGTGACCTCCATTTCTTATTTCTCCCTTTTACTGTAAAATCCCATAAGTGAATTGCGCCGTGGCAGTGCACGCACGATTGGCGCGAGTACGCACCCAATACGCTCCGAAGGCCTCGGGCAACTTAACCGTGCGCGGCACTCCCGCCTTCACGGCATATTCACCTGCCGCGACCCAAGTTCCGTTGCCATCGATATCCGCCTCAAGCGTAATTGTCGCGTCTACATCCGCCGTCAGCTCAAGCTTCTTCGCGAGAAAACCGTTCATCAAATAGGCATCACTCGGCTCATCTGCCGCGACAGGGGTATCTTTCCACGGACCTCCCACGCCGACGGGCTGTCCGAGCGCCCAAAGGTCATCCGCGACACCCATCTTCAATGTGCCGTCCGCTTCTTTCAAAATAAGGCATCCCTTCCAAGTATCGTAGTCCACAATCTGCCGCGCGGTTGCCGCGACGGGGTGGACATAACGAAAGCCTCCCGCATTTTCTGCTGGCAGTTCATAGAAGATTTCCCCGACATGCAGGAGGTCGCGCTCGGTAGAAACTTCGCGGCAAAGCCGCCCACTTGTCGCGGCAGTTGTCGCCGTGCGGCGCGGCAAACGCCGACGCACCCCATTATCATTATAGATGAGAGAGGCCGCGTCTTCAAGGATGAGTCCCTCAGGAATCGGTGCGTCATTCTCAAATATCGTCGTCGCTTCGGCAGGTGCCGTCTGTGTAAAGACTTCCGCCGTGCGGGAATGCGCGCTTATATAATGAAATACAGCAAAGGTATTCGTCGCGGCACTTTTCGCCACAAGGCGCACCCATTCTCCGCGCGGTGCTTTTGTGAGGTCGTAACCGCCAACAGGCAGCACCTTCCAAGTCTTCCATTTTCCGTCGCCCTTCTTGTCAATTTGCACCTCAGCAGGCACCGTAAGCCAAAGCCACTTAAGATCATAGCCCGCGAAAAGGAACGGATCGCTCGTCTCTCCAGCACTAACCGTGTCTCCACTCCAAACCGCGCCTTTGCCTTCGCGCGGACCCAAGGTGTCTATCTTCTCAGGCTCAACAAACCAGAGATTACTTTCGCTCGGACGCGCCTTCGCCCGCTCGCCCTTCAATTTACGCACATTCAGGAATTCGCTCATCGCGTGGTCATCACAACCAAAAACGACGCGGTCGCCCCAGCGACAGAAGTCGCCAATGACCTTGAGATAGGTCGAGCGCGGTCTTATCCCCACCGCATGATTCGGTGCAAAGTCGGCGGGGAACGCCCAGAAAGTTCCGTGCATCGTCGCGAGAAACTCATTCCCCGTGCCAATTTCACGGATGCGTGGCCACTCGGTATTCCATCCGTGCGCCCCATCATAACTGTGGGAGCCCTTCGGGAGACGATAATCGTGCCAAGTCTTGCCATCCGCCGTCGTCGTCAAAATGACACTGCGATGATCCCACCCGAGTGCCCAAATCGGGTTCTTATCAGGGTGTTCATTACCATAAATACCATCGCGTGTCGTCACTTCCGTAAATTGGTTGGTACGGATAAGCTCCCAGTTCTTCATGCCCGGCTCCCAAAACGCGAGAGCACCCGAAGGCGTGCGGGAATCGCGCCGCGCTTCAGCGGAGTCTTCGCCGTTATTCGCATAGAATACCTTGCCAAAGCCACTGCAAGTTCCCTTGCCGTGATAACCAAAGAGCGTCGAGTCTTCCGCCGTATCCCAGCCAGACGGATACTCCGCGCCAATCTTCTTGAAATAGCGGTCGAACGCATACTTGTTGTGTCCGTCACGAATGAGCGTATGCGTCTGGGCGGGCACCTTCGTGACATCGACTTCGTAGAGAGCCTCTTCCATATCCGTGATGTAAATCTTGTGCTTGGGGTCCGTCAAGTGCCGCGCCGCACCCGTGAGACGTCCAGGCATCTGAGCAATCGGAATCGTCTCCACTTCGCCCTCACGCGAAATGAGATACTGTCCAATCGAGAGCTTGCCGCTCTCACGATGAATCAGCCGATTCGCGGGAGTGCCGCCGACGGACTCCTCCCGAATCACCTGCGCAAGGTCAGGCGTAATCTGATAAAGCTTATCCGTTGAGCCAACTGGACAGTGGGGTCCGTAAGTGACCACCCAAAGCGAACCCGCCCACGGAACCATCGCGCCCGTTCCGCATTCGCCCTCTTTGTTCGTCATCGCGAGATGCGGATACACCCCCGAAACGCAAAGCGGTTCCGTTTCTGCGCAAGCAATACTAGCGGACACAAGTGCCGCGACGATACAGACTTTATCTTTTATACCCATAGCGATAATATTATCTCATATTAGACGCGCTAAGTCAACCCCCTTTCCAAAACTTTCGTTTAAAGCCCCCCTTTACCCCTAAGTAGAGCCTATCTAGCGGCAGACGCCAAGCCGCCATACCGTTTAAATTAGCCGTGTAGAGTTGTAGAATTGTAGAAAGTGGTAGGGCGGGCAGTCCCTTGCCCGCCGCCGCCTCGTGCGTCCAAGAGGTTAGGTGCTCGGACGGAAACGTCCGAGTTGTTTCCTAAGTAGAAAGCCGCTGAGTTTTTTACCTGCCTAGCGTTTGTGCCTGACAACATGCGGCACGGCGGGCGGCAACCGTGCTA
>CAVCJC010000075.1:0-10339 GCA_963602475.1 Lachnospira hominis (ex Liu et al. 2021)
CTCGAGTGATATAAAACGGCGGGCAAGCGGCCAAGGGACTAGCCGCCCTACCATTCTACAACTCTACACGGCTAATTCATACGGCGACCAGGGGCTTCTTCATCGCCAAATACCCGAACGAAAACGCGCCAAATACCCGAACGAAATCGCGCCAAATACCCGAACGAAAATGCGCCAAATACCCGAACGCTTGACGAATCGAATAAAAATATGCTATAATAGTGGCGTTATGACAAATTATAGAAAACGAGTTGCGGACACTCTAATTGCCGAGAAATTGTCCTTCATGGGGGCTGTTCTTGTGCGTGGAGCCAAGTGGTGCGGCAAGACAACGACTTGCAAGCAATTGGCTAAAAGCGTACTATATCTGGGCGACACAGATACAGCGGCGAAGAACATTGCTCTCGCCAAAGTGCGCCCAAGCTTGCTTCTGGAAGGTGCCCTTCCGCGCCTTATAGATGAATGGCAAGAGGCCCCTGAGCTTTGGGATGCCGTCCGTCATTCTGTCGACCAGGGCACAAAGGGAATGTATCTACTGACGGGGAGCGCGGTGCCCCCACAAGTTGACGAAGAAAACGCAACCGAGCGCGTTATCCGTCATACAGGAACAGGTCGCATTGCCCGCTACACGATGCGTCCGATGTCACTGTGGGAAAGTGGCGAATCAAGCGGTGAAGTTTCTCTCTCCGACCTATTTGCTGGAAAGGATTTAACAGGAGGCCATAACTCGCTAACACTTGAGCACCTCGCAGAAATAGTCTGTCGTGGCGGATGGCCTGCCGCCATCGATTTGAAGGGACGGATGATGACGGCGGCGGCACGCGAATATGTCGAGGCTATTATCGAAAGCGATGTCTCGCGAGTAGATGGAACTCTGCGCGAGCCCGAACGAGTCCGTCGTCTTCTAAGGAGCCTCGCGCGGCTTCAAGGGACACAAGCCTCTGGGGCGGTTATTCGGGCGGACATAAAGGCAAATGACGCGGCTTCGCTCAGCGATGATACTGTTTACAAGTACCTATCTGCCTTACGCAAGATATTCGTTGTCGAAGATATGCCCGCATGGTGCCCAAATTTGAGGTCTAAAACCCCAGTACGGACGGCTGACACACGCTATTTTATCGACCCTTCCATTGCAACTGCCGCGCTGGGCATAGGACCTGGCGATTTAATAAGGGATATCCCATCCTTTGGACTATTCTTTGAAACACTAGCCATCCGTGATTTGCGAGTTTATGCGGATGCCGTAGGTGCGCGAGTCTCGCATTATCACGACAAGAGCGATCTTGAGTGTGACGCGATTCTCCATATGGATAATGGCACTTTCGGTCTCATCGAAATCAAACTGGGTGGCGAGGCACTTATCGCGGCAGGTGCGGAAGTCCTAAATCGTCTTGAAGCCAAGTTGGATACCAAGCGGATGAAAGCCCCAGCCTTCAAAATGGTGCTTGTGGCTGATGGCGATTTTGCCTATAAGCGTGAGGATGGCATCTTTATTTGCCCCATAGGTTGCCTACGCCCTTAAATTAGGCTACCAAATGAGGGCGATTTTTGGTATAATATGAGGACTAAAAAAGTATTAGGAGTCTATAAAAATGGCAGCTATTTATGAGTACACTGGTGTAGTCGAGAAGATTCTCCCGACACAGACGTTTCAGAGTGGATTCTCGAAACGCGATATTGTGCTTACGGACGATATTGACTCGAACGCCAAGTGGCCTAACCACATTGCTTTCACTTTCAAGAAAGATGCCGCGAGCATTCTTGAGAAGGTGCAGGAAAAGCAGCGTGTGAAGATTCGCTTTGCGATTGACGGACGCGAGTGGACGAATCCGCAGGGGCAGGTCAAGTACTTCACCGACTTGACGGGGCTGAATCTTGAGGTTCTCAATGGCGACGGCACTTCGACGGAGCCTGTCCCCACGCCCGCAGAACCCGACTTCGCGGAACCGGCTGGCGGCGATGACCTGAACGACATGCCCTTCTAAGGGTCAAGTTACGCAACAACACGTTGCGTAATCACTCTCGGCTATGGCAGCAACCCTCTCAGAGGCCACTATTGAGGAAATTAAGTCGCGAATTGATCTCGCCGACTTAATTGCCTCATATGGCGTGCAATTGAAGCACTCAGGGACTTCTCTGTGGGCGTGCTGTCCGTTTCACAACGAGAAAACGCCGAGTTTTAGTGTTGACCGCGTCAAAGGCTTCTACCACTGCTTTGGCTGTGGGGAGTCTGGTGACGCGATTAAGTTCGTCGAGAAGATGGAAGGCGCGACCTTCATTGACGCGGTCAAGAAGCTCGCCGAACAATGTGGCATTAAGATTGAGGAGCAGAAGCCCGACCCCGAGGCGGGCAAGCGCAAGCGGCTCTATGCGCTGATGGGGGAACTCGCGCAGTTCTATCATCAGTGCCTCTTAGAGACGAAAGAAGCCGAGCAAGCGCGGCAATACTTAAAGACCCGCGCCTTAAACCGCAAAGTCTGCGAGGAC
Organism: Lachnospira hominis (ex Liu et al. 2021); assembly: GCA_963602475.1. Lineage (GTDB taxonomy): Bacteria > Verrucomicrobiota > Kiritimatiellia > RFP12 > UBA1067 > UBA1067. Next base: position 2,488 of record CAVCJC010000075.1, read on the forward strand.
TTCGTCATTGGCTATGCGCCAACGGGCATGGCGACCCTCCTCGCCTGGGCAAAAAAAGCGGGCTACACCCCCGAAGAACTCGAGGAAGCGGGAGTCATCCGTCGCGGCGAAACGCCAGATGACCTCGGCTATCATCGTTTTGCGGGGCGGCTCATGTTCACCATCAAAGATAAAGGTGGACGCGTCGTGGCCTTCTCGGGGCGCCAACTCGTGGAGAAGAAGAACTCGGGCAAGTATGTAAACTCCCCCGAGACCCCCATCTTCAAGAAGTCCCACGTCCTTTTCGCCTTCGATAAAGCCGCGTCAAACATCGCGAAGTCTCCGCATCGCGAGGCCATTGTCTGCGAGGGACAAATTGACACAATCCGTTTCCATATCAGCGGCTTTCCCGTAGCTGTCGCCTCACAAGGGACCGCCTTCACCGAGGAGCATGTAAAACTCCTCAAGACTGTCGCTGATTCGGTTGTCCTCGTCTTTGATGATGATGCGGCGGGACATAAGGCGACAATCCGTACGGCGCGGCTCTTTCTCGCGGCGGGCATCCCTGTACGCACCGTGAGCCTACCCGATGGCAATGACCCCGACTCGTATTTACGCACGAAGGGATCCGCCGCGTTTCAGACGCTACTTGACGCGGCACAGTCCATTGTCGCCTTCCAATATCGTGCGGCACGGCTCGCGGAGAAGAATCCTGACTCAATTGACGCGGTCTCTCGCATTTCAAAGGGGCTCATCGAGACCCTCGCCGCGTGTGCATCGTCCGTTCTCAAGGCGAACCTCCTTGGCGAGGCGGCGAAGCTCTTGCATGTGCCCACCGCGGCACTTACGGACGACCTAGCGAAGGCGGAGACATCGAATCGTTCGCGCTATTCACACGCTAGAAAAACTTCCTCGACAACTTCTCCCGTGCCCGAAAGTGCCGCGCCCAGCGAAGGAGCATCCGCCCCCGAAGAAGACGACCTTCCCAATGAAGGCATAAACGCGGCGGATGTCATACCGCCACCGCCAGGCGAGAGTGCGTTTCTCGGCTTTCTGCTCTCAAGCGAAGCGACGGGCGATGTCGTTGAAGAAATCAAAGAGCTACTGCCCCCCTATGTGCTCGGGCACGAACTTTCGCGCGAAGTCTATACGAAGTGGCTCAAGACAATTTCCGCTGACGCGGGTGAGGATATGCTCGCGCAATATGTAAAGAGCCTGCCGCCCCAAATGCGGGCGTGGTTCGATTCCGCCTTTGCCCAAGGTCCACGCGGCGAAGCGAGCGGCCTTACGGCACTCGAAATGGCGCGGGGATACATCCGCAACCTCTGGGTCGCGCACTTGACGCGCCGCCGCGGGGAATTACCCGCACAAGAAGACGTGGGCGAAGTCGCCCGCGAACGCCTGAGGCTCACTATGGCGATTAGCTTCATCCGTACGAAGTCGTGGGCGCTCGCACGGGAAAACATTTTAAAGCAACTAACAGTTAAAGAAGGAGAACTCCAAAAATGGACCTAAAAGAAGCCACTGCCCGTATCGCGGCACAAAAGGAACTCGTCGGGAAAATCCGCGCCGAGGTCGGCAAAGTCATTGTGGGACAAGAAAAGCTCATTGACCGCCTTGTTCTCGCCTTAATTACGAATGGACACATCCTGCTCGAGGGCGTGCCGGGTCTCGCGAAGACTCTCGCCTGCAATACACTCGCGAAAGTGCTCGGACTCGACTTTAAGCGCATTTCCTTTACCCCCGACCTTCTGCCAGCGGATGTCACAGGCACGCTCATCTATTCCCCTAAGACTGGCGAGTTCACGCCGAAGAAAGGCCCCGTCTTCACCAACCTCCTCCTCGCGGACGAAATTAACCGTGCCCCCGCCAAGGTGCAGTCCGCGCTCTTGGAAGCGATGCAGGAGCGGCAGGTGACAATTGGCGAAGATACATGCGCCTTGCCCGTACCCTTCCTCGTCCTCGCGACCCAGAACCCAATTGAGCAGGAAGGCACCTATCCGCTCCCTGAAGCGCAGGTCGACCGCTTTATGTTCAAATGCCTCGTCGAATCGCCTTCCAAGGACGATGAGCGGCGCATTATGCAACGCTTCGCCGAGAATACCGAGAAACCCCAAGTCGAGACCGTCTGCACCCGCGAAGACATCGCGAATCTGCGCGCGGCACTTGACCAGGTCTATTGCGACGAGAAAGTCGGTGATTACATCCTCGACATCATCTTCAAGACACGCGAAAAGAGCGCGAGCATCCAAAACGGAGCCTCCCCGCGTGCCACCCTGGCGCTCAACCTTGCCGCGCGCGGCAATGCCCTTATGCATGGGCGCTCATACGCCACCCCGCAGGATGTCAAGGAAGTCGCGCACGACGTCCTCCGCCACCGCATTCTCCTCACTTATGAGGCGGAAGCCGAGGAACTCACTAGCGACGCGATTATCGACAAGATTCTCAACGAAGTGCCTGTGCCGTAATTATGGTTCAAGATGTCAAAGAGTTGATGGCGAAAGTGGGGCGCATACGCGTGCTCACCAAACGCCTCGTGGACGACGAACTCAGCGGCGATTACCATACCTCTTTTAAGGGACAGGGTGTCGAGTTTGAGGAAGTGCGTCCCTACGCCTTTGGCGATGATGTCCGTTCCATCGACTGGAATGTCACGGCACGGACGGGTGCCCCCTACATCAAACGCTATTCCGAGGAACGCGAACTCACGATTCTCTTTGCGGTGGATGTCTCGGGCTCGCAGAGCTATGGAAGCACCTCGCGCACAAAGGCGGAACTCGCGGCGGAAGCATCCGCCCTTCTCGCGCTGACGGCGATTCGCAACCAAGATAAGGTCGGGCTCGTGCTTTTTTCCGACCACATCGTCAAATATTTGCCGCCGCGCAAAGGCAGGGATAGCGTCCTTCGGCTCGCGCGTGAAGTGCTCGCGGCGGGGGAGACGGCGCAAGGCGGCACGGATATCGAGGGGGCACTCGCCTTCTTGAATCGCGTCTGCAAACGCCGCGCTGTCGTCTTTCTCGTGAGCGACTTTATGACTTCGCAGGACTATGCGAAGACGCTGCGAATCACGGCGCATCGCCACGATGTCATTTGCGCGACCATCGCCGACCCAACCGAAAGCGACTTGCCCAAAGCGGGACTCATCGAACTCGAAGACCCCGAGACAGGCGAAGTCGCCGCCGTCGATACTTCCGACCCCGCCATTCGCGGCGCATTTGCCGCGCAAGCCGCCGCGGACCGCGAGCACCTCGTGCGTACGCTCGCCAAGGCGGGAGTCGACCGCGTCGATTTGTCTACGGACCGCCCCTACATCAACGACATCCGTGCACTCTTTAAACGGAGGGCGCGTAAGCGTTAAAAACTATGTGGAATATACTTCTTTTAGCAGTTATGCTGCTCGACTTCCACAAAGACGACCTCTCGCTCACAGTGGAAGCCGCGTCCGCCCAGATAGATCCAGGTCGAAGCGTGCAACTCGCCGTGACGCTCAAGACTCCGAAGGGAGTCGAAGTTGAGCCGCCCGACTTTCGTCCGCGCGTCCGTGGCTTTTCCCTCGCCGAGGAATATGCCGAGGAACCCCTAATCGACGCGGACGGCTCGAAAACTCAAGTCTTCAATTGGAAGCTCGTGCCCGAACCCGTGGCGACCACCTATAAGGTCGCGCCTTTCGTGGTCGGACGCTATTGGGCGGGACCCATCCGTTTTGAAGCCCCCGCCGCACGCCCTGCGGTTGAGGGAAGCTATGAACTCAATCCCCAAAAAGTATTGCCGCCCCTCTCGTGGAAACTCGTCGGCAAAATCGCCCTTGGAGCACTCGGGCTTCTTCTCATCGGCGCGGCACTTGTGGGAGCCATTCGCTATTTGGCGCGGCGCGTTAAGGAACATCGCATGAGCCCCATTGAGCGGGCGTGGGTGGAACTTGAACGCCTCCTTAAGAAAGGTCTGCCAGGGCGCGGACGCTATAAGGACTTCTATGTGGAGCTGACAATGGTCGTACGACGCTATGTGCAGCGGCAATACGGAATCCGTGCGCCGCACCTGACGACACAGGAGTTCTTTGAGGAAATCAAGAAGCGCGGCACTCAGAGTTCCGCACGCCTTGGTAACCTACAGCAATTCCTCGAAGCCGCCGACCTCGTGAAGTTCGCGGGTGTGGAAGCGACACCCGAAATGGCGGATGAGGCGACTAATTCAGCGCGTACTTATCTTAAGACGGACTCCGCCGCCGCGAAAGAGGGAGGTGCGAAATGATTCCGAACTTTGCCGCGCCTTGGGCATTTCTCCTCGCCCTGCCCCTCGCATTTGCCGCGTGGCGACTCCTTAGGCGACGCAAAAGAGGTGGCGTTAAGTTTTCCGCTTTCGCGCGTCTGCCGCGCACGGCGGGTGGCTGGCGGGCGTGGGTCGCGGAGCATATTCCGTATGTGCTTCTCGCGGGTCTCACCCTTCTCGTAATTGCTGCCGCGCGTCCCCGCACCCCCCTCGCGCACCGTTCTCAGCAAGTGGACGCCATTGCCATCGCGATGACGCTCGATGTCTCGGGTTCTATGGAAGCACTCGACCTCACACCGCGCGGCAAGCAACCTTCCAAAGAAACGACGCGCCTCGCCATTGTTAAGAAGCTTTTCGTCGAATTCGTCGATAAACGTCCAGATGACTTAATCGGACTTGTCACTTTCGGAGGCTATGCCGCGACGCGTGCACCCCTCACGGCGGACCACGCCGCGCTCGACAATGTCTTAAGAGGCGTGGAAGTCCCGTCCGTCGCCTTTGACGCGAAAGGCAATGCCATTGCCCAAGACGAACAGATGACGGCGCTCGGCGACGGACTCTCCCTCGCCCTCCTGCGGCTAAAGGACGCGAAACCGAAGTCGAAAGTGGTCATTCTCTTATCTGATGGCGTGAGCAATACGGGCGCGGTGACACCTGAGGAAGCGGCGGACGCGGCAGAAAAGCTTGGAATCCGTGTCTACGCGATTGGCATTGGCACAAAATCGACGCGCACCCCGTTCTTTTCTCGCGACTTCTTTGGTCGCCCCACAATCGCCTATGCCGACACGACATTTGACGAGGGGCAACTCAAGTCCATCGCGAAAAAGACGGGCGGACGCTACTTCGCCGTCAATGACCGCGCGGCACTCGCCTCGGCACTCGAAGAAATCGACAAGCTCGAGACAACCGCGCTTGATGTGGATGTCTGGGACCGCTGGGACGAGAAGTTCGTTCCGTTCCTGCTCGGCGGCGTGGGGCTTCTCCTCGCGGCAGTTCTCGTCTCACTTATCGCAAACCGCCGCGTCTGCTAAACGAACTCTTTAAAAATAAAGGAATTACAATGAAAAAGATTAATTACCGTCCGTTAGAAGACTATTGCACGGAATACATGCGCTACTTGGGAATCGCCAAGACCGAGCGGCGTAGCTACGCGGAAAGTATCCGCCTCCTGAAGAAAGCGGGCTTCAAGGAACTTGATTCCTTCAAGACTCTCAAGAAAGGCGACAAGGTTTATCGTGGCTACGAAGACCGCACGCTTATGGCCGCCGTCATTGGTAGCGAACTCATTTCCCAAGCGGGACTCAAGATTGTGGGTGGCCATACGGACGCCCCTCGGCTCGACCTGAAACCGCGTCCGCTTTACGAAAAAGGCGGCTATGTCTATTTTGACTGCCACATCTATGGCGGCATTAAGAAATATCAGTGGCTCGTCCTGCCCCTCGCGCTTTACGGAACAATTGTCCGTAAGGATGGCACAAAGGTTCAGGTGGAAGTAGGCGATAAACCAGGCGACCCCGTCTTTATGATTAGCGATATTCTCCCGCACCTCGGCTATGACCAGGCGAAAAAGACGCGCGACGAATTCTTCCCAGCTGAAGACCTCGATGTGCTCGCGTGGACGACCTACGCCAAAGCCACCAAGGACGAAGAAGAAAAAGCCGATAAGGCGGGACTCATCGCCTACCTCAAGAAAACCTACAAGGTAGACGAAGAAGATTTGCTTAGCGCGGAGCTGGAAATTGTCCCTGCGGGAATGCCGCGCGAAGTCGGCTTTGACCGTGCACTTATCGCGGGCTACGGACACGACGACCGCGTCTGCTCCTTCGCGGGATTGCAGGCACTCTTGGACGCGGCGGACGAAGTTCCCGCGCAAACTGCCGCGATTCTGATGTGCGATAAGGAAGAAATTGGATCCGTTGGCTCAACGGGTATGACCTCGAGCTTCTTCGAGAATACGGTCGCGGAACTCATTGAGCGCCAAGAGAAGAATGCGAAAGACATTCTCGTGCGCCGCGCTTTGGAGAAGAGTTCCATGCTCTCGGCGGATGTGACAGCCGTCGCCGACCCACACTTCCCCGATGTCGACTCCACTGGAAATGCCGCGAAGTTCCATAAGGGGCCTGCCGCTTCCAAGTACACAGGCGGAACTTCCAAGGGCGGGGCAAGCGACTGCTCGCCCGAGTTCGTGGCTACGATTCGCCGCATTATGGATGAAGGTGATGTCGTTTGGCAGATGGCGGAACTCGGCAAAATGGAAAAGGGTGGCGGCGGAACAATCGCCCAATTTATGGCGCGTTTCGGTATGAAGGTGCTCGACATGGGCACTCCCCTTCTCAATATGCACGCGCCGTGGGAACTCGCGTCCAAGTTTGACGCGTGGCAGACCTACCGCGCTTACTCCGCCTATCTGCGTGCCCGCGTCTAAGCCCAATGACGGAGAAAAAGCGTTGCGCTTGGTGTAATCTCGCGAACCCACTCTATGTCGCCTACCACGATACGGAGTGGGGACGCCCCCAACATTCGGACACGGCACTTTTTGAATTGCTCATTCTAGAAGGCTTCCAAGCGGGGCTCAGCTGGGAGTGCGTTCTCAATAAACGCGCGGCATTTCGCGCGGCATTTGATGACTTCGACTGCACCAAAGTAGCGAAGTACTCGCCAAAGAAACTCGCCGCGCTCCTGAATAATGCGGGGATTATCCGTAATCGGGCAAAAATTGCCGCGTCCGTCACGAATGCGCAGGCGTTCCTCGCCATTCAGCAGGAGTTTGGCAGCTTCGATAAGTACCTAAAGACCTTTACGCGCGGCAAAGTGGTCTATGAGAATGATAAAACCCACTCGCCGCTATCGGATGCCCTCTCAAAGGATTTACAAAAGCGCGGAATGAAGTTCGTGGGGACGACAATTATCTATTCGTACCTGCAAGCAATAGGCGCAATCTATTCCCATTCGGACGATTGCTACCTCTACAAAGGTAAGCGCTAATGGACTTCGTCTGCCAAGGCTGTGGCGCGTGTTGCCGCATTAAGAACGGAATCGTCCGTGTCTCCGAAGCAGAAATTGCACGAATTGCCGCGTTTTTAGGCGTTAGCGAAGCGGACTTCATTGCCAATGAGACGGAGCTTGCCCCTGACCGAAAAGGACTCATCCTGAGAAGCCGTCCCGATGATTCCTGCGTCTGGCTCGACGAACATAATCGTTGCCGCATACACTCCGTCAAGCCCGACAAATGCCGCACTTTCCCTTATGAATGGACCAACCCCGACTCCTCCACCCTCTGCCCAGGCCTAAAAGCAGCTAATCATTCCTCCAACGGTTAGACAGGATTAACAGGATTTACAAGATTGTAGTTTGGCTTTGACGCGATCCGAGCACCTAACCTCTTAGACGCATAAGGGAGGCGAGTAAAAGTTGCAATTTTGAAGCCTAAAAGTGCCAAAAGCAGCACTTTTCTCAATCTTAAGAAACTTAAAGTGGCACTTTTTCGAATGTAAAATGGGCAAAAGTGACACTTTTCCCAGTCTGAAAGGGGTAAAAATGACACTTTTCCCAATACATAATGGGTAAAAGTGGCACTTTTTCGGATGGGGAAATTAGGCGTTGG
>CAVCJC010000076.1:0-10270 GCA_963602475.1 Lachnospira hominis (ex Liu et al. 2021)
GCAAGAGACCGCGCAGCGACGGGTCGGGCAAGCCCCCGCCCAAGCCGCCCACCTCTTCTCTGTGCCTCTGTGTTAAAAAACAACCGCCCTACCCATCCGTGGCAATCCGTGTAAATCCGTGGTTAAAAACCGCCGCGCTCTCCAGCCCCGAAGGGGCTCTCTCAAACCTCTCTGCGCCCTCTGCGCCTCTGCGTGAGATAAAACCAACCCCCTCTCTACCCTTGTGTGGCAAGGAATGTGGGGAGGTATTGGTGTACAATGCCGTTTTGGGAGAAGTCAAGGCGGTCCATTGATAAGACAAGTTTCGGATACTGGTCAGGTATCGCCTCAAGAGCTGCGAATTCGCGTTGCCGCGTTTCGTCCGTTGCCATCATATAAGTCACTTGAACATATAACCGCTCTTTGCTGCGTTGGCACACGAAGTCCACTTCTTTCTCCTTCACGCGTCCGACGGATACTTGATAATCGCGTCTAAGAAGTTCTAAATATACAACCGTCTCTAAGATTTGGTCAATATCACGGACGATGCCGCCACCCAAAATGGCGCGGCGCATACCTGGGTCCGTCACATAATATTTCGCTTCCACATCAAGAAGCCGCTTGCCGAGCACATCCTCACACTTAACCGCACTAAAGAGAAAGGCCTCTTCTCCGTACATCAGATAATTCATCACCGTCTCAAAGGAAATCTTTCGATTCTCGTGCTTTAAGTAGCGCTGAATACTCGCGGCGGAGACCATATGCCCCGATTCACTCATTACATAGTTGGTAATGCGAGATAACAACTCCACATCACGCACCTTATGCCTGACAACAATATCCTTCATCAGAATTGAGGCATACAAATCATTCAAATAACCCCTACTCGCCCGCTCTTCTAAAGCGAGTTGTGTTAGAAATGGCATACCACCCCATTCAAGGTAAGTGTTGAAAGCCTGCTCTTGCGTTAAGGACGGCATCGCTTGGCAGAACTCTTTAAAGGAAAATGGCATAACGCGTATTTCAACATAGCGTCCCGTTAAGTAAGTCGCCAATTCTCCTGACAAGAGTTTGGAGTTTGACCCTGTTATGTAGACATCAATATTGGGGTGGGTGCGCAAGGAGTTAACTGTTTTCTCCCACTCAAAAATCTCACTCACCTCATCGATGAAGACATATGTCTTTGTTTTCGGGCTTTCATTCGCTTTTTCAAGCACATAGTCGTGTAGGACATCCTTATCAAGAAAGCGTCTATTCTCGCCAAGTTCAAGATTAAGAGTAACAAACTGTGCGGCAGGGTCTATCTCTTTTGCAATCAACTGGCGCACTTGTTCCATAAAGACGGACTTGCCACTACGACGAATGCCCGTAATGACCTTAATGATGTCCAACCCTATAAAAGGGCGTATTTTCGCTAAATAGTCGCTTCTTTCTACCATTTTCGAAATCCTTTCGCATTATATTATATCACACTTATAACCGAATTGGAAGAGGAAATATGTAATTTATTCGGTTATAAGTTGAATAGAGTCGCAATTTCACACTTCCGTTCAACCTATAACCCAATAGCGCAGGATGAGTTTCTCATTCTTAAACCCAGATTGTGCAGAGAGTTGTTTGCCGTGTAGAAGATAGAGGTAGGGCGGGCAGTCCCTTGCCCGCCCTACCATCCCAGAACTCTCAATTCTCACAAGCCGCGCGTTTAAGTTCGGCACCGTCGCGGTCAAGGAGAATCACCTCAAAGCGGGTGCCTTTCGGCCAAACACGCGGCAAAACCACATAGGCGCGGGCATTCGCAGGGACGAGCTCCCCGTAGTACTTCCATGGGAAAAGGCACCCCTTGTCGTCCACAAGCGGAAAACACGAGGTCTTCAGCGACTCATGTTTCCCGTCGGGTGTCGTCACCTCAATGTAAAGGAAGTTCCCTCCCACCTCAACAACGCCCGCCTCAAGATAGAAGGCGGTCGCCTTGCCGTCCGTCGTCACCTCGAAGACGGACGCGGCACTTGCGAGGCTCGCCCCCAAAAGTGCCGCGCAGAGCAAAGTTCGCTTAGTAATTGACTTCATAGCGAATCTTCAGCTTTCCGTTCGCGGGCATACGCAAGCGCAAGTTTTCGCACCAGCCGCGCGTGCAGGGAGTATCCGTAACGAGCGAAGCAGAAACTTCCCTCGGCCACGTAATCGTCAGCGTGCCACCAGGCGCATACTGCACATAACGACCCGCGCCTGTGTCGAGAATGCTCGGACGCCACCCCTCATGCGACCACACGGTTTGCCCCTTCTGACGCAGAATTGGCAAATTCACGACCGCTTCCTGCAAATCTGGGAACTTCGACTCAATCGTCATCTCAATGACATCATTCGAGACAATATCCGTCGTCCAGCTCAAAGTGCCGCGCTCAAGCTTGGGGGCGTTGCGGCTCGCTGGTGGCTGATAGCAAACGCCTGTCACCTTCCAGCTCCTGCCCTTCTTAATCCATTCAAACGACTTATGCGTCCGCCGCGCCTCAATGAAGAGCTTGCCGTCGAGTTTGCCATAAACGGTCGGGAAGGTAATGTCGCGCTCCTCCATTTCCGCACCAAACCAGTGGGGCTGGCGATGATAGGAGTGCTTGATGCCGCAAAGCCCCAGCCCCGCCTTCTTGTGCCAGAGGAACATCGGGCCCAAGAAGCCGTCGGGGGTCTCATCATAGACCTTGTAGAAGTTCATCGCATAAAAGCTACCCCACTTAACTGCCGCGAAACCGTCAAGCTCTTCGCAATACGACCACTGATCATACGGTAGGGGCACCAACTTCGACTTATCAACACCCTCTTTCGCGCCGAGCTTCAGCATCGTATAAGCGAGCGGGAACTCATTGGAGAGGTTCGCGAGCCCATTATGCGAATCGAAGTGCGTGGGTCCGTCCGTACGGTGGTTCATCGCGTAGGCGATCTGGTAGGGCGCGCCGTTAACGGGGTTCACAATCTCAAAGAGCGAGCGCCAATGCAGGTTCTTCTCAATGCACGCCTTCATCTTCTCGACGAGTTCCTCATCGTGTCCGGGCACTTTGCGATAAGTATTGTAAATAACACTCATCGGACGCAGTGACATCTGGTCGTAGTTGCCATCAGGACCATATTCCTCAAGGAAGAAGCCCGACGGATGCTGTCCGTGCTTGCCATGGAAGCTATTATCCATAAATGCCTCAAGTTCCATCTTGATGCACCGTCCGAGGCGCTGGTCGCCCGTCACGCAGTAGACATCGTTCAGACACTCGCGAATGTGCATGAACTGGTTGGACTGGTAGCACATAAAGCCCAGTTCCTTGTAGCAGACATCCAGCACCGCCTCGCGATAAATGCGCTCAACCCCAGACGGCAAGCGCCCTTTCAGAAGCTTATAGGCGCGTCCGAGTCCCGCCATCGACTCAAACATCGTCGCACAGTCAATGCGCTGTCCGTTCAGCGGACGCCGCGAGAAGCCGTCCTCCATAAAAGTCGCGCCCTCGGTTGTCTCACGCAAAATTGCCGCGCCATCCATATGCGCGAGTTCCGCGAAAGCCGCCACCATCGCCCGCTTAAGTGCACGGCTGTCCTTGGGGAACTGCGCCGCGTAGTCCGCGAGGTTGCCAGGCTCATAACGGAGCGTATCGTAGTGATAAAAGTCAAAGCCCGGATGCTTCATGAAGCCACCATGATGCTTGGCGCGTCCGTTTGCTGGATACCCAAGCGCAGGGCTTTTAACATCGTAGACGACATTCGTCAGAAAAGTAAGGAGCCACTTATCAAACTTCGTAGAAAGCTGCACAACTTCATTCGATGTATAGGTAAGGTCTTCACTCGCGCAAATCTTTTGGCAAATATCCCAGAGCTTTGCCTGAATGGGGCCCTCGCAAAGCGTGCCATCCTTCGCGTACACGGCTCCGCCCATAATGCGCTTGGCCATTTCGGGCGTGGGTGAGAGCGTATTGGGGAGTCCATCGCAGTAGAGCGACATCCAGCCCTTTTTCGCATCAATCGTAAGCTCAATGGTGTCTACACCCTCAGGACGCACGCCCTGAATCGCCTTGGCTCCGTGCTGGGAGCGTCCCTCTTCGCCCTTCACATCCCAACTGACATTGTTGCCCGTGAGATAGAAGTGCTGGCTCGTGGGGGCAAACGCCATATACATCTTCTCAGGGATGTTCTTGCCGACGAGATTCAGGATCTTCTCGCCTCTCACGCCCCACGCAATCGGGTCGGGAATCTGAAAGACAAAAGTATCCTTGCCGACAAAGCCGCCCGCCATCGAGAAACGGTAGCGTCCCGCCTTGCCCTTGGGAAGCTTGACCGTATAGGTCTTCGTCGCCTCTTCCTGGTCGCCCATTTCGACATAAGACACCAAAAAGCCCTCAGGATCATAAACACGCAAGTTGCAAAGCCGTCCCCAGCGCTTCCAGTAGTCTGGCGGAGGCAACCCTGGGAGCGTCGTGCGCGTAATCGTCAGCGTGCGCGGTCCGCCATCGCCATATTCGGCAATCACGCCCCAGCCGTGCCCGCCGTCACCTGTCGATAGAGTCCCCAGCTCCAGCTCAAGTGCCGCCGCAGGAAGTGCCACCAATAACGCAAGCGCCATAAGCCACTTGCCGCGAATCGTTTGCTGTTTCTCTTTCATGTCGTATCTTTCTTAAAGGTTGTTACTTTTAGTGCGCCGAATCTCATAGCAATGGGGACGCGGCACACGCAACTTCAGGAGCTGCGCCCAACGGACATCCTGGTCGCGCTCAATCTCGGACTTCTTGCCGTAGTCGCGCACATACTCAGGGAACATCCGCTCAAAAAAGCCATTCTTGCGTGCATCAGGGAGCGCATCATAATATGCCTGAACGGACACCAAATCATCGGGGTTCACGCCAAACTTACGCAAAATCCACCGCGCCGCCGCGAATTTGCGCAATTTGCCGCGCTCAATCGCGCACCGCTCCGCGTTCAGCCGTCCGACTTCCGCCGCCTGCCGCGCCTGCGGTGTCTTCGAGTTATCGCCAAGGTCTATGCCCTTCGCGAAGTCTTCCGCACTCCATTCGCCAATGCGCTCACCATCAATGAAAAGCGCATAGCGTCCGCCCGCTTCGAGCCCCGTGACGGAGAGTCCTTCGCGATTAAGCGTCTTCTGTATCGGACCCCATGTGAGGGCAGGTTTCGCCTTCTCTAAGATGGGATACGGGAGTGCCTTTTCCAAGACCGTAAAGGAGCACCCCTCCGCCGTCTTCTTGAAGTCGCTAATTGCCGCGTTCTCGGCACGAATGACGCGCCCCTCCGCCACAGAAATCGCCACATCCGAGACGGCATTCGTCGCACCCTGCGTCCTCAGGAACTCATAAACCATAAAGAGATGCCCGGGTTCATCGGGATGGACACGATCCCCGCGCACAAATGAGAAGTCAGGATTCTTCGCCTGTTCCTTGTCGGTGAGTGCCTGAACGGACTCATTCCAGTCCACGACTTCACTACCCGTCCTCGCGGCGGTTGCGCGACCAAACGCCGCGAAACGCTGAAGTGCCGCGACCGTTCCCTTCAGGGCGGGGGCGGTTCGCGTAGTCGTCGCGATTGCCGTTTCGTCGTAGGGGGTGGGCGTGAGGAACATCATCCGTGCTTGGGGGAGATCTTTTTGAACGCGCTCCACGAGCCGCGTCATATTCGTCACATAGGTTGCATAGCACTGGCGTTCTTTCTCAGGTAGCGCGGCACAATGCGCGGCGTTTGTGAGTAATGACGGATGATACAGCCCCTCCCGCCACGAATCGTTCATGCCAAACATCAGTGTGACAACTGTGGGATTACGCCGAAGAACATCATCCTCGAAACGCGAAAGCGCGTCCCCCGCATTATCACCGCTAACACCCGCATTGTAAACCCTTACATCGCGGTCGGGATAGCGCGTCAGATAGAAGTCCGTCAGCATTTGGACATAGTATCCGCCGTGAGTAATTGAATCTCCCCAGCAGACGACCCGATCGCCGTCGACAAACGGAGAAGCGACCAGCGTCTTAGGCGCGGCAAAACACGCGAGAGCCAATAAGAACGCTAGCCGCTTCATAGTTTCTTATTTCTCTTAGCGGATAATCAGGAGCAAGCCCGAAGGACTCGCCTGCGCCGTGATGAGTCCGTCGGAATCCACGGTGCAAATTGCGCCATTAAGACCCGCAACGCCCGTATTCACCGCCTTGAGACGGAACGTTGACCCTGCCGAGAGTGCACCCGACACATTCGAGCCGAGCTTGACGAGCCGCACGGTCGTATTTTTATCCGCCGCGCCGCCAAAGTCAATAACCGCCTTGTTAATGGTGACATCCGAGAGCGTTACCGCGTCCTCACCGTCCGCGAGTGGCTTCAAAGCGAGCATCGAAATCGTGCCGCCCGAGACCGTGCCCGCACCCTTGAGGGCACCAAGTGCCACGGTGTTGTCCGCGAGGTCGACCGTGCAGCCCGATTCAACGGTGAAGGTCGAGTTGGTGTCCGTCGCGCCCGCTTCAAGCTCCACTGTGCCTTCGGCGATACGGACGCCTCCCGCGTTCTGAACCGTCACGACTTCCGACGCGGCAAAGTACTTCTCATTGACGAGCATCTCTTCCGTGATGTAGTCGCAATTCTTGAAGTCTGTCGTTGGCTTGAGGCCCTTGCCCATCACGAGCGTACCCGTACCCGTCTTCACGAGTTCACCCTCGCCACGGATAGGCGCGGCAATTGTATAACGCGAGCACGCGCTCATGTCGACATTCATGCCGTCCGCACCCGCCCAAAAGCCCTGATACTCAGGCGCGTAGAAGACAGCTGTACGACATTCCCAGAGAATCGCACGCGCATCGGTTGCGTCCACGAGCAGCGGCTTGAATATGCCGCCGTCGAAGATGAGCCTCAAACGCCGCGATTCGGAGAGGGAGGGCGTCGCGTAGTTGTTAAGAAGGAATCCACCCGCGAAACTCATCGTCGCGCCGCTCGTGAAGCTCACATCGCCGAAAGCGCGGCTATAGGAGCGCACCCAGCCCTTCGCGTGATTATCGACTCCGTCATTTCTGAAGTTGGGTTCATTTGCTTGCTTAAGGATTGCGCCATCTTCAAAGGCGACATCGAGTCCGCAACCGAAGCGAACCGCGCCGTCGCCATTGCCGCCGCCGACATCGCGCACAACCGCACCCTCGCCGAGCCGCGCCACGACCTTGAGTCCGCTATTCGCCTGGTCATCATTCGCCACATAACCAAATCCGACTTCCTTTGAAGAAATCGCGCAGAGTGTCGAATTCGTCACATATAGGTAAGCTGTCGTATTCTGTGCGAGAGGCTGATAGCCAATTTCCACTGAGTCCGCACAAATCATCGAGCCGTTCACAAGCGCAAGCGAGGCCGTCGCGCTTGCTGCGTCCGCGCCGAAGTTGCCGACGAGAATCGACCCGCCGCTGCCGCCGTCACGGCTGGCGAAGATGTCGGGGCGCCCAAAGCCCGCGTTGTCCAAGACGAGCGAGGACAATCCGTTCGCTGGCGTCTCCGTCCCGCCGACCATGGTATTCTTGAGCGTCGTATCGTAGAAGCAGGTTCCTGAACGCCCGATGTGCGCCGAGCCTTCTACGATGGTGCCCGAGCCGATCACCGCGAGTTCGCCTTCATTAACGCGAATCGAGTCCGTCGCATTGGAAGAAATGTACACGAGGTTCGGCGTCGCGCTCAAATCGAGCGTCAGTGAGCCCGCGCCGGTCTTCTTGAAGCCGACATCTTCCGTCTTGAAGTTCGCCGCTGTAATCGTCACCGCATTGCCTTCCGCGACATTGTACTCCTTCGAGGTTTTGTCACCTTTGACGGACACGGTATCAATGCGCAACTCCGACTTGCTGCCTGTGAGCGCGAGCGTGTTCTGATTCAGATTGAGCGTATTCGCGAAGCCGAAGCGCGGCAGTTCCATAGTAGCCGCCCCGCTTACGGTCAGCGTATCGTCGGGTTCCGGAATGCCCTCGGGGCTCCAGCTCGCCGCCGCGTTCCACTTCGCACCTTCCGCACCCGCCCAAGTCTTGGTCGCGCCTTCCGTCACAACCTCGACTGTCACCGTGACCTGATAGATGTCACCCGACTGCGTCACCTTGATTGTGCCGACCTTATAGCCACTCTTACGAATTACATGTTCCTCATACGCCGCGGCATATGCCTGCGCATCCGTCTCGGACGCGAAGTTCATCAAGACCACCTCGCTCGTCTCGGTCACGGTCGGCAACGGGAGTTCCGTATCTTCGCCAAGTTCCCACGACTTACCGAAAACGCCGCCGTCTTCCGTCATCTCAATCGCGCCATTCTCAACAATCGTCTTGGCGTGAGGCGAGTTCTTCACATAGAGCGTGCCCGAGCCCTTCTTGACGATCGTCAAGTCTTCAGGAAACGCATAGGTGACGTAAGTATCATAGCCCTGCGTGTCGATCGTGAGCGTCTTCTCGCCTGTCGCCGTCATCGACTTGATGCCATTCGCCGCGAGGAGAGGCGCCGCGGCCGTCGTCGCCGCGCGCGCGCAGATCATGCCGTTATCGACGACGACATCCAAGACACTACCTTCAATCACGGAAGTCTTGAGCGTGCCGCCTTCCAGCCTCAGCGTATTGCCGACAAACCAGTCGAGCGAATTCGCGTTAATTGCCGCCACGCGCGGCGTTTCCACGAGCGCCGAATCCTTAATCGTGAAGACCGCTTCCTTGGAGCCAGCACCGCCCAGATTAATACCGACACTAGTTGTGGGCAACGTTCCCGTCACCGTGCCGAGCACCTTCAATGTGCCGCGCCCCTCAACCGTCAAATAGCCGCTCGATTCACCGCCCGAGCCAACCGCCGCATAACCGTTGTCAAAGGTGGCGCTTGCATCATCCTTAATCGTCACGATTCCAATGCCATTTGTCGCGGTGCCAATCAAGAGGTCTCCGAAATGGCTATTGTCCTGGTTGCGTCCCACAATATGCAACGAAGCAGAATCGGCAAGAATCGCCTCGCCGCGTTTCTCGAGTTGCCATGCTGAATTGGAGAGCGTATCATTGGCGACACCAAATCGCGACCATGTATTGCCGTCCACCGTTCCCGTGCCATAACGCTCCATCTTGGCTGTACCGCAAAGGACAAAGCGTCCGTCCGCACCACCAAAGCCACCAATTTCGATAGGTCCGTGCTCTTCTCTGTTCGTGCCAGCGGACATAATGAATTCCGCAGGACCTCCACCGTAGTTATTGCCCGTATTGTCGCAACGCGGCAATAGATGAATGGCCGACCATGTAGAAATCCCATTCAGATTGCCGTCAGATTTAAAAATGAAGCGGCTATAGCCACGCAGTCTGAGTGCACCATCAAAATCGCCTTTCTCGATAACGACTTCCGTCCAATTCGTTGTGTTGCCTCCCGTTGCGCCATAAAGGAAGAACGCACGCCCTGCCGCCATCATATGACCTTCTTTTTGGATGAGTGTCGTATTCGTCGGGGTCATCACAATCTGATGAAGCGCGTTGGACATAAACAACGTACCCATTGTCGTGTTGCCGTTATTAGGCAAGCGAGAAAGATAAAAACCAGTGTCTGAAGGTCCTTCTTTCCAACCCCTATTGTAAGTGTAGCCTTTTATGATAGGATGTACGCCATCAACCGTATTCGTGTAATAGAAGGAGGTGCCGCGGGTGTCGAGTGTAATTGTACGCGTGGTCGACAAATCTGCCGCAGGGGAAACTCCGTTGATATAAAACGAACCTATGTACTTAGTCTCTTCCACGGTTGTCGGGAAGCGTATGGTCGCGTCCACATCGCCAAGGACGACGCTGTCGTCCGTCGTATCAACGCCCGGTACCCGTGTGGAGATACCCCCCCCCAGGAGCCAATTGGAGGCCTCATTCCAAGAACCTTCACCACCCTTCCACGTGAAAGAGTCGCCATAGCTTGCAAAGGCAAAACAAGCCATTAGAGCACTGAGTGCCCATCCATTTTTTACTATCTTTTGCATAGTTGACCTCCTATTGCGTACATTACATCTACTATTATAAACTATTTTGCGTGGGATTTCAATTACGATTCCTGAAGAATTGGTTACAATTTTTGAAACCCCTTTCTCGCCCTTTTCCCTCCAACACTCCCAAAAATTAGCCGTGTAGAGTTGTAGAATGGTAGAACGACCAGTCCCTTGCCCGCCGTTTAACGGGGCGGAAGGGCCTGCGCCCCCTACCCCTCAGCCCCGAAGGGGCTATCTAAACTGACTTTGTATTCTATAAGTCTGGGCGAGTTGTCGCGAAGCCTCTCAGCGTAGCGTTAGCGAAGCTTTTTG
>CAVCJC010000077.1:0-10149 GCA_963602475.1 Lachnospira hominis (ex Liu et al. 2021)
TGACCCCTACCGTGTGAAGGTAATGCTCTAACCAACTGAGCTAATCGCCCAAAACAGTGCCGAATATTATACCATATTTTGCCGCACCAATTCAAGGGGGTATTTTGCAAAAATTGCATTTCATGTCGCTTCGCCCTTCAACTCATCCGCCGAATATGGTATAATATAGGTATGAAGAAAATTGCCGTACTAATGGGCGGAACCTCCAATGAGCGTGCCGTCTCGCTGGAAAGCGGAGATAATGTCGCTAAGGCCTTATCCTCGCTGGGCACCTATAATGTCATGCCCGTCTGCCTCAATGAAGATAATTTGAATGCACTCCCCTCGGGTACCGATGCTGTTTACATCGCCCTTCACGGGGGCTGGGGCGAGAATGGTGGCGTACAAGAAGCACTTAACCGCCTGCAGATTCCGTACACGGGGCCAGGCGCAAAGGCCTCGCGCCTCGCGATGGACAAAATCCTTACGAAGCAGTGCCTCGACGCGCACGGTGTTGAGACCGCCCAATGGTACACCATCCCGAAAGATGCCCCCATTGAACCGAGCCGCTTTGGCTATCCCGTCGTCGTTAAAGCGCCGCGTGATGGCAGTAGTGTCGGGGTTTACAAGTGCAATAACGACGAAGAGTTCGCTGAGGCGGTGCGTAACGCCTGGCGAATTGATAGCGAGAAGTATCCGACTCTCGAAAACGCGGCACTTGTCGAGGAGTTCATTGAGGGACGCGAGATGACCGTCGGCATTATCGCGGGGGAAGTTCTGCCCGTCATTGAGATTATCACCCCTTCGGGCTGGTATGGCTATGACGCGAAATATAAGTCGGACAAAACGAGGTATCCGTTCATTTTTGATAGAACTCTCGCCAAAGCCCTGCAGAAGCAAGCGCTTAAGGCGTGGGAGGCGCTCGGTTGCCGTGGCGTGACGCGTGTCGACTTTCGGGTGGACGGCATTGGCCACGGGCAAGTTCTCGAGCTCAACACCTCGCCAGGCTTTACCGCGCACTCCCTCGTCCCTAAAGCGGGCATAAGAACAGGGCTCACCTTCGCGGAAGTATGTGACAAAATCCTTTCGGTAGCGGAATACGATAGCTAATGAAAAAGAGAAACAAATCTTCCGCCAACTCGTCGCGCCTCGGGCTGCGCTTTGCCGCGCTCCTCGCGATTGGACTTCTCCTCGCGGGACTCTACTGGTGCCTCTCGCGCTTACACGACCTCTGGATAGAGTCCGCCCAAATCACGAATGTCGCCGAGCAAATCACCCTCACGGGCAACGACTATGTGCCCAGTGACGCGATTTTGAGTACCTGCGGACTCACCAACGGAGCGAATCTCGCTCGCCTTTCTGGCGACTTCGAAGAGATTCGGGGACGCGTCCTCACGCGACTTCCCAATTTGCGCGACATTTCCTTTGTGCGGCACCTCCCCAACCGCCTCGATGTGAAAGTGACCGTGCGCGAACCGATTGCCCGTATGCGGGCACGCTCCGCGCCGAAACGGACCGGTCGCGTGGTGGACGAGGATGGCGTTGTATTCTTGCGCATACCGCGCACGCAACTTCTACCGGAGATTATTGAAGAGACCCCGACGCTGAAAGGCAAATCTCTCGAGGGGCGCACCCGCACGGCACTTGACCTCGTCCTCGCCTGCCGCGAACCCGAGCTTGAGAAACTCAACCTGAGAGCGGTGGACGCGACCTCACCTGATTATCTACTCATTACTTTTGGCACGACCCACTATGACCGCGCCAAAGTTGATTGGGAAGGACGCGGCGAGGCGACGGAAAAGGCGCGCAAGACGCTCCAAAAGACCCTGCTCCATCTCAAACAAGCCGTTGACACCCGCCTCGGCGACCGCGCCGTGATGTGGAACGCCACCATCCCCAACCGTATTTTCGCGGATACCAAGGAGCCCATCCAATGACAAACATTTATGCCGCGCTCGAGATTGGCACAACTCGCACCATTCTCGCCGTCGCTACAGCGAAGAAAGGCGAGAAGCTTAAAGTCGTCGCCTGCGCCCACATTCCCTCAACGGGCGTACGCAAGAGCACTATTACGAATATGAATCACGCCACGAGCTCCGTCCATTCGGTGCTCAACGAGATTGAGAAGAAGAAAATCGATAAGACGGTATCCCTCTCGATTTCCACCGCCTTCCTGCTCGTGAACGGCTCGCACATCAAGGCGGACCCCTACCAAGCCACAACCGCCATTGAAGGCGTAAAAGTAAAGGATAGCGACATTGACAATGTGCTCGGTGCCGCGCACGAATGGATTTTGCCGCGTGAACGCGAACTCCTCGACATCGTCGACCAAACCTTCGCCATTGATACCCACGGCGGAATCTCCGAGCCACGCGGCATGAGCGGACGCGTCCTCAAGGTAAATACCCTGCAAGTTCACGCGGATGCCAACCGCATTGCTGATGCGCGGACAGTAGCGGAAAACACCCACCTCGAGATTTCGGAACCCCTCTGTGCCCTCACTTGCGCGGGAGAAGCCGTCCTCACCGACCGCGATAAGCGCGATGGCGTTCTGCTCATCGACTTTGGCGGAGGCTCAACGGGCTTTGCCATTTATGCGGACGGAACCCTCGCCGCGCTGGACATTCTCGCTATTGGTGGCGACCACATCACAAATGACATTGCGAACGCCTTTCGCACCACCATCCAGCAGGCGGAAACCATCAAAATCAATGAAGCGAGTGCCCTTGTGCGTCCCGCCGGCGAAGCGAGTGCCCGCGTCAATTTGCCAGGGAAGAGTCCGCTTGTACAAGACCGCACCCTTTCCCGCAACGGACTCGACACGGTGGTCAATGCGCGAATGCGCGAAACGATTGGGATTATCCGTGACAGCCTCGATGAGCGCGGCTTTCTCGGACAGCTCACGGCGGGAGTCGTCATCACGGGTGGCGGCGCGGCACTTCAGGGACTAGACGAGCTTATTCACCGCGAGCTGGGGATGAACGTGCGCTACGGTCGCCCCACTTGCGTGGACGGCTTTGAGGAGATGCCCCATCCCGAATCTTTCGCCGCGATTGCGGGTGCCCTCGCCTATGCCCATCGCACGGACGAGAGTAAACCCCTCTTTGGCAACCTCTTTAAGGGAATCTTCAAATGAGCGCGACAACTCCGTTATTACTAATTGGCGTAGGGACGGCTGGATGCGCGATGGCGCGGAAGGTCCGTGACTCCTTCGGCGACTCGATTCGCCTGCTGCTCACTGATACGGACGCCGAAACGGGCGCTACGGACTGCCCTTTCGTGCTTCTCGGCGGCGACCGCCTCTCGGGACGCGGCACAGGCGGGAATGATGTTAACGGACGCATGGCGGCGGATGACTCACTCCATACGCTCGACACGGCTCTACAAGGGGTGCGCCTCGCGGTTGTCCTCACGGCTCTCGGCGGTGGTACTGGCACGGGCGCGACAATTGAAATCGTAAAATACCTCCATTCCCGCGCGATTGCCGTACCCGTCTTCGCAACATTCCCCTTTAAGATGGAAGGCGAGGAACGCTCGCGGCGTGCACGCGGTGCCCTACCCCTCATTGCCGAAAATGCGAGCGGAGCCTTCTTTATTTCGCTTGATAAACTCGTGCAGGGCGAGGATAATATGGCTCTCGCGCTCAGCCGCGCGGTAGACACTCTCGCCTCAGGCATTGCCCTCTTTTGGCGTCTCCTTGAGAAGCCAGGTTACATTCAACTCGGCACCGAACAGCTCCATCACCTCGTAGAAAACGCGGGACGCTCCCGTTTCGCGTCATTCTCGGCGCAAGGACCTAGCCGCGTTCAGGAAGTACTTGATGCCCTTTCGCGCTCGCCCCTCCTCGCGGAAGGCTCAGGCCCCTTGCAGTCCGTCCTCCTCGGCGTTCTCGCGGGGGACGACCTTCGGCTCAGTGAATGCGCGGCACTTGCGAAAGGCGTAAGGGCTCTCGCGGGCGAAACTGTCCCCTTCACACTCGCCACAGTCAATGATGAAGCCGCTTTCGCGGGCCAACTTAGTATTGTCGTCCTTTTCATTGAGCCACGCATTAGTGCGCCGACGGAAGGCAAGGACGGCAAGGGCGGACACCGCACCTCGCGGCGCAGTCTGAAGTTGGGTAATGTTCTTGCCATTGGCCCTCACACCAATAGCGGACGCTTTAGTAGTACAGAAGCGACCTACTACAATAACGAAAACCTCGACACCCCCACCTATATGAGAAAGGGCATTGTCATTGAGCCTTAATCGTGATGGACACGTTCGGGTACTGCCCCTACATGTAGCCAATAAAATCGCGGCAGGCGAGGTTATTGAGCGCCCAGCTTCCGTCGTTAAGGAGCTCGTCGAGAATGCCTTGGATGCGGGCTCACGAAATATCCGTATTTCCATCGCGGCAGGCGGACGCAAACTCATTGCTGTGCAGGATGACGGCTGCGGCATGACAAAAGAGGATGCGCTCTTATCCCTCGAGCGGCAAGCCACCTCAAAAATACTCGATGTTAACGATATTGAGAACATAGATACCCTCGGTTTTCGCGGCGAGGCCATCCCGTCCATAGCTTCCATCTCCCGCTTCACCATTATCACCCGCCGTGCGGAAGCGGATGAAGGTACGCAGCTCGTCGTAAACGCGGGCACGCTCGGCGAAGTGAGCGCGGCGGGGTGTCCGCCTGGCACCCGCATAGAAGTGCGCGACCTCTTCTGCAATGTCCCGGCGCGGCGAAAGTTCCTGCATTC
Source organism: Lachnospira hominis (ex Liu et al. 2021) (assembly GCA_963602475.1). Lineage (GTDB taxonomy): Bacteria > Verrucomicrobiota > Kiritimatiellia > RFP12 > UBA1067 > UBA1067. The sequence continues at coordinate 4,717 of CAVCJC010000077.1, forward strand.
CCTCGCGACGGAAGAAAGCCACATCAAAGCCGTCTTTACAGCACACGCCCTCGCCCATCCCAAGGTCGGCTTTTCCTTGACGGTTGACGGACGCGAGCTTTATCGCCTAGCCCCAACGGAGAAATTGGCGGACCGCGTGCGCGATCTCTTTGGGGCGGACTTCCTAGAAGCCCTTTTGCCTGTGGAGACTCCGAATGCCGAGGATGTTTTTCGTGTCTCGGGCTTCATTGAGCAACCCAACCGCTCGTTGCCCACGCGGCGCGACCAGTACATTTTTGTAAATGGACGCCCCGCGTCCGCGCCTTCCATCGCCTATGCCTTGCGCGAGGCATATCCGCGTCGGCAGGGGGATGTCCGCCCTGCGGCAATCCTCTTTTTGACGCTTCCGCCAGGTCAAGTGGATGTCAATGTGCACCCAACCAAGCGCGAAGTGCGCTTTAGGGATAATGGAGCCGTAAAACGCGCCTTCTTGGCGGCATTGGACGCGGCACTTAAGCCTGTGCCCGCCCCCGAGATAACCGCCGCGCCGCCTCCCGCACCCCCTGTGCCCCCTGCGCCAGAGCCTACTACGCCGCCGCCTGCGGCGATTCCGTGCGTGACGCGGGTGTATACAACGATTGAGTCCGCGTCACCACCCCCACCGTCGCGCCCCGTTGCCCAGCCTACCCAAGTCGAGTTCGCGGTCTCTCCTGTTTCCACGGCTTCCAAGCCTTGGAAGTGGTTCCATTATCTCGCGACGACGGAAGCAGGGTACTTGTTAATCGAGACCGACTCGGGTATCGTGACGATGAATCCGAAGGCGGCGCGGGAACGGATTGTCTTCGAACAGCTCGCGCACTCTCCGAATGAGCTTCCTATAGTCACTCAGACGCTGCTCATTCCTGAGATTATCAAGCTTTCCCCAGCGGAAGCCGCGCGGCTTCGCGGCATTCTCGATATTGTGGAGAAGATGGGCTTTCATGTGGAAGAGTTTGGACGCGACACCTTCAAAGTGGACGCGATTCCGCTCATTGCCGCGAAAGTTTCGGCGGCGGGGCTCCTCACCACAATCGCCCAGGACTTTGCGGAAGGTGGAGCACGCCGTGCCAACACCCATTGGCGCGAAGAACTCATCGCGAAGTCCGTCGCCCGTTCGTGTGCGGGGGCGTATAATAAGTTGACGGAAGATGAGGCGGTCCGCCTCGTGGAAGAACTGGCTGCGAGCCGCATGCCTTATGTTTGCCCACACGGCAAGCCCATTATGATTTTTACTTCCACCCGCGAACTCAATCGCAAGTTTGGACGCGAATGAAGGCGTTTTGGCGGCAGTCTTTACTCCTTTTTCTCTCGCTTCGGGCGGGAGATCTCGTCACACTCGCCGCGGCACTTTGGCTTGTGCCGCGCTTCGTTTCACCTGAGGACTTGGGGGCGATTTTGCCTGTCACTTCCTTCGCCTCCTTCCTCGCTATGCCCATTTACGCCTGCGCCCTCGTGACAATGAAGCTCTCGACGGACCTCACGGGGCGCGGACTCCACGCCGAACGCACTACCCTTCTGCGCGGCGTTTTCTCGGCATTCGCCATTCTGCTCGTTATTTCTCTCTCGTGTGCCGCGCTTCTCTTGCCCAATTACCTCACCCAAATGAGGGTGTCTACACCGTCCGTCGGCTTCTTCATCATTGCCGCCGCGCTCTTCGGATGCTTTGCGCCAGTTTATACTGACGCCCTCCAAGCCCTGAAACGCTTTGGCACGCTCGGGGCGGTCGAATTTGGTAGCGTCCTTGCCCGTGTCGGAGTCTTCGCGGCAGTTATGCCCGCGCGCTCCTTGGTCGGATACTTCGCGGGGCAGTCCGCCCAGCCCCTCTGCCGCATAATCGGAGGTTGCACCGCCCTTTGGAAGGAACTTACCGCCCCCGCCAAGCCCTTCTGGACGCGGCAGACACTTACGACGGCAACCCGCCTTTATTTAGGGACAATTCTCTATTTGGGAGTTTCGATGGCAGAAGGCGTTATGGAACAGAGCGTCATCCGTACCCAACTCGCGGGGATTGATTCTGCGGGGTATTATATGATTTCACGCTTCTCGGACTTCCTCTACCTCATTACCCTTCCCCTCCTCTGGGTAATGTTTCCCCATACGGCGGACGCCGCGCGGGAAGGACGCGCCACGCGCACTTTTATTCTGCCCGCGAGTGTCCTTACGCTCGGGACCGCCCTTCTTGCCGCGCTCGTGTATATTCCGTGCGGCAAGTCCCTCCTCGCGCTCCTCCCTAACGGAGCAAATTATGCCGCGTTCGCACGCTTTATGCCACTTTTGGTTGTTGCGACGGGGCTCACTTCCTGCCAAGTCTTCTACACGAATGCGGAACTCTCGGCGGGACGCTTCGACTTCCTCGCGTGGTTTATTCCCCTCAATCTAGCGGGTCTCGCCGTCCTACACTTTGGGCGCAGCCTCTTCACCACTTTCCCTCATGTCCTCACCTTCCTTCTAGCGATTGCCGCGCTTCGTGCACTCTGCGCGGGGATTGCCCTCGCCCTTCAAAAGGATTCCAAATGAAAGTTTCATTCATTATTCCAACCCTCAACTCCGCGAAGACCCTAGCCGAGTGCTTAACGGCGATTCGTGCCCAGACTTTTGCGGATTTCGAGATTGTGATTGCGGACGGAGGCTCCACCGACACGACGCTCGACATTGCGCGGCAGTTTGGGGTGGAAGTCATTTGCGAGAACCCGCTCAAAACGGGGGAGGCGGGGAAGAGCGCGGCAATTTCTGCCGCGCGCGGCGACCTCCTCGCGCTTGTCGATTCCGACAATATCCTGCCCGAACCAACTTGGCTCGAGAAGATGCTTGCCCCTTTCGCGAACCCCGAGATTTTCGCGACGGAACCCCTCCGTTATTCGGCACGCGCCACCGACCCTTCTCTAACACGCTATTTTGCCGCGCTCGGAATGAATGACCCCATCTGCCTCTTCGCGGGGAACTATGACCGCGAGTCGTCCGTCACGGGCAAATGGACGGGACTCTCCATTGAAACTAAGGCGCACACCGAGCCGAACGGACTTCGCTGGCTGGAGCTACATCCGACGACGACGCTCCCTACCATCGGGGCGAATGGCTTCATCTTTCGACGGACGATTCTTGAGAAAGTGACTTGGCAGCCTTACTTCTTCGACATTGATGTCGCGGCGGAAGCAGCGGCGAAAGGACTCGGCTACATCGCGAAAGTCGATACTTCCATTATCCATCTCTACTGCGCGAAGTTCGCGGACTTCGTGCGCAAGCAGAATCGACGCATTCGTGACTTCCTCTATTTCGCGTCAACGAAGCAACGCACCTATCCGTGGAAGAATAGCCAAGCGCGGGGTGTGATTCTCTTTACACTCTCTTGCCTAACCCTACTGCCCCTCGTGGTGCAGACGGTGCTCCTCGCCGTGCGTGCGCCGAAAGAATTGCGAAGTGCCGCGCTCTGGCATATCCCCGTTTGCTACGCGACACTCTGGATTTACGGACTCGGCTTTCTGGGCAAAGTCCTCGGCTTTAAGCCGCGTCTCGCCAATCGCCAAAATTGGCAGGCTTAACTTTATGTCCAAAATATGGTATAATATCCGCCACTTTTATGAATAAGAATCATTATATTGGAGCCTTCTTTGGCATCCTCGCGGCAGTTTGCTACGGGACGAATCCGTTTGGTGCCGTCAACCTTTATCACGCCAACTGGGTGCCTGAAACGGTCATTATCTACCGTATGGCACTCGCCCTCATCGCACTCGCCGTCACAGGCGCAGTCCTAAGGGAAAAGTTCCGTCCCTCGAAGAAAGACCTCCTCACCACGGCGAGCCTCGGAGCGCTCTTTGCCGCGTCCTCGGGGTGCTTCTATACCGCCTTTACGCTTATGGATGTTGGTGTCGCGAGCACGATTCTCTTCATCTATCCGATTATTACAGCGACGATTATGGTGCTTTTCTTTAAAGAAAAGCTGCGTTTAACGACGGTTCTTTCCATTTTGCTCGCGACAGGTGGCATTGCCTACTTGAGCCTTAGTGGTGGAGACCACCAAGTGACCGCAAAAGGTGTCTGGGTAATGCTCGTTGCCGCGTCCACTTACGCCGTCTATATCGTTGTCGTGGACCGTGCACCGTGCAAACTGAAGATTATCCCTATGACATTTTGGATTATCCTCTTCTGCCTCGCAAGCCTCGTCATTTGGACAGCGTTTAGCATTGGCTCGAGCGCATTCCATTTGCCGCATTCAACTGTCGAATGGGGCTACGCGGGCTTCCTCGCGCTCGTCCCTACACTCCTTTCCCTCGCTTTTATGAACATTAGCGCTAAGCGCGTCGGTTCCACCGCGACCGCCGTTCTCGGAGCCCTCGAGCCCCTGACCGCCGTCGCGATTGGCGTTTTCATCTTCCACGAAGCCTTCACTTACCAATTGGCGATTGGTATTATCGCGATTTTGGTTGCCGTCGGACTCATCCTCATCCCGCCCAAGGAACCCCGCAAGTGAAACGCCTCGTCGATTGCCTGCTGATTCTTCTCACCGCACCCCTCTGGGGCACGGTTCTCGCGGCAACGGCACTCATTATCAGAGTTTGTGATGGAGCCCCCATCTTCTTTAGGCAAGAGCGAGCGGGACGCGGCGGACGCCCCTTCACCATCCTCAAGTTCCGCACTATGCGCCAAGGCGAAGGGACGGACCTCGCCCGCACCACCAAACTCGGCAAGTTTCTCCGCGCCACTTCGCTCGATGAGCTTCCACAGCTTCTCAATGTTCTGAAAGGCGATATGGCGCTCGTGGGGCCGCGTCCGTTGCCCACCGCCTATGTGCCGCGCTATTCAAAAACGCAAGCGCGGAGGCTGGAGGTGCGCCCAGGCCTCACGGGTTGGGCGCAAGTAAACGGACGCAACGCCCTCTCGTGGGATGAGAAGTTTGCGCTGGATGTTTGGTATGTAGAAAACCAAAGCCTATGGCTAGATATTCGCATACTTTTCAAGACCTTCGCGGCAGTCTTTACTTCACGCGGCATCAACGCCACCGCGTCAGAAACCATGCCCGAGTTCACAGGCTCATCTTCCCTCCAGAATTAACAAGATTTGGGACCGATTTTTACCCACAGATTCCACGGATGGTAGGGCGGGCAGTCCCTTGCCCGCCGCCCCTCTTGCCCGCCGCCCCGCGTCCAAGAGGTTCGGTGCTCGGGCGGAAACGCCCGAGTTGTTTCCTACATAGAAAGCCGCTGAGTCTTTTTATAAACTCCGATGAGCGCCAAGAGCCCCACACGGGGTTATAAACTCCGAGGGGCAACAAAAAGCTTCGCTAACGCTACGCTGAGAGGCTTCGCGACAACTCGCCCACACTTTTTGAACCTCTAGAGTTTTAGATAGCGCCTTCGGGGCTGAGGGGTAGGGGGCGGAGTCCCTTCCGCCCCGTTAAACGGCGGGCAAGGGACTGCC
>CAVCJC010000078.1:0-9880 GCA_963602475.1 Lachnospira hominis (ex Liu et al. 2021)
CTTAAAACAAGGTGAGCACCCTATCTTTCTTTGGCTCTTACTACGCCCAAAGAAAGAAAAATGCAAAAAGGTGAAAATAGTGATTGCATTCGCACCCCAAAATATGATATAATATTAGCCACTTGATTGTTCGGGTGTGGCGCAGCGGTAGCGCAGTTGACTGTTAATCAATAGGTCGCTGGTTCGAATCCAGCCACCCGAGCCAATTCTAAAGCGATTTGAGAGAAAAAGGATTCAGAAATGAAGAAAGGTATTCATCCGGCTTACGAAGAAGCCACCATTACTTGCGCGTGCGGTAACGTCATCAAGACTCGTTCGACGAAGAAGGAGATGACGGTCAACACCTGTAGCGCGTGCCATCCGTATTTCACGGGTCAGAAGACGATGGTCGACACTGAGGGTCGCGTCGATTCCTTCAAGAAGCGCTACGCGAAGTTCGCGAAGAAGTAAGTTGCTTGATTCTGACCAGATTCGGCAGGTTTTGGGTCGCCTAGAGTCCGTAGAAAGGGACTTGAGCGACCCAAAAGTTTTGTCTGACCGCGCGCAATATCGCTCGATATTGCGCGAAAGAGCTTCCCTGAAGAAGCTGGAGCACGCTTTTGCCGAATATGAGAAGACGAGTCGCGATCTCGCGGGCAACCGTGAATTGCTAGCTGACCCCGACTTCAAAGATGAGGCGGAACGCGAAATTGCCGCGCTCGAAGCGCGCCTCCCCGAGGAAGAACGCCGCGTTTTGGGTGCGCTCTTGCCTCCTGACCCTCTCGAGGGACGCAATGCCGTCCTTGAAATCCGTGCGGGCACGGGCGGCGAGGAGGCCGCGCTTTTCGCGGGCGACCTCTTTAGAATGTATATGCGCTATGCTGAGCGGGTCGGATGGAAGATTTCCGTCATGAGCGCGAGCGAGACGTCCCTTGATGGCTATAAGGAAGTCGTCTTCACGGTTCAAGGCGAGGGCGCGTATGGACGGCTTCGCTTTGAGAGTGGCGGACACCGCGTCCAGCGCGTGCCGACGACGGAAGCCCAGGGACGCATCCACACATCTGCCGCGACAGTCGTGGTCTTTCCTGAGGCGGACGAAGAAGACGAGCTTGAAATCCCCGATTGCGACATTCGCATTGACCTCTTTTGTGCGGGGGGTGCGGGGGGACAGCACGTGAACAAGACCGAGAGCGCGGTGCGGATGACTCACTTGCCCACGGGGCTTGTGGCAGTATGTCAAGATGAGCGCTCTCAAATTCGCAATCGCGAAAAGTGCTTAGCGACTCTGAAGGCGCGTATTCTTGACCAGCGTCGCCGCGAAGAAGAGGCGAAAATTGGGGCGGACCGTCTTACCTTGCGAGGTTCGGGCGACCGCTCGGGGCGAATTCGCACCTACAACTTCCCTCAAAATCGCGTAACCGACCATCGCATTGATATGACGCTCTATTCACTTGACCGCTTTATTGATGGCGATATGACCTCTCTCCTCGATGCCCTCGCGGCACATGATATGGATGAACGCATCGCACGCGCCTTGGAGAAGAAAGGGGAGTAACGATGTTGGCGGCAATTACACATTACGACTTTTGGAGCATCTTCAAGGGCGTTTGGTTCTGGAGTGGCTGTGGTGGCTGGATTATCGCGAGCATTATCAAGATGATAATTGCCGCGCGAAAGACCCACTCCTTCGACTTTGTTTACCTCGTTTCTACGGGCGGGATGCCTTCCAGCCACTCGGCGACGGTCTCGGGGCTCGCCTTTAGTATTGGCTATACGGAGGGCTTTGCTTCGCCTCTCACGACGCTCGCTTTCGCCTTCGCGATTTTGACGATGTTTGACGCGGCGACCGTGCGCCGTGCGGCGGGTGAGCACGCGCGAATTCTCAACGCGATAGTGCGGGACATCAAAGATTTGAAGCTCAAACCCGTCACTAGACTCAAGGAATTGCTGGGTCATACCCGAACGGAAGTCTTCTGGGGTATGGTCACAGGAATCGTCTGGGCGACGATTTTAGCGCACTTTTGGCGTTAAATTTGGTATAATTATCGTATGATAAACTTCTCGGATGCTCAAAAAAAGACGATAGCGAGTGGACTCACTGTCGTAGCGCTCGCGGTTATACTCACTTTTGTGGGTGCAGTTATTTGGTGTTTCGCGCGATTGCTCGCGTTCGCCTCAGCCGCGCTCATACCCGTAGTCGCGGGACTTTTCCTCGCGCTCTTCTTTAAGCCCTACTATGGTTGGTGGCTGCGGCTTGTGCGTAAACCCGGCGCGGCACTTCCGTTAATGCTGATTTCCGTGCTTGTGCCACTCGCGTTTATTGTGTGGTATTTTGGTGCGTTCTTGGTCGACCAGGCGAGTAACCTCTTAACTCAAGCCCCAGAGCTTGCCCACAAGTTCATTGCTTGGTTCCATGAGATGTTCCCGCGTGTGCAGGTGCTCGCTGAGAAGCTTGGGATTTCGCTTCAAGAGTTGTTGAAAGTCCCCGAAATCCATATTGCCCAAGTCGGCGTTGGGTTCATCCATTACTTATCGAGTGCCGTGAGTTGGCTTGTCGCCCTCGTCTTCTTCGCCTACTTCATTACGCGTCCCGTCAAGCGTGGCGAGGACTATGTTAAAGAAATGCCGTTCTTGAAGGACGATACACGCAACTTTGTCGCAGAACAAATCAATACCTTCATTGATATTGTCGTGAACTTTTTCCAGTGCCAAGTCGTCATTTGCCTCATTGAGGGACTCCTCTATGGGACGGGCTTTATGCTTGTCGGTTTGCCCTACGGCTTTGTACTCGGCTTCGTCTTGGGGCTCCTGAACTTGTGCCCGTTCTTTGGCACAATCGCGTGCTTGCCGCTCGCGCTACCTCTCGCTTACTTTGGCGCGGGGGGCTCCCTCCTGCGGCTCATCGGCGTACTTTCCGTTTGGCTCGCGGGACAGATTCTCGACGGCTACCTCATCACCCCGAAGATTCAGGGTGGCAAAACAGGGCTTGGCTATGCGGGTGTCATCTTCAGCTTCTTCTTCTGGGGCGCGGTGTTTCACTCTATGCTCGGGCTCCTTCTCGCCATCCCGCTCTCGGCGTTCTGCGTCGTCTTTTGGCGTGCCCTTAAGTCCAAATACATTAAACCCATCGTCTAATTTCACGCCCTATGGAATCTACACCCGTTAATGTGCTTTGCTTGAAGTGGGGGACGCGGTATCCAGCGGACTTCGTGAATCGCCTTTATCGCGGCGTTCAGCGTCACTTGCACCGTCCGTTCCGCTTTGTGTGTGTGACGGATGACCCGAGCGGACTCGACGCGGGCATTTCGTGCGAGCCGTTCCCGCCTGCCCCCGAGGTGATGGGCAAGCATTCGTGGCCGAATATCTTCGTGAAGTTGATGATTTTCAAGGATGGCTTCGCGAACTTGCGCGGCACTACGCTCTTCCTCGACATAGACCAAATCATCACGGGCGACATTGATTGCTTCTTTGACTATAAGCCAGGCGAGTTTTGCATTATCCGTAATTGGATTGAGCTTCGCAAGCGGCTTTTCCGCCGCGTGCCCGCCGTCGGCAATTCCTCGTGCTTTCGTTTTGAGGCGGGCCAGATGAATTGGGTCTATGAGAAGTTTCTCGCGGAGCACGAAAAGGCGATGAATCAACGCTATTTCCGTACGGAACAAGCATTTATGACTTACGCCGTCGGCTCGCGCGAGACGGTGAATTGGTGGCCGAAGTCGTGGGTGCGCAGTTTTAAGCGGTCGTGTGAGCGCCCGTGGCCGCTGAATCACATCCTTGCGCCGCGCTTTGTGCCCGATACGCGCATCCTCTGCTTCCACGGCAATCCCGACCCCGACCAAGCCATCGCGGGCTTCAAGGGTCGCCACCTCAATACGTGGACCCTCCCCGCGCCGTGGGTCGCCGAACTCTGGGAGAATGGCTAATCACTTTTGAAGGGAACGCCTATTATGAGAACTGCGAAAATAGTCCGTAATACGAAAGAAACCCAAATCACCCTCAGCCTGAACCTCGACGGCTCTGGCGAAGGCGAGATTGAGACGGGCATTGGCTTTTTTAACCATATGCTGGAGCTTCTCAAGAAGCACGCCCTCATCGATTTGACGGTAAAAGCGACGGGTGATCTTGATGTCGACTACCACCACACGGTGGAGGATGTCGGGCTTGCCCTCGGCGCGGCACTTAATGAGGCGCTCGGCGACCGCAAGGGGCTAACGCGCTATGGGTTCGCGTCCATCCCTATGGACGAGGCGCTTTGCGAGACTTCGCTCGACCTCGGGGGGCGTCCGTTCCTCGTGATGCAGTGTCCGATGAAGCATATGTTCGTAAAGGACTTCGAAGTGAAGCTCCTTGAGGAGTTTTTTCGTGCCGTCAGCGTTGAAGCGCGGGCGAATATCCACCTGCGTCAAATCTATGGCGACGAGACTCACCATGTTTGCGAGGGCTTCTTCAAGAGCTTTGCACGCGCCCTCAGGGCGGCAAAAATGATTGACCCCAACGAGAAAGGCATCCCTTCATCAAAGGGAGTTATATGATAATACTGCCCGCAATTGACTTAAAGGATGGTAAATGCGTCCGTCTGCGCCAAGGGCGTGCGGACGATGTGACGGTCTATGGTGACGACCCCGCCGAGCAGGCGCGGGACTGGGCTGAACAAGGTGGCGCGGAGCTCCATGTCGTCGATTTGGACGGGGCCTTCGAGGGGGCGCCGCGGCATACGGATGTCATTGCCAGAATTATTGAGGCGTTTGGTCGCCCTGTCGAAGTGGGGGGCGGCTTGCGCACACTCGACGCGGTGAAAGCCGTGCTTGATGTCGGGGCGGCGCGCGCCATTATCGGATCTGCCGCGCTCGAGGACCCGGCGTTCCTTTCTGCCGCGCTTGAGCTTTATGGCGAGAAAATCACGGTCGGCATCGATGCCCGCAATGGCTTTGTCCAGACGCGCGGATGGGTCGAGACGACGCAAGTTAAGGCGACGGACCTCGCCATTGCCGTCGCTAAGGCGGGCGTGAAGTCCATTATCTACACCGATACGGCGACGGACGGCATGTTGAACGGACCCAACCTCACGCAAATGGCGGCGATTTGTGATGCCGCGCCGACTTGCCAAATCACGGCTTCGGGTGGCGTAAGCTCTCCGTTTGATGTCACGAGCCTGAAGGCACTGGAGCGAGCGAACTTGCACGCGGCAATTGTGGGCAAGGCGCTTTATGACGGACGCACCACACTCAAAGAAATGAATCTAGCGGGGCTTTAATGGAACCTAAAGTAATTGAAGTTGAAGGGCTACGCACCGTTCTAGTTCCGTGCGAAGCCGAGAGTGTCGCGGTTGGTCTTTTCGTGGAATCGGGCTCACGCCACGAACCTGCGAAACAAGCGGGGATTTCCCACTTTATTGAGCATATGCTTTTTAAGGGCACGCCCAAGCGTTCCGCCCTCGATATTTCCCGCGCGATAGAAGGGCGCGGCGGTATGTTCAATGCTGCGACAGGCGAGGAATTGACCTGCTTCTATGCCCATCTCCCAAGCGAATATCTCGATGAAGGCGTGGATATCCTCGCGGATATGTACCTGCACGCCACGATTGACAAGGCTGAATTCGTCCGTGAGCGCGAGGTCATTCTCGAAGAACTCAAGATGTATGAGGATGACCCAGGTTCCGTCGCGGCGGAAAATCTGCAACGCGCACTCTTCCCGCGTAATTCGGTGGGTTCGCCCATCGGAGGCTCCGCCGCGACACTGAATACGCTTACGCCTAAGGACTTGCACGCGTATATCGCCTCGCACTATACAACCGCGTCAACCTTGTTCGTTATCGCGGGTGCGTTTGTTGAAGAGGATGCGGTGAACCTCGTGCGCCGCGCCTTTAAGGGTATTTCTAAGCGTAAGCCCATTCCGCCGCGCTTTACGAAGGTGAACTTGAAACTCGCGCCAGTCGCCGAAGTTTCGACTACGAAAGAAGTCAAACAGACGCAAATTGCGCTCGGTTATCGCACTTTTGGCGCGGAAGATTCGCGGCGCTACGCGGCGGCGGTTATGGACGCCATTCTCGGGCGCGGCATGTCGAGTCGCCTTTACCAAGAAGTGCGTGAGAAACGCGGGCTTAGCTATGATATTTCGACGCGTATGCAATTCTTTAAGGATGTCGGCATGTTCACCGTTACGGCGGGACTCGACGCACGGCAGAAAAGTGCCGCGCTCGCGACAATTGAACGCGAATTGAAAAAGCTCACCGAGAAGAAGGTCGGTGCGGCGGAACTTAAACGCACGAAGGACTTCCTCGTCGGGAACTTCCGTCTCGGTCACGAGCGCGTCACTTCTAAGATGTTCTACTATGGCACGGTGATTTTGGCGCGCGGACGCCTTGTGATGCCCCAAGAGGATGTTGAGAAACTCTATGCCGTTACGGCGGACGAAGTTCGTGCTGTCGCCCAAGATATTTTCAAGCCTGAGAATCGCTCTTTGAGCTGTGTATTGCCTAAGTAAAGGAGGCTCGCTTTATGTCGCAAGAAGCTTTGATGGAAGAGATTAAACGCCTAAAAAAGGAGCGGAACGCTGTAATTCTCGCGCATAATTACCAGCGCGGCGAAGTGCAGGACGCGGCGGACTTCACGGGCGACTCGCTGGAACTCGCCCGTCGCGCCACACAAGTTGAGGCGGATGTCATTGTTTTTTGCGGGGTCTACTTTATGGCGGAAACTGCCGCGATTCTGAATCCAGAAAAGACGGTGCTCATTCCTGACCCGACGGCGGGGTGTCCGATGGCGGATATGGTAAACGCCGCGCAATTGCGTGAACTTAAGGCGAAACATCCCAATGCCCTCACGGTCTGCTATGTGAACTCTACGGCGGAAGTTAAGGCCGAGTGCGATCTTTGTGTGACGAGTGGCAATGCCGAGCGCGTGATGGCGACGATTCCAGAGGGACGCGAGATTGTCTTTGTTCCAGACCAGCATTTGGGCGGCTATGTCTCGGGTTTGGAAGGGCGCAGCTACATTCTTTGGCCGGGGTATTGTCCGACTCACGCCCGCCTCACGGTGCAGGCGATTGAAAAGGCGCGCGCGGCACATCCGGGCGCACCCGTTATGGTGCACCCCGAATGCGCGAAGGATGTGCGTGACGCGGCTGATGAACGCCTCTCGACGGGGGGAATGTGCCGCTATGCACGCGAAAGTGCCGCGAAGACAATCCTTGTCGGAACTGAGATGGGCATTCTCCATCGTCTTCAGAAGGAGAATCCTGAGAAGACCTTTATTCCTGTGTCGGAAGCTCTCGTGTGCCCCAATATGAAGAAGACGACACTCGAGAATCTCGCGGCAGCGTTGCGGGAAATGAAGACCCGCGTCACGGTGCCAAGCGAAATTGCGAGCAAGGCGCGTAAGGCTATTGACGCGATGCTCGCAATTAAGTAACCCCGCTTAGTCGCCCACCGCGACTTGGTGGGAGAGGACGGCGAGGGACTGGGCGAGGTCCATATTCTGTACTTTCACGCCACGCGGCACATTGAGTTGCACAGGCGCGAAGTTCCAAATGCCCTTGATGCCCGCGGCGACGAGTAAGTCGGCGCAGACTTGTGCTGCGGTGCTGGGTACGGTTAAAATCGCGACTTTTACTTTCAGGCTTTTGATGATTCGTCCAAGTTCGCTCATCGGACGAATCTTGACCCCGTGAAAGGTCTCGCCGATGAGCCCCGCATTCGAGTCGAAGGCGACAGGAATGGAGAGGTTCTGCTCTTCGAAGCCCGAGTAGCCGAGAAGGGCGCGTCCGAGTGAGCCGACACCAATCAGCGCGGCATCCGTCGCGTTATCCCAGCCGAGTGCACGGTTCATCGCTTCGCAAAGTTCCTTCGCGGGATAGCCCCGTCGCGGCATACCAGGCACTCCCGCCATAGCGAGGTCCTTGCGCGTCAAAACAGGGTCAAGCCCGAGTTCGTCGGCGAGTGTCGCGCTCGAAATGTTCAATTCGCCTCCCGCCATCTTCGCCTTGATCGCGCGCATATAAATCGGATAGCGCCGAATCGTGGGCAAGGGTAGCGGCATGGGCTTCTGTATCTCTTTTTTCTTCTTCATTGCCCCTCTATTATATCATATTTTGGTGCGAGATGGTGCAAAAAGTGATTTACATCGAAGCCAAAATAGGGTATAATAATAGGAGTTGTTTCATAAAAAGGAACTTAAAGTATGACGCTAAGCACATCAAGAAGGAACTTCTTGCGCGGACTCGGGGGCGCAGGGTTGTTCTCCATTACAGGCTGCAAGTGCCCCTTCGGCACGCAGAAGATTAAACTCGCCGTCGTCGGCGTTATGGGCAAGGGCTACAGTGACTGGACGCCTATGCTCAAGTCGGGCTTCGTGGAAGTCGTCGCGCTCTGTGACGCGGACTACACGATGCGCGAAGAAGCCGCCAAGGCCGTCGCGAAGGATGGCATCAACTTCGATGTCTATTCCGTGCCGTTCTATACGGACTACCGTCGCCTTCTTGATGACGCGGGCGTCCTCGGCGTTGAGGCTATGACCATTTCGACCCCTGACCACGTCCACGCGCCTGTCGCGATTCAGGCGATGAAGCAGGGCATCCATGTCTATGTTCAGAAGCCGCTCGTGCGTACCCTCTGGGAACTCGACTACTTCAACAAGACCGCGCAGGATAATGGTGTCATCGTTCAGATGGGCAACCAGGGCTCCTCGCTCGACTCCATGCGCCGTTGTACGGAAGTTATCCAGAGCGGCATCCTCGGCGATGTGAAGGAAGTTCATGTTTGGACGAACCGCGCTGTGTGGCCGCAGGGCAATGGTGTCGCGAATTATGTGACAAGCCGTGGCGCGAAGGGCGACCCGATGCGCAAGGGCCTCAACTGGGAAGCGTGGATTGCTACTGCGAAGATGCGTCCCTTCCTCGATAAGTATCCGGCGGGCACGAAGGTGTACGATCCGTGGAAGCTCGGTGCAAATGTCTACCACACCTTCACATGGCGCGGATTCCACGACTTTGGCGCGGGCGCGTTCGGTGATATGGCTTGCCATACGATGAACCTGCCGTTCCGTGGTCTTGAATTGGGCGGTGTTTCGGACGCTGAATGCATCAAGATTGAGGAAAAGAACGACATTGCGTATCCGTCGAAGTCCGTCGTCAAGCTCACCTACAAGGCGCGCGAATCGAAGGTGCGTCCCGGGGTCTATCTTCCGGAAGTCACGCTCTTCTGGTACGATGGCTACGATGAAAGCAAGCCGGGCAAGAGCGCGATGAAGCCCAATAAGGAGATTATGCCTAAGGTCATCTCGACATTCGGTGAAATCCCGGATACGGGTTGCTACATCATCGGTTCCGAGGGTGCGGTTCTTATGCAGGACGACTACGGTGCTAAGTGCGCGATTGCGCTCAACGACGAAGCGAAGTTCGTCGACATCTTCCAGCATGAGAAGGCGAAGCTTGTGCCGCGCTCGATTCCGTTCTGCGCGGGCTCCAAGGCTATTGATGGCGAGTCGACTGTCGAGATGAAGGGCTTTGCGGAAGGGCATTATGGCGAATTCGTCAATGCTATTCGCGGTCTCGGCCCCGTCTACGAACAGACGCATTCGCGTTGCTTCTCGGATATCGAGTACTGCATTCCGCAGATGGAAGGCATCCTCGTCGGCTGTGTCGCGCAGCAGGTTTCGGGCAAGCTTGTCTGGAACGCGTTGACTCAGAGCTTCGATAACAAGGCGGCCAACGCGCTTGTCAAGCCTTACATCCGTAAGGGCTGGGAGTTCTAATTCTGCTCTCAGTAGGGCGGGCAATCTCTTGCCCGCCACAAACTCCGCTCCACGCCCCCCGTGGAGCGTTGTTTTTTTATTGCCCGCTTGTTTCTGTCTGACAACATACGGCACGGCGGGCGGCAACCGTGCTAACCCGCCCTGATGCGGGC
>CAVCJC010000079.1:0-9875 GCA_963602475.1 Lachnospira hominis (ex Liu et al. 2021)
AGGGCGGGTTAGCACGGTTGCCGCCCGCCGTGCCGCATGTTGTCAGGCACAAACAAGAGAGCTAAAGTCGAGAGTCGAAGTCGAACAGAGGTGGGGCGCATTCGCGCCCTAGAAACGGCGAGCAAGGGATTGCCCGCCCTACTAATGCGGCGCGGGGCGGTGGGGGGTGGAGATTTTGTCACACGAGTGGGGGGAAATTTGGTATAATATACTACTCAAACCTATGGAAAAGATAAAAATATTCGATACGACGCTCCGTGATGGCGAACAAGCCCCGGGGTATTCGATGAACATAGAAGAGAAGATCCGTATGGCGCGGCAGTTGCAGGCGCTGGGTGTGGATGTTCTTGAGGCTGGTTTCGCTATTGCCTCACCGGGCGACTTTGCGTCCGTCAAGGCGATTGCGGAGTCCGTAAGCGACATTACGGTCGCGTCCCTTTCGCGTGCGCTACTTAAGGATATTGACGCGGCATATGAGGCGGTGAAGGGTGCGAAGCGGCCGCGCATTCACACGTTCCTCGCGACGAGCGACTTGCATTTGGAATATAAGCTCAAGATGACGCGTGAGCAGGCTTTGCAGCGGGCGGTTGACGCGGTGAAGTATGCCCGCAACTACTGCGATGATGTGGAGTTCTCGCTTGAGGATGCGACGCGCACCGACAAGGACTATATGTGCCGCGTGGTGGAGGCCGTCATTAAGGCGGGTGCGACGACGGTGAACTTGCCGGATACGGTTGGCTACGCGACCCCGAAGGAAGTTGGCGCGATGGTGACGAATGTCATGACGCGCGTTCCGAATATTGATAAGGCGGTCATTTCGATGCACTGCCACGATGACTTGGGACTCGCCGTCGCCAATTCGCTCGCGGGTGTCGCGGCGGG
Source organism: Lachnospira hominis (ex Liu et al. 2021) (assembly GCA_963602475.1). Classification (GTDB taxonomy): domain Bacteria; phylum Verrucomicrobiota; class Kiritimatiellia; order RFP12; family UBA1067; genus UBA1067. The sequence continues at coordinate 883 of CAVCJC010000079.1, forward strand.
TGCGCGGCAGGTTGAAGGGTGCATTTGTGGCATTGGAGAGCGGGCTGGGAATGCCGCGATTGAGGAGGTCATTATGAACCTCCGCACACGCCATGACGTTTATGATATTGGCTACAATATCAAGACGGAAGAAATTGCCAAGACCGCCCAGCTTTTGCAAACGATTACGGGCGTGAAGATTGCTCCGAATAAGGCGATTGTCGGCGCGAATGCCTTCGCCCACGAAAGTGGCATCCACCAGCATGGCGTGATGGCGAATGCGAAGACTTACGAGATTATGACGCCAGAGAGTGTCGGACTCAAGAAGACCGCGCTCGTGCTCGGCAAGCACTCGGGACAGCATGCGTTTGCCCAGCGTCTTGAGGAACTCGGCTACACGCTTGAGAAAGTCGTCGAGGATAAACTCTTCGCCGAGTTCAAGGTGCTCGCCGACCGCAAGAAGACGATTGAGGATCGCGACATTGTCGCCCTTGTTGAGGCGGCGGTGGGGCATCCGCACCGTGAAAATGATTGGGCACTCGTTAATTATGTGGTCTCGAGCGGCAACCGTATGTACTCGACGGCGTGCGTCACGCTGGAGCGCGGCGGCGAGAAGGTCACCGAGACCGCCTATGGTACGGGTCCCGTCTTCGCGTCCGTTCGCGCCATTGAGAAGATTGTGCGACATCCGTTTAAGCTTCTCGATTATCGCATCGCGGCAGTTACCGAATATCGGGACGCTCTCGGCGAGGTCAATGTGAAGATTGCGGATGAAGCGGGCGCGTATCGCGGCAAGGGTGTTTCGACGGACGTTATCGAGGGCTCGATTTTGTCCACGCTCGACGCGGTGAATCGTATGCTCGCGGGGCAGTCTGAGCGGCTCGGCGCGGGCGCGGCGGCCATCGCCCAGCAGACCTACGAAGAGGATATGCTCTCGGGTGGTCATACGGATAAGTAATTTAGAAGAGGTAGCATATGGCAATGACAATGACACAAAAGATCTTCGCGGCACATGCCGGGAGAGATGAGGTCCACGCGGGCGAGCTCGTTATGGCGAAGCTCGACCTCGTCTTGGGCAACGACATTACAACGCCAGTCGCCATTGGGGTATTTCCCAACTTTGGCAAAGAGAAGGTCTTTGATAAGACGAAAATCGCGCTTGTGCCCGACCATTTTACGCCTAATAAGGATATTAAGGCGGCGGCGCAGTGTGCGTGTATGCGCACTTTCGCGAAGGAGCAAGGCATTACCAATTACTTTGAAGTTGGTCACGACTGCGGCATTGAACACGCCTTGTTGCCTGAGAAGGGCTTGGTCACGGCGGGTGACCTCGTGATTGGCGCGGATAGCCACACTTGCACTTACGGAGCCCTCGGAGCCTTCTCGACGGGTGTGGGCTCGACGGATATGGCGGCGGGTATGAGCGCGGGCGAGACATGGTTCCGCGTTCCGTCAGCAATTAAGGTTGTGCTGAAGGGGGCTCCGCGCAAGTGGGTGAGTGGCAAGGATGTCATTCTTCACTTGATTGGGCTTATCGGTGTAGATGGGGCGCGCTATCAGTCGCTTGAGTTCACGGGCGAGGGTGTCGCGGCACTTTCTATGGACGACCGCTTTTCTATCGCGAATATGGCGATTGAGGCGGGCGCGAAGAACGGAATCTTCCCTGTCGATGAGCAGACGCTCGCTTATTTGAAGGAGCACGGCGCGAAAGAGCCGCGCGTCTACGCGGCAGATCCTGACGCGGTTTATGAGCGCACGGTCGAGATTGACCTCGCGGCACTTGAGCCGACGGTCGCCTTCCCGCATTTGCCGGAAAATACGAAGAAGATTTCCGAAGTTGGCACGATTGCCATCGACCAAGTCGTCATTGGTTCGTGCACTAACGGACGCATCAGTGACTTGCGCACCGCGGCGGAAATCTTGAAGGGACGCAAGGTCGCGGCGAATGTGCGCTGTATCGTCATTCCCGCCACTCAGCGCGTCTATTTGCAGGCGATGGAAGAAGGGCTTCTCAAAGTCTTTGTGGAAGCGGGATGTGCCGTTTCGACCCCGACTTGCGGTCCGTGCCTCGGTGGGCATATGGGCATTCTCGCCAAGGGTGAGCGGTGCGTCGCGACGACGAATCGCAACTTCGTTGGGCGTATGGGTCATGTCGAAAGTGAAATCTACCTCGCGAGCCCCGCTGTGGCGGCGGCGAGTGCCATTGCGGGGCGTATCGCGTCCCCAGAAGGAGTGTGCTAATTATGAATGCTAAAGGTAAAGTCCATAAATATGGCGATAATGTTGATACCGACGTCATTATCCCCGCGCGTTATTTGAATACGCCTGACGCGAAAGAGCTCGCGGCACATTGTATGGAAGATATTGACGCGGCATTCGCGAAGAATGTGAAGGCGGGCGATATACTTGTCGCGGGGCGCAACTTTGGCTGTGGCTCCTCGCGAGAACATGCGCCTCTCGCGATTAAGACCTGCGGCGTGAGTTGCGTAATTGCCGCGAGCTTCGCGCGCATTTTCTACCGCAACGCCCTCAATATCGCGCTCCCGATTTTGGAGTGCCCCGAGGCGGCGGCGGCGATTCAGAATGGTGATGAGGTCTCGATTGACTTCGATACGGGCACCATCGTGGACGAAACGACGGGCGCACGCTTCGCGGCGGAACCGTTCCCTCCGTTTATGCGTGAGCTTATCAAGGCGGGGGGACTCGCGGCATATTTGAAGGGACGCAAATGAAAAAGACAATTGCAGTAATTCCGGGTGACGGCGTAGGCCCCGAGATTGTGGGCGAGGCGGTGAAAGTGCTCGCCGCGACAGCGAAGAAGTTTGGTCACGACTTTGAGATGACGACTTATCCCGTCGGTGGCGCGGCATATGATTTGTACGGCGACTGCTTGCCCGACACCACTCTCGCGGCGTGTAAGGCGGCGGATGCCGTCCTGCTCGGCGCGGTGGGCGGTCCGAAGTGGGACTCTCTGCCGGGACCCCAGCGGCCTGAAAAGCGGGCGCTCCTGACGCTCCGTAAAGAACTTGGTCTTTTCGGTAATTTGCGCCCCGCGAAAGTGTGGGATGCCTTGAAGGGCGCGAGCCCCCTTAAGCCAGAGATTGTGTCGGCGGGCATTGATGTGCTCGTCGTGCGTGAACTCATTGGTGGCATCTACTTTGGTGCACACGAGACGGCTCCCGACGGACAAAGCGCCCTCGATAAGATGCCGTATTCGGTTCCTGAGATTGAGCGCATTGCCCGCCTCGCCTTTGAGGCGGCGCGTAAGCGCAAGTGCCGCGTGACGAGTGTCGATAAGGCGAATGTGCTCGCGACCTCCCGCTTGTGGCGTGAGACGGTGACCCGCCTCGGCGCGGCAGAATATGCGGATGTCGCGCTCGACCATATGTATGTCGATAATGCCGCGATGCAACTTGTGCGGGACCCCGCGCACTTCGATGTGCTTTTGACGGAAAATATGTTTGGCGACATTCTTTCGGACGAAGCCTCGCAAATCACTGGCTCGATTGGCATGTTGCCGAGCGCCTCCTTGGGTACGGGTGGGCACGGACTCTACGAGCCGATTCACGGTTCCGCCCCCGATATCGCGGGCAAGAATATTGCCAACCCCATTGCGACTATCCTTTCCGCGTCACTTATGTTGCGCCATTCCTTTGGCTTGAAGGCTGAGGCGGACGCGATTGAGCAGGCGGTTGGCAAGGTGCTCGCTAAGGGCGTGCGTACCGCCGACATTGCGGCGGGTGGCGCGGCAGTCTCGACAACCGAGATGGGCGCGGCGATTGTGGAGGCACTATGACTAAGCTAGAAGAAGCCCGCGAAAAGATTAACGCGATTGATGAGAAACTCGTCCAACTCTTTATGGAGCGACTGGAAGTTTCGCGTGATGTCGCGACGGCGAAGCGCGAGATGGGGGTCGCGATTACGGACCCCGCCCGCGAACGTGCCATTTTGTCTCATGTCGCCGAGAAAGTCGGTCCTGACTATGAGAATGACGCGCGGCTCTTCTTCTCTACCCTCTTTAATATCTCCAAAGCGCGGCAACGCGTCCTATTGAAAGGCGACTCGCCGCTCGTCCACGCCATTCAGGAAGCCCAACGGACGACGGCGGCAAAGTTCCCGACGCGCGCGACGGTGGCTGTGCCGGGCGTGGAAGGCGCGTATGCCCAGCAGGCGGCATCGCGCTTCTTCAGTTTCCCCACCATCCAATTCGTGGACGGCTTTGAGCGCGTCTTTGAGGCGGTTGAGAAGGGGGATTGCCCCTATGGCGTGTTGCCCGTCGAGAATTCGGCGGCGGGAACGGTGACCGCCGTCTATGACCTTATGTGCAAGCACCGCTTCCATATTGTGCGTGCGCTGCGCTTGAAGGTGAATCATGTCCTTTTGGCTGTGCCGGGGACGCGCCTTGAGGATGTCCGTTCAGTCTCGAGCCATCCGCACGCCATTGCGCAGTGCACGAACTTCCTGAAGAATCATCCCACGATGAAGGTTGTGCCGGGCACAAATACGGCGCGCGCGGCGAAGGAACTGGCGGCAAGCGGCAAGAAGGACGCGGCAGTTATTGCCTCGCGCTCGTGTGCTGAGCTTTATGGACTTGCCGTAATCGCCGAGGATATTAGTGACGCGGCGTATAACTATACGCGGTTTATCTGCATTTCAAAGAAACTCGAGATTTATCCGGACGCGAATAAGCTGAGCCTCATGCTCAGCCTTCCGCACCGCCCTGGCTCCCTAAACGCGATTATTTCGAAGTTTGCCTCAATTGATGTCAATCTCTCGAAATTGGAGTCGCGTCCGATCCCTGGAATGGACTTCGAGTTCCGTTTCACCTTCGACTTTGACGCGAATCCGAACGATCCGCGCGTCTTGTGCTTGTTGTCGGAACTCTCGCTTGACCCTGAAATTGAGCACTTTGTGTTCCTCGGGGCCTACGCCGAGACCTAATTTCGCCCCTCTTTACCTCTAAAAAGGCGCACAATTGTGCGAAAAGTGAAAAAAGTCGTATCATTTCGGTGCGATTTATGATATAATAGTACTATGAAAATGTTACTTTTTGCTGTTGCCGCGACTTGCGCAACCCTCACGGGAGCACTTGCGGCACCATCCGATACAGTCACGCAGGCTGATTTGCAGGCGTTGATTCAGCGTTTGAATAAACTCGAAGCCGAGAATAAGGCGCAGGCTGAGCGTATTGCCCAACTCGAGGGTGCTCAGGCGAAGCCGGCTCCCGCGCAAGAGGCAAAGACCGAAGTCGCCGCGACGCGTCCCCATGATGATGGTACGACCGTTAGTGAATCGGGTAAGGTCTACACGACCGCCTCGGGCTCTTCCTATTATCTCGCGGACGCTACGGCGGGCATCTTTGAGCCGCTGAGCGCGAACGGAATCAAGGTTACCCCGTACGGAACGCTCGAATTGGACGCGGTTTACAACTCTCGCGGCACAGTGGGCGACTTCACGACCGACTGGGTGGCGAACAAGGCGACGGCTAAGCGGCAGGGGCACAACACCTCCTTCGCGATGCAGAACTCCATTTTCGGCGTGAAACTCGCGACTCCTGAGAGCTGGAATGGCTGGACCGTTGCGGGCAAGGTCGAGTTTGATATCTTCGGCAGTAGCGTGAACGAGAACGACTACGGCTTCCACTGGCGTCACGCCTATTTGGAGGCGACTCACGAGGATAGCGGCTGGTCCATTCTCGCGGGTCAAACTTGGCACCTCTGGAAGATTGTCACCCCGAGCGAAATTGATGGAGCTTGGATGGAGCACACGGGTCATCCGTACCGTCGTAGCCCGCAGTTCCGTGTGACGAAGAACTTCAAGGGTGATAAGGATAACCTCGAGGTCCGCCTCGGCATCGTCAAGGGCGGTCCGGGCATGGGCGGCGACCGTGATGATGACGGACAGGAAAACAACTCGTCTTCCGCTTGGGCACTCATCGAAGGTGCGGTCGTCTACTCCCACGAAGCCTCTTGGGCGAAGGGTCACGACTGGCTCATCGGTATCGGCGGTATGTACGGACGCGACCGTAGCCACCGCTGGACGGGCGGATATACTTTTGACGGTCAGTACGACGAGTACGATTCGAAGATGCTCCTCGTGGGCGCGTCACTCCCGATTGCGGCAGGCATTCTTAACGATTCCGATAGCGACTCTGATGCGCTCGTTCTCACGGGTCAGTTCTTTGCGGGCGACAACCTGAACGGAATTCAGGCGGGTGCGGGCAACTCGGTTGCTTATCACACCGAGAATGCACGTGGCAAGACGGTCCAGACGATGGGCGGCTTCATCGACCTCAACTACAAGTTTAACTATCACTGGGCATTCGCGATTGGCTATGGCTTTGACAATCCCGATGACGATGATGTCGGCAACGACAAGACCAAGAATGGCGAGGGCATTACCTATAATGACCGCGCTTATTTGACGGCTTTCTACCAAGTGAACGACAACTTGCACTTCGCGCTTGAGTATGCCCGTTTGACGACGGACTACTACAATGACGGCACTTCGCCCGATCAGCGCGTCCAGTTCACGACGTACTTTGATTTCTAATTCACTTTTCTCTGAGTTAGGTTATTTGATATGACGCGCCGAAAGGCGCGTCTCTTAATAAAAAGGTAAAGAATTATGGTATTTGATTGGATTGTCCTCGGCACATTCGTCGCTTATTTGCTGTTGATGCTGGGGATTGGCTTCTACTTCACGAACTGTCAAGAGTCCCTCGGCGACTACTATCTGGGCGGACGCAAGATGAACAAGTGGGTGGTCGCGCTTTCCGCCCAAGCCTCGGATATGTCGGGGTGGCTTTTGATGGGGCTACCAGGCGCGATTTATCTTGGCGGATTTTCTGAGGCGTGGATTGGTATTGGACTCCTCGTCGGCACTTATCTTAACTGGAAGATTGTTGCCCACCGCTTGCGCGTCTACTCCCATAAGTGCCGCGATTCAATCACGATTCCTGACTTTATTGCTAACCGCTTCCGCGACCCGACGGGCATTTCCCGCATAATCGCGGCGGTTATTATTCTTGTTTTCTTTACCTTCTATACCGCCTCGGGTTTTGTGAGCTGCGCGAAGCTCTTTACTTCCACATTCGGAATCCCTGAGACAATCTCCTTCGCGGGGCTTTCTATCTCGGGCTACCAGTTCTGCCTTTGGGTGGGGGCTCTCGTGGTCGTCGGCTACACCTTTTTGGGCGGATACCTCGCCGTGTGCTGGACGGACTTCGTGCAGGGCACGCTGATGTTCCTCGCGATTGTGCTCGTCCCCGCCGTGGTCGTTTGCCAAGCGGGCGGATTTGCCGCGACGGTGAACCAACTTAACGACATCAACCCCTATTTGCAGTCCCTCTTCACGAGCGCGACGACGATGAAGGCGACGGGCTTCATTGGGCTCGCCTCCTGCTTCGCGTGGGGGCTTGGCTACTTCGGTATGCCCCACATCCTCGTGCGGTTTATGTCCATCGATAACCCAGCGGAAGTCAAGGGTTCGCGGCGCATTGCTATGACATGGGTGACAATCTCCCTCGGCGCGGCAATTGTGATTGGTCTCGTCTTCCACCTCTACCTCAAAATGCGCGGACTCACCCTCGCGGATGTTGGCGGCGACCCTGAACGGATGTTTATGATTATGATTAACGGAATCTTCGCGAATGGCTTCTGGGCACGCGTTCTCGCGGGCATTCTGCTTTCCGCAATTATGGCGGCGATTATGTCCACGGCCGATAGCCAACTCCTCGTCTCGGCTTCGTCCTTCTCGAATGACCTTTATAAGGTTGTTTTGCGCAAAAATGCGTCTAATCGCGAACTTATCTTCGTTTCCCGCCTTGCCGTCGCGGCAGTTGCTATCGCGGCAATTATTATGGCGATGAATACGAATAGTGCCTTCTTTAAGGTGGTTATGAAGATGGTCTCGTTCGCGTGGGCAGGCTTTGGCGCGGCGTTTGGTCCGTTGATTTTGCTCGCTCTCTTCTGGCGGCGCACGAATCTCGTCGGAGCCATCTCGGGCATGGTTGTCGGCGCGGTCACTTGCTTCGTCTGGAAGTTTGGCGTCTCGGCGGACTACCTCGCGGCAAATCCGGACTCAATTCTTCACCTTTACGAACTCGTGCCAGGCTTTGTCTTCGCCTTCATTACCATTGTCGTCGTCTCGCTCGTGACGGGCAAGCCTTCAACGGAAATCTTGAGCGAATATGACGCGGTCAAGGCGGAAATTGACGCGCACACGGCTGAGTAATAAAGCGTGAGGCAAATATGAAAGAGCCAAACGAAAAGAAAATTGCCGCGCTCGTGAGGGAACTCCTCGTCGAATTGGGCGAGGATCCCGAGCGAGAAGGACTTGTGAAGACCCCCCAGCGCGTCGCAAGGTCCCTCACTTACCTGACGCGCGGCTATCGTCAGAACTTGAAGAAGGTGGTCAATGGCGCCAAGTTCACGAGTGGCACAAACCACATGGTCATCTTGAAGGATATCGAGCTTTATTCCCTTTGCGAACATCATATGTTGCCGTTTTACGGAACTTGTGCGATTGGCTATATCTCGAAGGGCAAAGTACTCGGAGTCTCCAAGCTCGCGCGAATTGTCGATATGTTTGCGCGGCGCTTGCAAATTCAAGAGCGTATGACCGAGCAAATTGCGGACGCGATTATGAAAGAGGTGGACGCCGAAGGCGTGGGGGTAGTTATTCGTGCCAAACACCTCTGTATGATGATGCGTGGAGTGGAGAAGCAGAATAGCGAAATGACCACATCCGCTGTCTTAGGCAGTTTCCGATCGGACGAAAAAGTCCGTGCCGAATTCCTCTCTCTCATCCGCTCCTAACCGAGCGCAGGTGGCGATTTTTAACCACGGATTGTCACGGATTGTTTTGCCGTGGAGATCGGGAGAATCGGGAGATTTTGGTAGGGCGGGCAGTCCCTTGCCCGCCGCTTAAATTAGCCGTGTAGAGTTGTAGAATTGTAGAAGGGTAGGGGGCGGAGTCCCTTCCGCCCCGTTTATTGGGCGCGAATGCGCCCC
>CAVCJC010000080.1:0-9725 GCA_963602475.1 Lachnospira hominis (ex Liu et al. 2021)
TACAATTCTACAACTCTACACGGCTAAAACCAATAACAAAAGATTACAGGCGGCTTGCCGCCCTCCTCTTCTCTGTGCCTCTGTGCCTCTGTGTTAAAAAACACCCGCGTCCAAATCCTGTTAATCCTGTCTAAAACAAGCTCAAACACAACATTTACCCACTTTTACCCTATTGCATTCGTCGGCGTATTTGTGGTATAATCATAGCCATGAACAACTATCTAGCTATTGACATCGGCGCCAGTTCGGGGCGTCACATTCTAGGATGCCTCACGGACGGCAAGATTGCGCTTGAAGAAGTGTACCGCTTCGACAACTCGCAAATCCGCCGCGACGGACACGACTGCTGGGATATTGAGAAGCTCGTCGCGAGTGTGAAGGCGGGCATTGACGCGGCACTTGCTAAGGGGTCCGTCGAGTCCATTGGTATCGACACATGGGGTGTTGACTTCGTCCTTCTCGACGCGGAGGGCAACCTATGTTCGGACGCGGTTGCCTATCGCGATACGCGCACTCAGGGTGCAGACACCGAAATCGAGGCGCAAGTCCTTTCTTTTGCCGACCTCTATAAGCGCACAGGCATCCAGAAGGCGATTTACAACACCATCTATCAGCTTTGGGCACTCAAAAAGGAACATCCTGAGCAACTTGAGAAAGCCGCGCACCTCCTAATGATGCCCGAGTACCTCAATTATCGCCTGACAGGAAAGATTGTCCATGAGTACACCGACTCTTCCACGACCGCCCTTCTGGACGCGGCAAAGAAAGATTGGGACTTCGAGCTCATCGACCGCCTTGGGCTGCCGCGTCGCATCTTTGGCAAACTCGAGATGCCGGGCGCGACGGTGGGCACTTACAAAGGTGTTAAAGTCATCCTCCCCGCGATGCACGATACGGGCAGCGCCTACCTCGCCGTGCCGGCACGCGATGACCACGCGGTTTATCTCTCGAGCGGAACTTGGTCCCTCCTCGGCGTGGAAAATGAAGTGCCCGTCACGACGGAAGCCGCGTGCGCGGCAAACTTCACGAATGAGGGTGGCGCATGGGGACGCTATCGCTTCCTCAAAAACATCATGGGGCTTTGGATGATTCAGTCCATCCGCCGCGAATTGAATGGCGTAGATTATGTGGAAGGCTCTGACGCGGCAGAAGTCAAGGCCGCCGCCCGCAAGCAGCTCACGGACTACGAGAAGGATAAGCAATATTCCTATGCCGACCTCGAGATGCTCGCCCGCGCGGCGACGGACTATCCCGTCATTATCGATGTCAATGATTCGCGCTTCTTGAATCCGCCCAGTATGATTGACGCGGTGCTCAGCGCGGTGCGTGAAGACGAAGAGAAAGCTCCTCAGACAATTGGCGAGCTGATGGCCTGCGTCTATCGGTCACTTGCCGCGTGCTATGCGAACGCGATTGACACGCTCTCCTCGCTAACGGGCAAGACCTATACCTCCATTAATATTGTGGGCGGCGGCTCAAAAGACCGCTACTTGAATGCCCTCACGGCGGACGCGACGGGACTCGATGTTTTCGCGGGTCCGAGCGAAGGCACCGCCATTGGCAACCTCATCGTCCAGATGATTGCGGGCGGCGAGTTCGCCGACTTGGCTGCCGCGCGTAAGGCTATTGTGCTATGAATGCCGCGTTCTTTGATATGGATGGAACCCTGATTGACTCGCGGCACGATCTTGCCGCGACGGTCAATCACACACGCCGCGATTTGGGGCTCAAGGAATTGCCCGTCGAAGAGGTCCTTCAGCATGTGGGGCTCGGCGCGGCACATCTGCTCCAGAATAGCATTCCTGAGGCGACGGAAAATGTGGACGAGCTTAAGCGCATTTTCATGTCCCACTACTCTGAGCACATGCTCGAGACGGTGACGCTTTATCCGGGCGTGCGCTCGACGCTGGAAGAGCTCCGTCGGCGGGGCTGGCGGCTCGGCATCAATACCGCGAAGCCCTCCTTCGCCGTGAAGGAGATTCTCGCCAAGTTCGGCTTGCAGCAATTCTTCGGCGCGGCAGTCATCGCGGGCGGAGACTGCGCGGAAATGAAGCCGAGCGCCTTGCCCCTCAGAGAATGTGCCGCGCGGATGGGTGGGCACCGCCTTAGCGCCTACGACTGGATGGTCGGCGACAATTGGACGGATATGCAGTGCGCCGAAAATGCGGGCGTAAAGAGCGCTTTTTGCCTCTTTGGCTTCGGCAAACTCAACGGCTCGCGCACCACAATTAGGCTCTCTTCTTTCAGCGATCTCCTCCGCTACTTGAAACCTGAGGATGACTATTAATGCCGTGACTGAAAATTCCCCTTTGAAATCGCGACGAAAAAAGTGTATAATCATTCCTAATGGCACGTGTAAAACTAACGAAGACTGAGCTCAAGGCTCAGATGGATGCGTTGAAACGGTTTCAACGCTTCTTGCCGATGCTTCAACTCAAGAAGCAACAACTGCAAAGCGAGATTGCAGGTATCACGGCAAAAGCCGACGCGGTCTCTACGCGCGAACGGGCTGTTCGCGCGGCACTTAATAGCTGGGTCGGACTTTTCGCAACGGACGAAGCTCTCCTCAAGGGGCTCGTCTCGGTCAAGCATGTGAACACAGGGTTCACCAACATCGCGGGTGTGACCATCCCGACTTTCACCTCCATTGAGACGGAAGTCAAGGATGTCGACTTGTGGGCGACCCCCGCGTGGATAGATGAGGCGGTCGACACTACGACGCAGATTCTCTCCCTCCAATGTGAGCGAGCGATTTACGAAGAACAGCGTCGCCTCATCTCCATTGAGCTTCAGCAGACTTCGCAACGCGTGAATCTCTTCGAGAAAGTGAAGATTCCCTCGTGCAAGGAAGCAATCCGCATCATTAAGATTGCCATTGGCGATGAACAGGCGGCGGCCGTTATGCGCGGCAAAATCGCCAAGTCGCGCGTCAAAGAAAGCGAGGATGTAGCATGATTGTTACAATGAAACATCTCGACCTCGTGTGCCTCGCGAGTGCTAAAGAAGAGACACTAACCGAATTGCGGGAACTTGGGGCGATTCACCTCGACCTCACTTCCGCCGTGGGCGCACCCGTAACTGCCGCGAAGGGAGCTGTCACAGCCCTCGAGACCGCCGTGCGGGATATCCGTAAGGCACGCAAGGAGCTGGGACTCTCTGCCGCGCCCGCCGAAACCATTGAACGGACGACCCCCGAAGTTCTCGCCCTCGCGAAAAGCCGCGCCGACCACACCAATGAGGCGGAGAAGCTCGCGCGGCAGATTCAAGTTTACGCACCCTACGGCGACTTCGACCCTGCGCTCGCCCAGAAGCTCCTCGATGAAGGCATTGACCTCGCGAGCGTCGTCCAATTGCCGGAGAAACTTCCCCCCAAGCGCCTGAGCGCCCTCCAAGCCGACCACGCGGCACTTCTCAAGTCCGTCGCGGACGAAACGGCGAGCCTCGCGGCAACGGATGACGCGGCACTTTTGAAGCAGTGTCCCGCTCTCGCGGATAAAATTGCCTTTGAAGAAGCCCGCGAATTGATGGGTATTCAGGGCGAACTCGCCTGCGTCTCGGGATGGATTCCCGCGCCAAGCTGCGAAAAGTTGCGCTCCAAAGCCTCCGAACAAGGCTGGGGCATTCTTCTAAGGGACGCGGCAGCGGACGAAACGCCGCCGACCCTCATTGAACCGCCGCGCTTCTTTAAGTCGATGAAGGCACTCTTCGCGGGGCTCGGCATTGTGCCCGCCTACACCGAGACGGATGTCTCAGTTCCATTTATGTGCTACTTCTCGCTCTTCTTCGCGATGCTCGTGGGCGATGGCGCGTATGGTGCCATTTTCCTCGCCGCGACACTGTGGGGATGGAAGAAGACGGCGGGCAACCGCTCGCCCCTCGCGCGTAGTTGGCTCATCTTGCTCACGGTATTCTCGCTCGCGACAATCGCCTGGGGCACGCTCTCAAATACATGGTTCGGTGCGCCAATCCCGTGGTGCCGCGATTGGGTAACCGTGCAGTGGCTCGGCGATGTAACCTACCGCCATATGATGTTCCTCTGCTTCACAATTGGTGCCTCGCACCTTATGCTCGCACGCATCTGGAATGGCGTTTGCAAGATTAATGACTCGACGTGTATCGCGGAGTTCGGCTGGGCAGGCATTCTGCTCTTTATGTATTTCGTGACAAACTCCATTGTCGGCGTCTTCGCGAGCATTCCAACCGTGATGTTCGTCGCCTTCGCGCTCTCCCTCATCGCCGTCTTTGGCTTTACGCTGAAGCCGTCCGAACTCAAATCGCGCGGAGCAGAACTCGGGCTTTTGCCCCTGAACATAATGAGCGCTTTGGGCGACATCATCTCGTATGTGCGTCTCTTCGCGGTGGGGCTAGCTTCCGTTAAGGTCGCGGAAAACTTTAACGCGATGGCGACTGGGCTTTTCGCCGACCCCCACGCGTGGTGGGTCACGGCGCTTATGGGTCTTGGCGCGGCACTTATCCTCGTGATTGGCCACGGGCTCAACCTCGCGATGGCGGGGCTCTCAATCCTCGTCCATGCCGTGCGTCTCAATACGCTCGAGTTTTCTAACCACAAGGGTGTCACTTGGTCAGGGTACGCGTTCGCGCCCTTCCGGCGGCAAGCAACAAAGGTTTAACAACAAAAATCTACAAACTCACAACTAAGGAGTAAACAATGAACGATGCAGCAATGATAGTCGCAGGTGCAATTGCCTGCTTGGGTCTCTCGGGTGCCGGCAGTGCGCTCGGGACGGGATTCGCGGCCGCGGCGGCCGTTGGCTCATGGAAGAAGTGCTATGCGGCGAATAAACCCGCCCCCTTCTTGCTTCTTTCATTCGTCGGTGCGCCTATTACTCAGACGCTTTACGGAATGATCCTGATGTTCGTCATGCTCGGCAAGGTCGGGCAAGTCTCGGCGGGTTCGGGCGTGCCTGTGCTCGTCGCGGGTATCTTCTCGGGTCTCGCCATTGGGCTCTCGGCGATCTACCAGGGACGCGCCGCGGCGGCTTCGTGCGATGCACAGTCCGAGACGAACCAAGGCTTCACCAACTACCTCGCCGCGCTCGGCATTATCGAGACTGTCGCTATTTTCGCGATGGTGTTCTCGCTCATTGCCCTCAGCGCCATTAAGTAAAAGGCTCTCAGCGCGTGAAGCGCGGCACTTTCTGGGCGTTTACCGCCGTTTTCTGGACGGCGGTACTTTACATCTTCGCAGGCACGTGGTCGCTTGACCTCGCGCCTGTTATGCCAGATTGTGCCGTTAATGCGCCGCGCCACTGGGTTACCGCCTTCTTCTCAGGGTGGCTCACCTCGGGCAAGTTCGTCCCAGATGACCTCCTCACCTTTATTGGCGGACCCTACGTCTGGGTCGAATTGCGCTATGCCGTCGCCCTTTTCGCGGCGGCTCTCGCGCTTGCCTGGTTCCTAAAAGGACGCGGGCTTTCGTCCCTCGCCGCCTATGGCGCGGGACTCTTCCTCGCCTTTTCAGGCTATTGGTGCACCCTCTATAGCGCGGGACATCTCGGATGGTTCCGTTGGATGACCTACGGCGTTTTCGCCTTCGGACTTATCGACCGCGCCCTCGCCCAAAATAAGCCGCGCTATTGGCTCTTACTCGGAGCCTGCCTCGCGTGGGGAAGCTTCTATCAACCCGATTTGTGGCTTCTTTTCACGGTCTTTACCGCCATTTATTTCGTCTACCGCCTCGCCTGTGAACGCAAGAGCTTCCTGAAAGGCGCGGCACTCGCCCTCCTCACCTTCATCCTCGTCGGACTCCCCAGCTTCTACCAAGCCTTCACCCACGATCTCAAGGGACGCGATGAGCAAATTGCCGCGTCTTCGGCTAATGCCCAAGCGAATGACCCCGAAGCCCGCTGGATTTTCGTGACGAATTGGTCGCTCCCGCCCGAGGACACGCTCGAGTTCATTGTGCCGCGTGTACACGGCGACACGAGCTGTCCCTTAACCCTCGCCATAAATGGCGCAACAAAAGGGACGCGTCCCTACACGGGTCGCTTGGGGCGTCCCCTTAATGCACCGAGCGGCAATTATCGTCAGCACGCGCTTTATGTGGGCGCAATTACCTGCCTCCTCGCGCTTGGAGCACTCATCGTGGGCTGTGGCGGCAAACGCCTCCGCGCCCTCACGCCCGCTCGCCGCGATATTTTCTTCTTCGCTATTTGTGCCTTCATCTTCTGGCTCTTCTCCCTCGGACGCTTCTGTGAGCCCGTCTACCGCCTCATTTATGCGCTCCCGTTCGGAGACTACCTGCGTGCCCCCGTTAAGTGGCACCACCTCACCGAATTTGCGCTTGTCGTCCTCGCAGGATACGGGCTAGAGGCTCTTTCGCGGCTTTTAGCCCAAACCTCCCTCTCAAAGGCTCTCCAAACCACCCTTCTCGCGGCACTTATCGTGATTGGCACGATGGACCTCGTGCGTATCGATGCCCTTTATTGTGCCCCCCGCAAGGCGGACGCCGACCTTCAGTTCGCCGATGCTCAAATCCTACGGAACCCATCCGTCCAAGAGCAAATGCGCCGCGCTCACATCCGTGTAAAGGGCTACTACGGAAATGCCGCGCTTTTGGAGGTTCCTGCGCCGCGTGCACTAGGCGAGACCAAACTCCCGAAACCCGCGTCCGTGGTGCTGATTTTGGCACTACTCTCCCTTTTGACCGATTTTGCCCTCCTCTTTTGGTGCATAAGGGACGCTCTTCGTGCCCGAAAGGCGCGGCAATGAA
Source organism: Lachnospira hominis (ex Liu et al. 2021) (assembly GCA_963602475.1). Lineage (GTDB taxonomy): Bacteria > Verrucomicrobiota > Kiritimatiellia > RFP12 > UBA1067 > UBA1067. The sequence goes on from CAVCJC010000080.1 coordinate 6,734, forward strand.
TGAAGAAGCCTTCTTCGCCCTCGCGGCAAAAGTCTTTCAAGTGCCGCGTGAAACCCTCTCACGCGAAACGGCGTATGAGTCCATCCCCGAGTGGGATAGCGTCAATCACCTGCGCCTCGTGATGGAAACAGAAGCCGCCTTCGGCGTGCACTACCCCCTCGAACGCATCCCCACCCTCAAAACCCTCTCCGACTTCCTCATCTAACCACACGATTTGGTAGGGCGGGCAGTCCCTTACCCGCCGTTATTAGAAGGTTAATAATTCCGCACTTCAACTAACTTTGTGCCTCTGTATTAAGAACATACTATGTTAGTTGCTCACTTTTAGCTAAAAGTGAGCAATTTGTCTATGAGGTCTGCCTCCCCCATGGACATCACATGCTATTTGTCTTTAAGGTCGGCTGTAAGAATGTCTAGAAGACGGTCTGTTTGATACTCGGGACCGCGCCACTTGTGACAAATGTCAAAAACGGAAAAGAGTCCGCCTTTCTGCCTAAAGTTGGCGAATGCTACAATTTCACCGCTGGGATCCTCTACGGATATCTTAAGCCAACTCACCGTCCGCCAAAACACCCATCCACGACGGATTTTATAATAAAGTTGCAATTCACCATCCTTTATAGCACTGTGAGGTTGGACGATTCGCGCCTGTATTCCGACATCTTGGAACCTCCTAAGCAAACAGGCTTCAACCTCATCATTTGCCCATCGTGGATACTCTGGTCGATAGATGCAAATCGCTTTGTCGCTATATTTAGGTGCTAAAGGGCGCGATGCAAACGAGCAACACCCTCCCACAGTAAATGCCAAAAGCATTAATGCAAAACATTTCATCGTTTTTTTCATAATATTAGTTCCGTTCTGATTCTAGTTTAAGATTTGCCTTAGCAATCGCATCGGCTTCTGAAAAGCCAAGCCCTCTGTATTCTGTAATAAGCATTTCTTTACGAACTCTTAGTGCCTCTTCATCAATGGGCGCAAGTACTTGCTCTGGTGCGGTTCTTTGTAAATTATTGGCTTCTTTTGTTGATTCTTCTTCAACTAATTCATATAATGAGGTTGTTTGTCTCCCATAGAACTTGTCATACGCCGCAATTACTCGTTCATTTACATCATCCAACCATTCTTTTGAGAACACTCCTCTATTAGAAAGTTGTTCCATAAACGATTCACGGGAGAACACCAAAAACACAAAACCATGCATTTGTCCTCTCGGTAGCATACAAAGCAAAGCTTCCACTTCACCATTGGAGTGCGACAAGAAATCAAACACAACTGGACGCTGACTATCTCGCCATCTATTAAACAAACGAGAATTGGGATAAAACCACATTTTACACATTTGTCCATCTAATATGCCCTCAATCTTTATTCGCTTCCTTGAATACATAAACTGCACATATTCTTGGTATTCTGAAGTTCTCCCATCAACTAACCAAACCATATCTCCGAAGAAATCTTCCCGATTAATTAATTGATTAGCTGGGATCTTCTTCCTTCTACATATAACCACAAGCGATTCATTAAATCGTGCGTCATAGAAATGTTTAGCACCATCCTTCTCAATTACATTCTCTATGTCGACATTCGGTAGCTCACAAAGCTTATGCACCCACTTATTTCGCCATTCAGATTCTTTCTCCCACCACTCATCGCAACTCTCAGCTGTTAGATGTGCCCAATGAGCGCGTCTAACATTTCCTGCACGGAGAAGCAATGGTTTTTTACAACAAGGGCAAAATGCCTCTGGTAAATGTCCCTTTTCGCTTCGCATAGCAAAGACAATGCCACCATTCTTATCACGCGCAGTTAACATTATTACGCTCCTTTATTTTCTTCCAGAGCAGTCGGTGCCGTTTTGGGCGGCGTAAAGTTGCTGAGCGATGAGAACATTGAAGTTGTTTATCCACTGAGGAACCTTGCGATGTATCTTAGTGTCTTGTTGCTTCAGATTCTCCGAATAGGGCACATCAGGGACGAGCTTGCCATTCTCAATGCGATAACAAACCTGCAAATAGTGTTTGCGCACTGTGAGTCCAACACGAATCCACTTGTTTTCGGGGTCGCGAAGTTCAGGACGCCACTGGCTTATCATCGCGACTTTGCGAGTACCAGGACGCGTCTCTGTAATCGCTTTCTCAACGGCATCAAGGACTTGCTTATCGTTTACCCCAGCAGGAATATCTACGCTGGAGGTTCCTGGAATGCGATTAAGGCGCACACCGTCCACTGAAAGCGGACGCGTATCTTCTGCTGTACCAAAGAGGCAACAGCCGCCCAAACAAAGCGCGGCGGACAAAAATGCGATTATTCTTATACTTTTCATACGATACTCCTATCATTTACGCTGAATAGTATACCAAATTGGCGGTAATTATGCAAAGACGATTAATCGCAGGTTAAAATTGAAGCCTTACTTGGACGCGCTCCACCATATCCGCGTTTCTCATCCTGAGTCGTAAAGAAGTTGTAAATAGTTGAAGTTGAAGAGAGGAATTGTTTACCTTTTGATAACAGGGCGGAAGGAACTCCGCCCCCTACCTGCCCACACAGCGTAACGATGGTAGGGCGGGCAGTCTCTTGCCCGCCGTAATTAAAAGGTTAACAAATCCACTATTCGACTCTCGACTTCGATTTTTTGTGGCGGCGCGGGCGGGAGTTGCACGAGAGGAGCGGAGCGGCTCGCCGCCGTAAGAGAGACCCTCGCCCGCAACCACAGATTTTGTCGAGGCTGGACTGACTAAACGAAGTTTCTTGTCTATGCGCGAAAGGCGGCAAGAGACCGCGCAGCGACGGGTCGGGCAAGCCCCCGCTCAAGCCGCCCACCACATCTCTGTGCCTCTGTGACTCTGTGTTAAAACATACGGACGCGACGGAGCGCGTCCAAGCCAAACTACAATCCTGTTAATCCTGCCCGACAACAATTAGCCAGTGCAACACCTGTTGCGTGACCAATGATTGCTGGTCTTTCTTGTGAACAATTGATATTATA
>CAVCJC010000081.1:0-9607 GCA_963602475.1 Lachnospira hominis (ex Liu et al. 2021)
TCGCGGCAATTGGCTACTGGAGCGCCGACGGCAAGTGGGTGAGCAAAACCGCCGCGCAGTTCATCGCCGACCTGAAAGCCGCCTATGCCCAACGCGCCGCGCTTCGCCGCGCGAGGTGAGAGCGGCTTTTAACCACGGATTTTAGCCGTTGAGATCGGGAGAATCGGGAGATTCTGGTAGGGCGGGCATTCCTTGCCCGCCGTTTAACGGGGCGGAAGGGACTCCGCCCCCTACCAGCTCAACCTCTGTGCCTTCGTGCCTCTGTGCCTCTGTGTTAAAAACCGTCCCTGCCACTTTCTACAACTCTACAATTCTACACGGCTAAATTAAACGGTGGGCGAGGGATGCGGGATCTCTGATTCTTGGTTTCGAATTGAGCAACCTTTTTTCCCCCATTTGGGGGATAGACAAGGCGCGGGAAATATGATATACTATGAGGCAGAAAATGTGTGGTACTAGATGAAGTGCGATGAAATGAAAAGAAAAGACGAGAGAAAAGTGCTCGGTTTCACGCGGTTTTCGAGTGAGACATTTTCGGGCTTGCTAGAGCGTGCTAGGCGCGTTCTGGCGCGTCCTCTCGCGAATTTAGTACCCCCCCCCCCCCCCCGTTGCTAAAAGTGCCCTAAGAAGGCTTAAAAGCGGGCATTTAAAGAGCCTAATGCGAGGTGCAAGTTTTTTGCACCCCGTAGGTTTGGGTTTGCGGCTTAATGCGTTTTGTCAACAAGTAAGGAGAGTTCAGCTATGAAAACTCACAATGCAAAGATGACAATTGCTGCGATTAGTGCAGTACTTGGTTTTATGACGAATGTGTTCGCCGACCAAGAAATCACATCCTCTACGACATGGAATGAGGGCAGGACGATTAGTGATACGCTAACCGTTAGTGGTCAGGAGACAACTTTGACACTTGGTTCAGGACAAGCGATTACAGTAGTTGCTGGACAAGGCAAGGTTGTTGTTAAAGAGGGTGCGAGTGTGTCCGCTCCAGATAGTGCGAGTGACGATTCTTTTGTTGTAGGAAAAGAGAGTGAGACCATTGAAGCGGGTGTTGTGGATGTGCTTGAATTAAATGCCGCGAAGTCGATAACTTTAGACTTCAAGAATGAGGCGACGGCAACAGGACGCGTTTCGGTGGCGGGCGGAGTTATTCAATTCGATCGTCGCGGCGGTTGGAAATATGATAATGCGACCTTTGTGGGGAATCCGTGGCTGATTGATGTTGCGAAGGAATCCACTGCCTATTTCTATCATGGAGGGCAAGGTGGGCATTTTAATGATGCGGGCACAGATGTTATGTTGACGGGTGAGGGTAATGTGCGATTTGGGCAAGCGTATTCAAAAGATTCTGGCGGAGCGTTTGCTATCAAGAAGGGTGCGCAACTTTGTAATACGGGAACTCTTGAATTTTGGGGCTTCTATGGCGATCAAACATCTGGCGTTTTCGAGTTTTGCGAAGGAGCAAAGGTTGACGGGCCGAGTTCGCTTGTAATTAGTAGCGACAGCGAGAAAGGTCCAATTATTTTGCAACTTGACGCGGGTGTAGATTTCACCGTGCGCAATGTCGATTTCGTTCGCGAGGGAATTGCGGATCAGATTTGTGGTACTGGTAGTGTAATCAAGATTGACGCGAGCGCGGCAGATGTCACATTCGCCGCGAATATTCCGTCCGTTTGTTGGGATGATGCCACGCAAGCGAACACACTTACATTTGAGAAGTCGGGCGCGAATAATGCGACGCTTGCCGTCACGAACATTCCAGCCCTTGTTGTTTCTGAGGGAACGGTCACACTCACGAAGGACTGCGTGATTGGGAGTTTGACTACCGCTACAGATACAAAAGTTGTGGTGGATGGCGCAACCTTGTACTATTCGTCATCTTCGGGTTCGGTTGGAATAGAATTAAAGAATGGCGCAAAAGCATTTCGCGTCGTTACAGGGACGGAAGGTGAAGAGTCCGGGATGGATCGCTCGGGGTTAAAATCTGAGACGACACTTCTGAAGACGGGCGACACAGATCTCATTGTTTACGACCCAAGTTCCATCGCGGGGCTCGTGCATGTTAAGGGTGGTGCACTTCGGTTTTCAAAGCGCGGTTTAAGTGATAAATACATTCGTTTAACAGTTAAAGAGTGCTATCCGTTTAAGGACTATGAGGGTGAGCACTATTCGGGACTTTGGTTAAAGGTCGGGTTGTATAGCGCGGCGGACGCATTTGTAAATGCCGATTATTGTGGTTCGGCGGACGCGGGGACTGCGCCATCGGCACTAAGTGAAAATCATTTCGCAGTTCCAGAGGGAACACTTTTTACGGGAACTGACGCTTCTGTTGGTGCTGCGTTTTCTATTTCTAATGGCGACATTGGTAATGGTTATGGTGTGCCGTGTTTTACGAATGTGACGAAGACCCTGTGTAAAGATGCTTCTGATGAGAATGGCTGGCAAAGGATATGGGGGCGTCTCAAATCTGAGCAGTCCGCTATTGATGGCATCAACTTTGCTTCGGGCTGGGCATGGGGTATTGTAAAAGCGTGGACCTTTGAGACGAGCAAGACGGGAGAAGATGGGTCTTGGCAAGTTGTTCAAGAGATTACTGCGGCTCCTAACAATACAGGCAGTGAGAATAATTGTGGTATTCTTAGTGGCGACGCGAATAAGCCTGCGGCACATTTCCGCTATATCGAGCCCGGCGTGACGGGGCTAGCGGACACTTTGCAGATACAGGTAGATGAGGGTGCGACACTTGATTTTGGTGCGAAGACGGGTGGGCAAACTATCAATCGCGTGCTCGTTGACGCGACGGCAGGTGTGGTAACGAATGTTGTCTTTGCTTCGAGCGGGGTAATCGAACTTGTGGGTGCTAATACGCGCGAAACGCAGGGGCTTCTTCCGCTCGTTTTTGAGGGCGTAAGCGGCGTGGAGAACCTTTCTAATTGGACGGTAGAGTGCGCAGGTCAAGCGTGCCATCGTCGGGCAAGGTTCTCGGCAGCAGACAAGAAGATAGAGTTGTTGCCGCCAGGCATGTTGGTAATTGTCCGTTAAGAATAAGGAGACTAGATAGATATGAATAATCTTGCCCTCACGACTGCCGCGCTTATGTTTTCAGCCTCGGCGGTACTCGCTGACGCAAATCTGGGCGTAGCATTGTCGCCGTCCGCTGACTTGGTTGCGAATGGCTCTTTTGAGGCGGAGGGTAAAGGTTGGGGAGGGAATACCTTCGGCGAAGGAATTGGGCGGCTTATATTCACCAATGGAGTGAGCCATTTGGAGATGGACCGCGGACCAGGTGCGGTGCAACTTATACAGTTATGTGAACTTGGGAATGCCAAAGCGATTCGTGTTGCCTTTCGTCATCGCGGTTATGAACTTGCTGTTGCTTATCAATATTATGTTCCGTCCGAAACTTCGCCCGATGGTTATGAAACCGTAAAAAACGATGCGGGTGGCGACCTTGGCGATTACATTATCGTTAAAGGGTCGGATGACTGGACTCTTTTTGAACATCAAATTGCCATCTCGAAGAAGGTTTGGAAAATACCGGGTACGCGCTTACGGTTGCAGTTCCTTGTCTGGGGAGGCAATGAGCCGCGCGCGGCGGAAATTGATGATGTCTCGCTCGTGGTGGTAGAGGAAAAGACCAAGGAAGAAGCCAAGGAGGAGTATGGCTTTCGCGTAGAACGTTTGCCGAAAACAATCCCCTATGGACCCATTAAGCCAGTCGTGCCGTTGAAAGCCGAAATCAAGGATGGGCTTTTGCTGAAGAATGGTCGCCCCAGTTATTGGGTCGGCAATGGTTGTAGTCTTGGCTCGGAACTCGCGGGTCCCGTAGGAATGTGGCTCAGTAAAGTGCAAGGTGTTTCGGCACTCTCTATCCCCTCGCATTTTGAGTGGGAATGTAGCATTGAGGGAACAAACATGATTTTCTCGAGCAAGAAAAGTCTCCAAAAGCCTTATATTGGGCAATATCGTGAGGCTGAGAGGCTTGGGTTTCTCTGCGACTTTTTCGCTAATGGAGATTATGAAGGCTCGCCTATGCGTAAAATGGCCGAGAGGCATCCGCAATTAAAGGAGTTCCATAATGACTTTGGTCATTATATGAACTTTGACGCGGGCAATCCCATAGGGCGCGAATTGCAAATTGGCAAACGGCAGGGCTTTTTTCAATATGTGGATGACATCTCGGCGGGTGCCGAGGGGCTAGCGGTGCTTGAGCTAAGTCGTGAGCCAGGACCGCATCCGACGAATGAGCGTGTACGGCGTGGCTTTCGTGAGTGGGCGAAGCAGAAATATAAGACGCTTGATGTCGCTAATCGCGTTTGGAAACAGAAGTTCGCGAGTTGGGACGATGTGCTACCGCTTCATCTGCGTGAGACGGATGTTACGGGGTATATGGAACGAATCCTTTACTTCCGTCAAATGCGCCGCGACTATCCTGAGTTGATGTGGGATTGGATTGCCTATATGCAGGATGATTCTACGCTGCGGATTCGCGATGCCTTTGCGGATATAAGCCACGAATTGCCGCATATGAAGAAGACGATTGATGTTCGTGGCCATAATATGGAAGCTCCTGAATATGCCGCGATTGACCCTGAGCGTGTTGACCCACTTGAGGACCTTTTCTATATTCATTTTCAGTGGGATCCGTTTATTTATCATAATGAGCCTTATGACCGCGCGACCGTTCTTTATCAGGCGAGTTTCCCGCTCTTCTCGTACAGTTTCTTTAGAACGAATACGAAGAGTCCAATTATTGATAGTGAAGACATTATTTCCGTCGCGCGTGTGCCTAAGGGCGATGATCAGACGATGAATCGTAATGACATTGGTCAATTGCACGCCACGCCGTGGAAGTTCCGTCTTGAGGCGGCAGCCGATGAAGGAATGAAGAATGGATGGTTTAAGCCAGAATTTGATGATACTGGGTGGGATGATCTCGCAGTTGGCACTTGCTGGGATGAAACAGAGAAATATCGCTCGCAATCAGGCGTAGGTTGGATGCGTAAGAAGTTTATTGCGAATGCAAGGCGGCTTGATTGGGAGGATGGTTCGCACCAGTTCTTTATTTATGGCAAGGGCGTTGCTCAGAAAGGTACTGTTTGGTTAAATGGACATAAGGTCGGCGAAGTTGAGGGGTGGGATACGCCCTATCGATTCGATGTAGGTATGTATATTAATTATGGCGGAGAGAATGAGATTGTCTGGCGTATTGATGGTTCGGGCTTTCAGAATGGGCTTCGCTTTTATTGTCATATCTTGTCGGGTGATAAAATTAGTCAAAGTGCTCCTTTTGGTGAGAAGCAATATCGCCATATGCTTTGGACCTTTCTTATGCGCGGGGCTTCGGGTTGCTGGGTGTGGCCGTGGCATGAAGATAAATTGCGTCCGTATTTGCCTGGGCTTGTGAGGCGGCTAGATTCGGCGGCGGAAATTGCCCTCCCTGACTTGCGCCATCGCACGGGCGATGTTGCCTATCTCTATGGTTATCTTTCTAATCTTGGTTTGCCTTGCGTAATTGGCGAGACACACACGCGCTACCTTAATTGGATGTGCGCTCTTGAGTTCCTTGGGCTTAGGACGGATATCTTTGGCGAGCAAACATTCTGCCGCGAGGTTACACCCGCGAAATATCCGTTTCTCGTTGTGCCACATACTGTGATGGTAAAAGACGAGACCTATGCACATATTTGCGACTATGTAAAGAAGGGCGGTACGCTTGTTATAACCGAGGATTCTTTGACGCGGACTTTTAAGACCTATTCGGCAACTAATATCCGTAAGTTGGCAGGTGCGTTGCCGAAAAAAGGTGCTAAATATTCCGTTGTTGAGCGTGGTAAGGGGCGTATTATAACCGTCAAAGGCGAGCCCGTCATGGAAGATATTATGCGCCTTATGCTCAAGTGGCAAAAACAATTTGGCACAAAGGCTGTTCCTAAGACGCAAGTTTTGGTCACATCGCTTGATGAAGAGCGGCGGGAAGTCCCGCTGATTGAACGCATTCTCGCGGGTGATGATACACGCAAGGTTCTTTATCTTGCGAACTGGGGCGGAATGGACCACCGTGTGAAGATCACGCTCCCAGAGTCCGTCGCGGGCTGGAAACTCGCGGCACAGTATGAGGGGAAGGCTACGGTAACAGGTGAACGGACGCTTGAAACGACGATTCCGTCACAGGATGTTGTTGCACTTGTACTCTCGAAAGAAGGTACTGAACCTATCAAGAACTTCGCTGTTTCGCCCACGCGTGAGAAAGTATTTAAGCATGTCGTCGCGCTTAATGAAGCTCAGGCGCAACCTGGTCAGCGCCGCGTTCTTTGGCCGCTCTATGATAATAATCAATCCGTAAATAAGGAGTTGTATATTTATGAGATGGATCGTGTCGCGGCATTTGGTGGCGTGAATGAGCAGAAGCCGATGGAGGAATGGACACCTGAACTTTTGGCGCAGTATGATCTTGTTGTGATTCCAGAGACATGGACACATGGAGTTCTGCGTAATGTGTCATTTATGAATCGGCTAGGCGAGATGCTGGATGACTATGTTCGCAAGGGCGGCGCGCTTTTCGTTGATGTTCATACGCCTTGGTCGATTAATGTCTACTGTAATACGCTCACGCCATGGTCAGGGCTTTCGCCTTGGTTGGGTGTTGCGCTAGAGGGTGAGATTTATGATGAATCGCGTGCGTTATTTGGTGACCCGAGTCAGGTTTGGACAGATGCGATAACGCCGTGTGCTTTGACGGCAGGCGTGAAGCGGTATGAGCTTTATCAGGCGCGTTCACTCAAGCTAGAACCAACGGCAAAGGCGCAACCGAAAGCGGCGATTCAGCTCGTGGGTGTGGCTGATGATAAGAGGGGCGTTATTTTGACCCAAGAAGAGCGCGGCAAAGGTCGCATAGTAATCAATGTCTCCGCTATGAGTTTTCAGCCGTTCCGTATTGAAAAAGCGGATAATGCGGCACTTTTGGAAAATATCATAGGGTGGCTCTTCAAAGAAGAAGTGAATGACGAGAAGCGCCGCGCATTTAAAGAGAATCTCTTTTTGACAGAAGAGACGCTTCGTCAGATTGCTAACGAAGAGGCGAAATAACGATTTTAAACATCAACATCCAATCAGGAGGTAATACGAGATGAACATAAATCGCAGAAGTTTCATTACAGGAATGGGAGGCTTCGCGGCAGCGACGGCACTAGGGGGCTGCACCTCCTCAAAGTTTGGCTGTACTGTTGGCTGCAAGATGTATCAGGGCGACCGTCTAAAGTTCGGCATTATTGGCGCGGATGGTAAAGGCTGGACAGATTGGCGGAATATGTTCTGGCATGGCGAAGTGCCCGTGGCAATCTGCGATGTTGATAGGCGCGCTATAGATAAGGCACTCGCCGAAATGCGTGCGAAGGGCTTAAAGACTGATTCGATTAAAACCTATACGGATTTTCGTAGGATGTTTGATGACCAGGCAAAGTTAGGGATGGACTTTGTGACTATTTCAACGCCTGATCATATGCATGCGGCGCAAGCCATTACAGCTATGCGTCACGGTGTTCACTGTTATATTCAAAAGCCACTTGTTCGGACTCTTTGGGAGAACAAATACATTCTTAAGACGGCGAAGGAGACGGGTGCACTCGTGCAAATGGGCAATCAGGGTTCTTCGGGCGATGGACATCGTCGACATGTAGAGCTTATTCAGCAGGGGCTGATTGGTGAAGTCCGTGAGATTTATGTTTGGACCGACCGCCCCATTTGGTTCCAGGGTGATATTGCGCGTAAGTGCGCGGCGGGTAAGTCAGTGCCTGCGCCAAAGTATCTTGATTGGGATTGCTGGCTCGGCATTTCTAAGGCGCGTGATTATATCGAAGACCATCCCGATGGGCTTGTGTTGCCGTGCAAGGACCAATGGGCAAAGTGCAAGAAGGGTGTATATCACGATTTTAATTGGCGTGCTTTTTATGATTTTGGCACAGGAGCCTTCGGTGATATGGCTTGCCATACGATGAATCTGCCTTATCGGGCAATGGAGTTCAGCTCGGTGCTTTCAGCTGAGCCTTATGATATGCATGAATGGAACGATGTTGCGTTCCCAATGAAGAGCCGCGTGAAGCTTGTGTATGCCGCGCGTGAATCGAAGGCTCGTCCAGGCGTTAAGCTCCCCGAGTGCACGCTCTATTGGTCAGAGGGCGGATTTATCCCTGAAGATGCGCGCCTTGCGCCAATTATGAAGGTGTTGCGTGCACAAGCGAACGGAGAAGACCCGCTGAATGGGTGCATCTTTATTGGTTCGAAGGGTCTTTTTGCATCGCTTGATCCCTATGGGAATGACTGTGTGGTTATGCTCAATGGCGAAAAAGAACCTCGGAATACTAAAGAGCACGAGGCGTGCACACTTGACGCGATTCCGATGTACATTCCGCGTGTGCCAGGTAAGACGGACGACATTTGGATTGATATGGACCGTGAGCAGACGGGTGAACTCTGCCGCGCGATTCGTGGTCAGGCAAAATGTTTCAGCGATATTGACTATTCAACGGGAATCCTTGAGGGAATGCTCGTGGGCTGTCTCTCGCAACGCTTGAACCGTCCGCTTAAATGGGATGCGGCATCATACACTTTCAATGATAAGGACGCAAATGCGTTGATTCGTCCTTACATCCGCCCTGGTTGGGAGTTCTAAAAAAGAGGAGGCATAAGACTATGAATGAGCTTTCGAGGCGTGATTTTCTCTCGCTGTTGGGTCTCGGCACAGCCGCGTTTATGGTGCCTGGTTGCTGTTCGCTTTGCGGTGGCAATCGGGCGGCAATTGCCTTGCAACTCTTCTCAATTCATCAAATCTTCTGGAAGCGCCCCGAGGAAATTCTCGCCGCGCTAAAGGCGGGCGGATTTGAGGGTGTAGAGTTCGCTGGGTACGAGGGGCGTAGCGCGAAACAATTGAAGAAATTGCTTGCGGACTCTGGTTTGCGCGGCGCGGGTACTCATGTTAATGGCAATGTCGACCTAAGAGGTGATAATCTGAAACGGACGCTTGATTTTTGTGCAGAAGCAGGGATTGAGTCCGTTACTTCGCCTCATGCGCATAAGGACACCGAGGCGGAGTACCGGCGTTTTGGTTATGAAATGGGACTTGCGGCTGAAGAGGCGAAACAATACGGTATTAAGGTTGGCATTCACTCGACTTATCATCATTTTACCACCAAGTATAATGGTGTTACGGCGTGGGATGTGATGTTTAGCGAGGCATCGCCTCTTTTGCAACAGCAAATTGACCTTGGCAATACTTTCCATACGGGAACGGATGTTGTGGCTCTTTTGAAGGAGTATCCGAATCGGCATGATTCAATCCATGCCAAGGAGAATGATCCAACGCCTGACGCGATATTTGGCACTAGACCAACGGATGGGGGAAAGTGTGTACCGTGGTCGGAGGTCATTTCTTATATGAAAACTGAAACCAATCAACGTTGGTGGGTGGTTGAAGCTGAACGCAAGCCAGATACGCTTGAACCCTCGCTAGAATGTCGTCGTCGCCTCGCAAAGTGGCTGGCAATTTAGTCCTAAGGAGTCTTATGGAGATTGTCATTTGTAAGTCGGCAACGGAAGCGAGTCGCAAGGCTGC
>CAVCJC010000082.1:0-6387 GCA_963602475.1 Lachnospira hominis (ex Liu et al. 2021)
ATTACATCGTTCCAGTTCTTCGCCGAGTGTTCCGTGAACGGTTCGCGGCGGATAATGCCCGCGTTGTTGACGAGAATATCAAGGCGCCCGAGTTCCTTCACAATCTTCGCGACGACCTTGGGGGCTTCTTTCTCTCCTTTCGAGAGGTCCGCCTTAATGGCGAGCGCGCGGCGACCGAGCTTCTTAATCGCAGCAATGGTTTCGTCCATAGGGATAACATCCACAACGGCGATATCCGCACCTGCCTCGGCGAGACCGAGAGCATACGCCTGCCCAATACCGCGTCCCGCGCCTGTCACGACGGCGACTTTGCCGTCCAATTTGAATTGATCGAGTATCATTTTAGTTCTCCTAATTAGAATAGTTAGAAAAGGTTAGCGCATTTCGGCAACGGGAATCTTATCCATATCGCTGTAATCGAGGTTCTCGCCGCCCATGCCCCAGATGAACATGTAGTTCGAGGTACCCGCGGCAGAATGGACGCTCCATTCAGGAGCCGTAATGGCTTGTTCATTGTGAAGCCACACGAGCCGCTGTTCTTGGGGATGTCCCATTTGGTGGCAGATAGCCTGTCCCTCAGGGACATTGAAGTAGAAGTAAGCTTCCATGCGACGGCTATGGACATGTTGCGGCATCGTGTTCCAGACGCTACCGGGCTTAAGTTCCGTGAGCCCCATCTGCAATTGGCAGCATCCGCCGCCCTGAACCTTCTCGAGCACGGGAGCAACGATAAGCTGATTAATGACGCGGTCATTCGATTCTTCCATCTTGCCCGCCTTAATGTAGTTGCCAATCGTATAGCCCGCCTTGGTGCAGGCTTGGTCGCTCGTAATGCGTTGCGTCACATATTCCTTGTGGGCAGGAGCGGAATTGATATAGAACTTCGCAGGGTTCTTCGCGTCGAGAGACTTGAAAGAGACGGACTTCTTACCGCGCCCCACATAAAGGGCTTCTTTGAAATCGAGGGCATACGCTTCGCCGTCCACCGTGACAACCCCCGCACCCCCGACATTGATTACGCCAAGTTCGCGGCGGTCAAGAAAGTGCTGAGCACGCAATTCGGCGAAAGGTTCGAGCGCGAGTTCCTTCGTGACAGGCATTACGCCACCGTAAACGAGGCGATCATACATCGTGTAGGTGAGATTAATCTCATCTGCCGCCATGACCTTTTCCATCACAAAGCGTCCGCGCATCTTCGCGGTATCAAAGGTCTTGAAGTCCTCTGGATGGGTCGCTGTTTGGAATGTGATATTCATAGTTGTTGCCGCTAGTATTGCTAGTATTGCCATTTTTATTTGTCCTTTAATGAGTTCTTGAAGCGCAAGAGCGCCTCCACAAAATAGTAGTCGCCGTAGGTGAGGGGAGAGTCCACCTCGCCACCCGCAGGCTTGTGTCCGACGCCGTGCTTCAAGAGGAAATGTCCAATTTCATCGCCCTGTGAGAAATAAGCGGGGGAGGCGAGCGCGAGCAACTGCTTCACGGCGAACGCACGATAGGCCGCGCCCTTCTCGCCGCCCACGATTTCCGCGAGCTCGAGAAGTCCCGCCGCCATAATGGAGCCTGCGGAACTGTCGCGCTCCTCGCCCGGCGCACCAAAGTCCCAGTACGGAATCCCGTCCGCTGGCATATTCGGATGACTTATCGCGTAATCAGCGACCTTCATCGCGAAGTCGCGGTAGTGCCAATCCTTCGTCTCACGGTACATCATCGTGTAGCCATAAATCGCCCAGGACTGTCCGCGACTCCACGCCGTAGTGCACGAAAGTCCCTGTCCGCGCCAAATCTCTTGCACGCTCCCGATAAAGCCTGGTCTCTGGTCGTAGTTAAGCACGTGGTAAGTGCCGCCATCGGAACGGAAATGGTTCTTCTGGGTGACGGAGGCATGGCTCCGCGCAATCTTATCATACTTCGGGTCGCCCGAAATCTTGGACGCGACCTCGAGGAGTTCGAGGTTCATCATACAATCGGGAATCACCAAGAAGTTCTTCTTTTCATCGATATTACCCCAACTACGAATCACCCCGAGGTCGGACGAGAACCGTCTCGAGAGCGTCTTCGCCGTTTGAACGAGCAGGTCGTCATATTTCGATGTCTTCAGAAGGCGCCGCGCATTGCCAAAGGAGCAATTCATAATGAAACCGAGGTCGTGATTGGTGTCCGCGACGGAATTGGGGGCTAAGCGTTCCGTCCAGAAGAGGGCACGATCCTTAAGTGCCGCGTCACCCGTCGCCTCATAGAGATACCAGAGTGTGCCGGGGAAGTGTCCCGCCGTCCACCAATAAATGGACCGCATATCGAGGCATTTCTTCGCACGGTTGTAGCCCGTCGGAAAGAGAAGATTCGACTTCTCATTGTCTTGGATGACCTCTTCAGTCCCTACCGCGAGCGGAGTCGCCGCCGCGTCGAGTGCACGATAATGGGCGACCGCCTTCGCGAAGATGGTGGGAAGTTGTGCCGCGAGGATGTCTTCTGGACTTTGCACGGCAGTTTCTTCGCGGCAGACGGACCTCCTAAACGCACGAACCGCGTCAAACCACGCCTTCGGGGATGTAATCTCGCCTGCTCCCGACCAACTTACGCCTGCCCAGTAGGTGAAGCGGCTCTTCTTGAAGAGCAAAACGCGACAGTTCTGGGAATCGGTCCGTACTTCGACGGCACTCGGGTCGGCGACGAAGATGGCGGACATTGTAGAGCCTTCGCCGTTGCCGTTTGCGTCCTTCTTCTCATCCTCGTAGAGGGCAACAAGTCCAGGCTCTTCGAGGACCGCTCCCTTGTGGTCGCGCTTAGGCTCGAGATCCATACCTGGTCCTGCGGCAAAGTCGTCCACGAAGTCCTTCTCAAAGCTGACATCATTGCGGAAGAATCGTTCGCCGCGCTTGAGGGTAATGCGGCAGGTCATGCGTCCCGCACTCGAGAAGGCGGGGTAGACAAGACGAAACGCGAGATAATCATCCCCCGTATGCAAAACTTCGCATGATTCCCAGTTTGGAAAAGTCTTCCATTCTCCGTCGCCCCAAAAGGCGAGTCCGCCCACGCCGCGCGAGGCTCCCATTGTGTAGTTGTCGAAAGTGCGGAGTCCGCCCCCCACCGTCGCGAGATTATGCCACGCGCCATACTTATTTTCTGCCGCGCCGTGCAGAATCATCGCCGCCTCATTCGCGGCACTGCCCTTATTGAAGACATCAAAGCCGCTCCAGCGATGGACATCGCGCGGTCCGTACGCGCGAAACGCGACCTTGTCATTCTCCCAATAAAAGTCGTCATTGCGTTCCGTGGCGACCCCGCACATGCAGGCATCGGCGAGGGCAACTGCCGCGCAAAGGACGGACGATAGTAATGTAAATGTCTTCATTTAGATCTCCTAATACGGATAAAGTTAATGACGCACAGGGCGACTGCGAGGAGTCCCGCAAGTGCCGCGCCCACCCCTTTGAGGGTTACGGTAAGGTGAAAGAGTAACCAGCACCAAAGGGCGGACGCAAAATCGAGTGCCGCGCCGCCTTCGAAGCCTGCGGGGACGGCGATGCCCTCACAATTCGCGGCGGCTATGGCCTTTGTGAAGGCGGGGGTCAGATTTGTGACGAAGTAAAGTCCGCAAATGAGCGCGGCAAGTCCGATAAGGAACGTCTTCGGCACATTGCCTTTCGTTATCGGGAGCACGCATGGGAAGAGGTAGAACATCCCTGCCAACGACGCGAGCGGAAGAAAGCGGTTGCCGGGCAAAAACGCGGCAAGGAGCAAGATTACAGGAATAAGCAAAATCGAGACGACGAGCGTGGTGGGGTGTCCAATCACAAGGGCGGGCGACATGCCGATATTGAAAGTGGTCTTCGACTTGAAGGAGGTGGAGAGCTTCGTTTGTACGGCTTGGCTAATCGGCTTCAAGCCTTCGATGAAGAGCGCGGTAATGCGTGGAATGAGCTCCATAACCGCGCCCACAGTCACGCCGAGCTTAAGAATAGCAGGAATGTTATCCACGATTTCGCGTCCGCTCTTGCACTCGAGCACCCCGACACCACAACCAATGAGTACCCCGAGGAAAAGTGGCTCGCCGAGGAGTCCGAACTTGTTCTTCAGCCCTTCCGCGTCAATATTGAGCCGCGAGAAGCCTGGAACGCGGTCGAGTAGCCAACTGAGGGCAACGGCAAAGGGCGTGAAGCTCTGGCAGAAAGGCTGGGGGATGGAAATGCCGTCCATATCTTTATAGAACGACTGGAAGCCCTTGGCCGTAAAGTCCGCGAGGCAGAGGGTAATCACATAAAGGACAATTGCCGCGTAGAAAGCCCACGCGAGAGAGTCCGTCGCGAAATAAACCATCGCGCCCAAGAAGGCGAAGTGCCAATAGTTCCAGAGGTCGATATTCACCGTGCGCGTCACGCCTATGAGAAGCAAGGCGAGATTCACGCCGAGGCAAACAGGGATGATGAAAGCCCCAACCGCACACGAATAAGCGACAGCGGCGGCAGCGGGCCAACCGAGGTCGAAATAGGGCAGGTTGAGTCCGTAATGCTCAATCATCCCTTTGAGAGCGGGCCCGAGCGCGGATGTCAGAAGTGCCGTGACGACACCGAGCCCGACAAAGCCTACGCCCACGAGAAGCCCTGATTTGAGGGCTTTCGGCAGCCTAATTCCAATACAAACACCGAGTACCGTGAAGATGACAGGCATCATCACGGCCGCGCCAAGACCTATTATGTAACTGAACATACCTCTATTATACAATATCCGTGCGCAGAAATATATTGCAATTCCTGCATTTTATATTACGGATTTTGAAAGGGGTATTTTAGCTATTTTGCTGTTGCCGCCAGACGCTGGGGGAGATTCCGAACTTCTCCGTGAAGGAACTGGTGAAATATTGCACTGTCGCGAATCCGCAGAGATAGGAGATTTCGGCGGTTGTTTTATCCGTACTGCGTAAGAGGCGGGCCCCACGCTCAAGGCGTTGGCGGGCAATTTCTTGCTTAATCGTATAGCCCGTCTCTTTCTTGAACGCCCTATTCACGACGGGATGCGAATAGCCAACATATTTAACGACTTCCGCCGCCGTTACACCATTCGCGAGGCGGTCTTGGATGAAGGAGAGTGCATTCCCGAGCCATGGGGTGACAAAAGGCCAGATATTTGTCGACTGGCGCTCAACGACACGGAGTGGTCCGTGCAGAACATGGCGCCCCGCGAGAGTGCCCGCCAAATCCTCGTCCAGAAGTTGTGCCGCGCGGCGTCCGAGCGCATTGGCTCCCGTGTCGATACTGGAGAGCGTCGGATTCGACGTCATACACAGTACCGTATCATTATCGACCCCGAGCACAGCCACATCGCGTCCGACAACAACCTCGCTCTTATCAAGTGCCATCAATAATTGCACCGCCCGCAAGTCATTACTACAGAATATGCCGATGGGCTTCGGGAGGGACTCTACCCACGCCCTAAGCGCGGCAGGATCTTGGTCATTATCGATGCGCTCATTGCGAAAGAATGTATCTTTTATCGTGCCGCCGTGCGGAGCTTGGGCATAATCGAAGCAAGTGAGATTATGTTTGGCACAGTGCCGCGCGAAAGCCTCACCCCGCGCCCTCGAGAAGCGCACGCCACCAAAGCCGCAATACGCGCACTGCGTGAAGTAGCGTCCCAAGAAATACTCCGCCGCCATTTGCCCAATCGCCTCGTCGTCGAGGTGGATGGTCGTGAACGGACTCTTCTCCGTGCGCCCATAGACATCCACGATGGGCTTTCCCGCCGCCGCGAAGATGTTCGCCGTTCGTTTATCCATAATACGGACAATGAACGCGTCATATTTCGCGAGCGTGCCCTTGTGCAGAATCTCGTCCGCGTCAATGAGGCTCAGCCGCCAATTGCGGTGGTCGATGGCGTATTCGGAAATGCCCTCCAGCAGGGAGCGTCCGTGCGCCCGATTCACCTCAATCTGCAAGGCAATGCGAAACTCCTCATCGCGCCCCTTGTCGTATTTGGGCTTCTCTTTCATCGGCTCAGGCGACGCTCCATTTCTTCCACGAATTGGGAGATGTCCATTTCGTGATACGGACTATACATCAGAATAACGGAGCTGATAGGCACGGCCTTATCAATCTCTTCGAAGGTGCGCCCGCTTTCCCATTGATAACGCGCGAGCGCCCACCCAGCCCAATACTCGGGAGACTTCGCGGCAGGGGAAATCGGGTTCTCGGGACGAACATAGTCGACTTTCGCACAATCGAGAACCTCATAGGCGAGTTCAAATCCACTCATTCCCGCGAGCAAATGCGATTCGCCTTCCCCAAAGCGCACAGCCACGCCCGAAGAGAGAAAAAGCCGCCAGAAGTCCGTCGCCGTGTAGCCGAGCCCGTGACAGGCGAAGTCCAGCATTCGTGCCAGCCCCTTTTGGGC
>CAVCJC010000082.1:7936-9602 GCA_963602475.1 Lachnospira hominis (ex Liu et al. 2021)
GAGGGACTCTGGAATGAGTTCCACATTCTCAATGCGGCGGCGCTCGCCCGTCTCAAAGTCCATAATGGAAGTATAGGCGAGCGCTCCCGTTACTTGCACGCGCGAGCCCAGTTTCAGCCACGCGGGGAGGGTTCCCTCGAGAGGAACGGGCAACTCAACCTGCAAATTGTATTCGCCCTCGCCCACGAGAAGTTGCGTCGTCTTCTGGCGGCGATTAATGTCGCGAAGAAGTCCCTCGCAAGTAAAGACCGCGCCATACATATCCACATTGCCAAAAACCCCAAGCTGATTAAAGAGGGAGGCAATTTCACAGTTCGTGGGGGCGGGCGGCGTGAGAGAGGAGTCTTTGAGGACGGACATCTCATATGTCGCGAGGCGGCGCTTATCGAGTGTCGGCTCACGGACTCCGCTCGCGCAAAGTACATCGCCGCGATGGAGCGGCTTGTTCTCTCGGTTTTCTATCCGCCAAGTCTTACCCGCCTCATCCTGAATGAAGCAAAAAGGGAGCCCTTCTCGCGCAAAAGTAACAACGCCCGTGACATTCGTCAGCGTGGCAGCGAGTAGAAGAGCCGCGAACATACCTTAGTCGACGAGCTTCTCGTACTCTCTGCCATCAAACGAGATGTCTTTGCCCTCACAAAGCCATTGCGTCAACTTTTTCTTGTCGCCCGTGGGAAGTCCGTTCTTCGGCTGACGGAGCTTTTCAACGTGTCCATCGGCGAAAACGACATGCGCACTCGCCGCACCCTTATCCGTCTTGTGGTTAAAGCCAATCATTTCCGAGCCATCCGCCTTCAGCGAGCAGTTATTGAAGTCCGTCTTAGAAGTCGAAGGGGCATAACTCCCATCCTCCGAACCGTCAAAAGGCATTTCGGCAAAGAGAAGTTTGCGGTCAGCCCGCGATAGAGACTCATATTCCGTACCTATGAAGGCCTCATTCTCGACATAGCTCCAAAGCGGACGTCCCTTTACCGTGTTTATATGCTGAGCGCAGACATAAGCGGAACTATTGCCTGAAATATACTTCCAAAGGGCTCCGTTTGTAAGACAGTAAATGCGCTTTTCATCGTCATCCGAGTAAGTACTAATTTCCTCACCTGAAGCTGCGGAAGTCGAGGGGAATACGCCCCTCGAATACCAACTCACCCAACCAGGTGTCTCATAATAAAGACTTTCTCCACTACTCGCGACATTATCGCTAAGATGCACCGTAGAATAAGCATTGACGACATGCCCATTATTCGAACCATAGAGCTGATTGGCACTCGCCAAGTTCTTGAGGTTCGTGAGGCACTTCGCCGCGCGGGCGGAGTCCGACGAACCCGAGAAGGACGCTATCAGCACGCCCGCGAGAATGCCAATAATGCCAATGACAACGAGTAGTTCAACTAAGGTAAATGCTTTCTTCATAGCTTACTCCCAATTATTCCAAGTTCTTGTAGAAAAGGACGCGCGTTGGATGCGGATAGCCCGAACATTCCGAACTGCCCTTATTCCCCACCGCCGTCGGGTCACGCCAAACGAGCGCCACGGCGCGTCCGCCCAATTGCGGAGGTGTTGCGCCAGGCGAAGACCCGCCCAACATCAGCGGTTCAGCACGCACAAAGATTAAATACAGCTGTTGCCGCGCGGCAAAACAGTCCCGCCAATACCCATACAAGAAGTC
>CAVCJC010000083.1:0-9347 GCA_963602475.1 Lachnospira hominis (ex Liu et al. 2021)
GGCCTCGGAGACTTTCGAGGTGTTGATGAACGCCGTCTTCGCATCGGGGGCGATACGCATTCTATACGGACATTTCGGGCAGTCATTCGGCTTGACCGTCAGGTCGCCCTGAACAATCACCGCGACGGCGGCGAAAAGAAGTGCGGGTGTCGTCATTTCGTTTTTTCTCCCTTCTTTGAATTGCAATCAATTGCCAATTACCGACGGCGTTCCGCATCAAGACGGAAGAACCGTGCGCCGTGCGCGGGAATCTCAAACTCGGCTTTCTGCTCGAAAAGTCCGAGGTCCGCCCGCTCCACGAGGTCGAAAAAGGCGACTTTACCCGCCAAGTCAATTGCAAAGAAGTCTACAGCCATCCGCCGCGCCTTATCTCCGCCATTGTAAAGGACGAGATAGCGCGAGGTGCCGCCAGCCTTCTCGCAGTCCTTAACAAGCACATACGCGTCACCATAGCGACGGACCGTTCGCACCACCGCGCCAAGGTCATTCTGGTTCATCCCAATCAGGAACGGATTCGTCACCAGCGCGAAAGTCGTCTCGTCCATTGTGCGTGGGTCACAACCCAGCAAAAGCGGCGACGACATAAAGCACCACATACCAAAGTGGGTCTGCTCCTCAAGGCGCGTGAGCCCCTTCTCAGCAGCATCGCCAAAGGCGGACTTCATCTCGCCGAAAAGATGCCCGACTTCGAGCATATCCATATCATTGTAGTGTCCGAGGCTCGCGTAGGGGGCAAGGGGAATTGTCTCCTCGATAATCTCCTTCACGCCTGCAAGGCCTTGCTGATTCCGCACCCACACTGCGCGAATATCAGCGGTACTGCGCCACGATTCAGCAATGCGTGCCGCCCATTCGCCGGGGAAAGTCCAGCGGCAAATATTGAGCCTCACGCCCTTCTTGCCCGAAGCATCAATGGCGCGGCGGATAATCTCATACCGCTCCTGTTCATCGAGCTTCAACTTTTGTCCACCACAATAATCGACCTTAATGAAGTCGAAGTCCATCTCTCCAAAGAAGAAGCGGCAATCTTCCATTTCGTGACCATACATTCCCGAACCCTTGCCCGCCGCGTCATTACTCCACATACTCCCGCAGGTATCCGACCCCGCCTCAGAGTAAATGCCCGCCTTCATGCCAAGACCGTGGATATGGTCAACGACAGGCTTCAAGCCATTCGGGAAACGAACGGGGTGCACACGCAACTTGCCCTTCTCATCGCGTCCGTAGAAGAAGCCATCGTCAATATTCACATAATGATAACCCGCTGCCTTGAGTCCGTTTGTCGCCATAGCGTCCGCGACGGAAATAATCTTATCTTCCGAAATATTAACACAGAAAGTATTCCAGCTCGACCAGCCCATCAACGGACGCTTTTCGCCGCCTTTCGAAGCATCTGCCGCGCCGCGCATAAGCATAAACGCACGCTCCGCCATCTGAGGGAAGTCCGCCTCACTCACACGCGCCGTATTGATAAACGCCGTCTTCGCATCGGGCGCAATGCGCATACGATACGGACACTTCGGGCAATTATTTGGCTTTACCGTTAGGTCACCTTGTGTAAGTGCCGCCATAGCGGCAAAGACTAGGTTAGCTAGTATCATCTTGTGTTTTCCTTTAATTTAGGGTTTAAGATTGCCAAGGAATCGTTAGTTTCGCGGGACGCAATTTGCCGCTTGCCGCCTTCAATTCGAGGGGCTTGCCAGTGCCCTCGCCACGGCGAATAAGCACGCGGGCACGACCCTTGGACATCCGCGTCTTGGTCGCACCAAACGCGAGTCCTTCGCCTGTCGCCGTGCACGCGCCTGCGGCGACAATTTCGCCCGCGCCTTCCAGCGAGAAGGTGACTTCCGCATCATAATCAGGACGGCGCACGCCCGCCTCATCGACGGCGATGACTTCCACGAATTGGCATGCCCCCGCCGCCATAGCGGGAATATCCGCCGCGAGCACCAGTTCCCGCACGGCACTTGCCGTTCGCACGGCATCTTCGCCAATCGGAGACCCTCCCGCATAAGCAATAACCTTGAGTTCGCCAGGTTCATACGGAATCGACCACTCTAACCGCGGCAGATTTGTGACAGCGGGTGCACCTCTAAGTTCATTATTCAAGTAAAGGAGAGCCCCATCGCCGCGTGTTTCACAGGCGACCGTAACCGCCGCGCCTTCAGCCCCCTCGCGCGTCCAGTCCGTGAGTAGCCGCACAGGACGCGTCAGTTCTTTCGCCTGAAGTGCCGCGTGCTGAGCAAGCGCCGCCGCGAGAATGGACGCATTATCGGGACGCTTCACATTGTGCCGCGCATCGTCCGCCGCCGCCGCTTCTTTCTGCAAAACCTTCACTTGCTTCTCAATCGCTTCCTTCGATTCCTCATCGTCCGCGAGCACATAGCCCCGATAACGGTAGGGCATCCATTCGCGCGTCCAAGAAGTGTCGCGGAAAGGTTCATCGAAAAGCTCGGGCTTCGGCAGAATGTCGTCCGTCGTCCCCGCCGTGCGGTCCGCCCCCTTCGAATAGAGCGTTGGCATCATATTGTTGCCGTTTGAGACATAGACATAGTCCTCGCCCCACGGATCCTTCACGAGGTGGCGAATATACGGACCATTCCAGCCTGGCTTCCTAACTTTATCGGATGCCAAAAACGCGAGCCCCTGCTCCGTCGTCGGGTATTCACCGACATGGTAACGATAGCGCCCGAGAGCCACCGCGAGGGCATCCACCGATTTATGGGCTTGGAGAAGTGCCTTCGAGATTTGGGGGCGCCCCCCTTTGCCTGTCGCGGAAAGAACCAGCGAGCCGACCATCAGAAGTCCGATAATAATGACGGCATAGAAGACCACGCCCTTCTTCATAAGCGGGGCCTTCAAGCCATTCAGCGCCGCCTTTTTCTCGGCGAACTCGCGTCGGACGGCTTCAATTTCCGCCTTATGCGAGACCGTCCTTTTCTTTTTGACGGGGAACTTCTTACGGAGCTGGGCGTAGTCGACCATCTTTAAAAGATTTCACAGTTAGGTAGCTCACCCACAATCGGGCGGGCATAGTCCAGAAAGGCCTGCGTGACATCGTGTCCGTTCCGCGCAATGAACTTCGGCGGCATCGACCGCGTCAATTTCGCCGCCTTCTCAATCTGATTGGGCGCGAAGTAGACTTCATACGGCTTGTCGTCACGGTGCCAGACGGAAATCGTACCCTTATTAAGAATACCCTTAAGCGAAGCCTTCACCGCGGCACGCCCCGCTTCACGCGCTTCCGCCTGATCCACCTTCGAAGCGATGCCGGGGAAGCTCCGTTGCAAATAGCCAAAAGTATCCGCCCTTACGCGCTTAATCTTGCCCGTCGCCTTAAGAATCTTCGCGAGATAGTCGCCCAAGGCACCCGTCCCCGACATCTGCACATTGCCGTGGCTATCCTTCTCGCCACCCGCGAACTGGGCACCGATGGAGTTGCCTGCCGCGTCACGGATGCCTTCCGAAACTGCGACCACACAGCGTCCCTCGCGCTTCATAACGGCGAGGACATCCGCCACAAACTTTTCCGTCGAGAAAGGCACTTCGGGTAAGTAGATGAGGTGAGGTCCGTCACCCTTGTGGTGCCGCGCGAGTGCCGAGGCCGCCGTCAAAAAGCCCGCGTCGCGGCCCATCACAACATCAATCTTCACACCACCCAGCGCACGATTGTCGAGGTCATCGCCCATAAAGGCACACGCCACAAACTTCGCCGCCGACCCATAGCCTGGCGTATGCTCACAACTACGCAGGTCGTTATCGATGGTCTTAGGAATATGATAGACGACGAGCGGATACCCCACCTTTTCCGCCTCTTCCGCGACAATACGCGCGGCATCCGCCGAGTCATTGCCGCCAATATAGTAGAAATAGCCAACCTCGCGGCGACGGAACGCCTCAAAAATCGCCTTGCAATCTGCCGCGTCGGGCTTGCGGCGACAGCTACCAAGTGCGGAAGATGGGGTCACGGCAATTGCCTCCAGCTTCTTCACGCTCGGCTTACGCAAATCGATGTACTTATTATTGAGAATGCCCTCAATGCCATGGAGCGCGCCGAGAATCTTGCCAATCTTTGGGCTTTTACGCGCCTCAAGAACCGCCCCGACGAGCGATTCATTAATAACCATACTCGGTCCGCCCGATTGGGCTATGACCATATTCATCTTCTTATTTTTACGCATAAAGTCTCCTATCAATAAATCCGAATGTAGGTCTCCGCCTTCAGGCGCTCCAGCCACGCCTTATAGGCTTTTTCTCCGTTCTTTTCTTTTACACGCTGCTCAATGTCAGCATAAGCCTCGGCAAACGAACGCGACTTCGCGGGGCGCTCCGCGTCCTTACGCAAAAGGAAGCTCCAGCCATCGAGATCCACCCAATCGCTGAGTGTGCCGACGGGCATCTTCGCAATTTCCGCACAAATCGCGGGCTTAAACACCTCAGAAGCGACGACATTCGTCCAAGCCCCGCCCTGTGCCGCGTGGGTATCAGCGGACCACTTGAGCGCGACTGCCGCGAAGTCATTCGTCTTAAGGGCATCCGAAACGGCACCCTTCAGCGCGAGTTGCTCAGGCTTGAGCAAAATAACCGAGACATCGACTGTGCCAGGTTCGCCATAGCGTTCGGGGTGCGCCTTATATTCCGCTTGCATCTCGGCGGGTGTCGCCGTGACCATCTTGTCAATGATATTCCAACGCATCGCCCCCACAATGAGGTCTTCTTTAATGCGACGACGGAAGTCCGCGAAAGTGGTGCGATTCTCGGCGAGGGACGCGATAAGTTTATTGCGGTCGCCTTGGAAGAAGCGGTCCGTAATTTCCTTTACACGATTATCGACGACCCACTCCTGCATCGCCATTTTCGCGGCAGTTGCCGCCTTTAGGATAAGTTGGCGATCAATGAGGCGATTGCGATACATTTCATATTCGGCGGACGAGGCTCCCGCGCGGCGCATTTCTTCAATGACATCGCTACGCAAAATGGAAGTCTCGCCCACCGTGGCGGCGAGGCCATCGACCTCAACCGCCGCGAGGGGCGCGACGCACAGAATGTACGCCGCTACCCAGAATGAAAAACGGCTTTTCATAGCTGTCCGTCGTCCTTTCACCTTAGAGAAGTGCCGCGATAGCCGCACCAATCATCGGCGCGTCTTCAACTGGCGGGGTGATTTCGTAATGGATGTTGCGCATCTTGACGAGCATCTCATCGAGTTCGCGCTTGACCGTAGCCGCGAACGGAATCGCCCGCGTCTTGTAGTAGGTGGAGCCATCCGCATTAATCGCGACTGGCGCGGAAGCGTCCACGCCCGCACCCGACTTGATGACGAATGCCGCGAGATGAATCGCCGTCAAGGTCGCCGCACGCTCAAAGACGGGGACGCCCAAACGCCGCGCCATACGCGCATCATTCGGGTCCGCGAAAATCGCGTCCAGCACATTATCGCGCCCCGGCTTCACATAAGCCGCGCAGAAGTTATCGAAGTCCATCGTCTCAAGCGACCCAAGACCCATAATCTTCGCCGTCGCTTGCGGAGAGAAGAAGCCCTCTTTCGCCGCGCCCTTGAGGACTTCGAGTCCAAGCGGACCCAAATACGCGCCCGAAATCTGCTTCTCGAGGAACTGCTGACCTGGATTCGTGCTCTTGTCGTCAACGGCAATATCGAATGTGCTACGCGCAATCTGATTGAACGCACCCGACTCGGCGTTAATAATCATTGAGCCGTCCGCATCCAAATCATTGAGCTTCGTGATATTCACATTCTTCTCAACATACGCGGCATTTGTGCCCGTGCCAAGAATGAAGCCAATGTACGAGGAATAAGTGCGGTCGCCTTCCGTCGCCTTAGCCGCGAGGAGGGTCGCCACCGTATCATTAACAATGGCAATCTTGTCGCCGCCCGTACGCTTGCGCAATTCCTTGCCCACGTACTGCCCAACAATCGAGGGCGCGCCGCCAATCTTCGTCCAGCGCACAAGGCGGGCATCCAAATCGGGTGTCGCCACAGCTGGATACGAGAAGCACCAGCCCACCTTGGTCGCGTCCGCGAAAGGCTCAAGGCGCTTCAGTTCCGAGACAAACGGAGCATAGAATTGCTCGGTATCGACATGGTCTTTGGAGCCAGGCATCGGCTGATTCTGCTTCTGCTCGATGGTCGGCGGAATCGACACCACCGCGCCACGGAAGTTTGTGCCGCCCGCGTCCAGCACGGCGACCTTCACCCCTTGGGGCACTTTGCCTTCCGCACCGACATAGGTCGGTACCATCATCAGCGAGGAGGTCTCGCCCTTCAAGCCGCGTTCCATTTCGGCTAAGAAGGCGGCTATCATAGCCGAGCGATCTAATTCTGCGGCAGTAACGAATCCGTTAGCCGCGAGGAACTCTTCAGGCGTTCTCATTTAGTAGTCCTTTCATTAGGTTTATCCAGTCAGAATTCGAGAGTGTTTCCGCTCTCGCCTTAGATTCTATCATATCTTTGAACACGCTGCCAAGCTGTTTTCTTCGATGAGCAAAGGCAGTCTTCGTCAAATTATGGAAAAAGTCGCGTTCTTTCGCTGTTAATGCAACATTTCTGTCGTGGCGGACGAGTGTGACTACACTCGAGCCAATGGCGGGGCGTGGCCAGAAGCAACTCGCGGCGACGCGACGGACAATTTTGACATCGTAGTCAAGTTGCGCCCAAACACCCGCGA
Organism: Lachnospira hominis (ex Liu et al. 2021); assembly: GCA_963602475.1. Taxonomy (GTDB): domain Bacteria; phylum Verrucomicrobiota; class Kiritimatiellia; order RFP12; family UBA1067; genus UBA1067. The sequence goes on from CAVCJC010000083.1 coordinate 6,687, forward strand.
GTCCCCGCGTCTTCGACCCCTCAGGGGCCGCCAAGCGTTCCGCGACTTCCGTCTGCACGAGGGCAGTGATTATGGGGAGCGTGCGCAATTGGACGAGGTCAAGCAGAATGCGCGTCCCCGCTTGATACGGCAAATTGGAGACCATCGCGTCAAAGCTACCTTCCTTACGCACATCAAGTGCCGCGCTTTCTCGGTCAGGTCCCCGCGCAATGTAGTCGAGCGCGTCCCCTGCAATAACCTTGAGATTCGGAGGATTCCCCAGCGATTCGGCGAGCCGCGCGGCCAAAATAGGGTCTTTCTCTACCGCCGTCACTTCCGCACCCCGCGCAAGCATTTCTTCCGTCAAAACCCCAAGCCCAGGACCAATCTCCAAAACGCGCATTCCCTTGCACGCCGCGCCCCGCTCCTCATCTTGGTAGGGGGCGCAGTCCCTTGCGCCCCGTAGCCCTGCGTCTACAATCGCCGTCAAGGCATTCTTATCAATAAGAAAATTCTGCCCAAGAACCTTATTCGGATGGAATCCGTTCTCGATACACCACGCTTTTACTTGTGACGGACTCGTCAAATTCATTTCGCCGCCTCCTTTCGGGGTTCTACTGGCTTCGCGGGAGGTTGCTTCTTATCACCAAATAAGCCCCCGAGCTTATCCATTGGGCTTATGTACTCCCATTTCGGGTCTTTCGTCGAACCCTTTACATGGAACTCCAAGAGCATCTTCGTGAGTGCCCACGTCACAGGGCTCACAATCGTGCTGACGACGGACTTATTTTGCAAAAGCCGCGCCTGCACCGCAAAGTCGAGGTCGTCTTTCACAATATCATATTTGCCGCGTGCCGTCACCGTGACGAGCCCGCCCGAAATTACCACATTTGTCGTCGTCAGAATACCGTCCTTGACCGCAAAGTCGCCCGAGGCATCGGAAAGGTTTGTCAAATAGTCCACGCCCGGAACATGTGCCGCGAGTTCCTTCGTGAGTCCCGCGAAAATCCTAAGTTGGGCGAGGTGCCCCTTCTTAACCTTCACATTGCCGCGTCCGTTTAGCTTTTCGAGCACATTCGTATTGAGCGGACCCTCAAAATGGAAGTCCGCGTCAATGCGCCCCGTGCGGTCGGCGACTTCGAACTTCAGGAAGTCCGCGAGTTCATCTAAGGTGCCGTCACGATAGTGGGCGGACATCTCGAAATGCGCCTTTTCCGCATCAAAATCTTCCAAATAGAGCGTACTTTCGCCAGTTATGTGGCTCTCATCTTTGCCGCGCGCGGCAATTTCGGTGAAGGAGAGGCGGTCTTCCTTGAGGCGATAGTTCATCGTGAGGTCACGGAACTGGAAGTCGAAGAGCGAGCCTGCCGCAAGAGACGCGCTGCCCCCGAGGTCGTTATACGCCTTATCTGCCGCGCTGATGCCTGTATGCCCCACGCAAGTTATCGTCGGAGCAGTCGTGCACTTCACATCCGAGACCAGTTCGGGGTCAATAAAGTCCGAAATCGCGAGAATATCCTTGAATGTAAAGGCACTTTTCGCGTCAAAGCCAAGACGGATAAGATTATCGACCATCTCCAGCTTGACGCGTCCGTTCATTTTGCGTCCCTTGAGGTCAATAGCCTCGGGCAGGGCAACATTGAGGTAAACATTGCAATTTGTGCCGCGAATTTGGGTGAGCACATTGATTGTGCCGTCCGCACGGTCCATCGCCACCCCATTATACCGCCCCATTGTCGGACGCAGCCGTAGATTCATCCCAAAGTCTCCCTTGCGCAGGTCCACCGTGAAGACGCCGTGGGACGGAATCGGCTCTATGATTTCCGTAAAGGCGTCCATATAAGGGAGGGCACTCGTAATGTCGAGCCGCTCCACAAACGGACGTATCTGATGCTGGGTCGCATAGCCCTTCACCTCGCCACGGATAACCCGCGCCGTCAAATCCACGATAACATCACCATCGAGGGCGGTCGGATACTCCTTGTCGTCCCAATTGATACGGACATCCCTCACGCGGCAGAGTTGCGGCTCCATTTCCACTTGCCCCATAACCCGCGTGGGTTCGAGTCCGAGGATGTAGGGCTGTTCCAAAATGAGGGTAAAAGTGGGCAAGCGCGGCAAAACGAAGATGATGCCCGGGTCGGGAACTTCGCTATAGCCGGGCATATAGTACGAATCGGGCAGGCGCGGATACGAGAGACCATCAATCCACACCTTGCGGGCGAGGTGATTTACCGCGATAGAGTCGGCTTTTACGAGGGGTTCGAGGGAATCTTTCTTAGAAAGGTCGTAGACAATAGGCTTTTTAAGCCGAATACCGTGCCAAAGTCCGAAGGAAGCCCCCTCACAGCGAAGGATAATATTCGTCGTTGAATAGCGGTCGCAAATCGCGTCCACCCAGTCACGCGGCAAGCGTTCTTCACGAAAGAATAGGCTTAGCAGGTAGACAAAAAAGGCGATGAAGAGGTACTTCACCGCTTTCGCAAAACCTCTCAACACACTCTTCAACTTCTGCCGCTTACTCCCTAAAACTTACTTGCTGCGATTGGCAGCCCCTAGCGGAGTCGAACCGCTCTTACCTGGATGAGAACCAGGTGTCCTAGCCGATAGACGAAGGGGCCAGACCTCTTTGGTGCACCCGGTGGGATTTGAACCCACACACCTTGCGGCACCAGAACCTGA
>CAVCJC010000084.1:0-8755 GCA_963602475.1 Lachnospira hominis (ex Liu et al. 2021)
CAACGCTCGCCCACCCCTCCCGCTCCTCACAAACCGTCTTTCCTTGCTGTCGCATACTTCATTCCCACATATGACTCATTATGCGCGAAGCGAGTGGTAGGGGGCGGAGTCCCTTCCGCCCCGTTGCAGGCGGCGGAGGCGGGGGTTGCACGAGAGGAGCGGAGCGGCTCGCCGCCGTAAGAGTGACTCTCATTCGCAACCTCAGACCTTGTCGAGGCAGGACTGACTGAACGAAGTTACTTGTCTACGCGTGAAAGGCGGTACGAGACCGCGCAGCGACGGGTCGGGCAAGCCCCCGCCTAAGCCGCCCTCAATTTGAACGGCGGGCAAGGGACTGCCCGCCCTACCAATCCGTGGAAATCCGTGGATAAAAAACACCCGCGCTTTAATCGAGGACTTTGACGGTGGGGCCAGCACCCGAATAGGAATCGAGGCCGCCACTGACAATGCCGTCGTCATCCGAGGCGGCACGCACAGCCTTTACTTTCGGTCTTTCCCCAAAGAGCACCGTCCCAAGGCGAACCCAAGTCGCGCCTTCCTCAACCGCGACTTCGTAGTCTCCGCTCATGCCCATAGAAAGGCGCGGAAGCCCAATCGCGAGCTTTTGCTCAAGAGTATTCCTCAATTCCCTCAATTGCCGAAAATACGGTCGCGCATCTTCCTTGTTCTCCGAGAAAGGTGCCATTGTCATTAGCCCTTCAACGGTAATTCGCGGACAATCCTGCATAATTGTCGCGATTACCCCTTCCACTTCCTCAGGTCTCATTCCGCTCTTAGATTTCTCGCCTGAGACATTGACTTCCAAAAGGATTCGCGGGGTCACGCCGAGCGCATCTGCCACGCGATTGATGTGCTCGGCGAGCTTGAGGCTATCCACGGAATGAATCACATCAAAGAGTTCCAGCGCGGCTCGGACCTTGTTACTTTGGAGGTGTCCAATCAAATGCCAAGACGGACCCGCCTTCGCGGCAGCTTTCTTCCATGTGGCTTCCTGAACCTTATTCTCACCAATAAGCGTAAGACCCGCGTCATAAGCCTCGTCCACGACTTCCGCGCCGTGGGTTTTCGTGACGGCGACAATCTCGACTTCGGCGGGGACGCGCCCCACTTTCGCACAGGCTTTCGCGATTTTACCGTTGACTTCCGTTAGGATTTCGCTTAAATCTCTCATTTTAGCCTTCTTATTCTTACTTATTGGACGGGGCGCAAGGGACTGCGCCCCCTACCGACGGTGCTTGCCATCCGTTATAGGTGTTCATGGCCTTATCTGCACCAAACTTGAGGCAGAGTTTTGTGGCTTCGACGGCGGCGGGCACGACTTCGTCCATAATCTGCCGCGCTTCGGGGCTGAACTTGCCGAGCACATAGCCTATGACATTCGATTTATCTTTGCCGACACCAATCTTTATGCGCACGAAGTCGCTCGTTCCCAGCCGTTCGATAATATTGCGTACGCCATTATGTCCGCCACACGAACCGCCCTTCTTTATGCGCAACTTCCCGACGGGCAAATCAATATCGTCCTGAATGACAACGAGATCCGCCGCCGTAGCATTCGCATACTTAACAAGCGGAGCGACAGCTTGTCCCGAGAGATTCATAAAGGTCTGAGGCTTAATGAGAAGGACGCGCTCGCCTTGCCAAGTGCCGCGTGCGAGAAGCGCATTTTCCGCCTTCTTAAACTCCCAGTCCACCCCCATCTCACGGACAATAGAATCCGCCGCCTCGAAACCAATCGAGTGCGGCGTATTGGCGTATTGTGCGCCAGGATTGCCAAGTCCCACAACGATTTTCATTGCGGGCACGAGGTTATTCGTGGTTGAAGAGGTCGTTAATGGACTCGTTGCCGTGAATGCGCTTAATCGCCTCACCAATGAGCGGGGCAACCGAGAGCTGAGTGAGCTTAAACGGCAACTTCGCGGGGTCAAAGCCCTTGCGAAGCGGAATAGTATCCGTCACAACGAGTTCATCAAGCTGAGTCTCTTTCATAAGGCGCTCTTCGCCCTTCGCTGTCAGCGGGAAGTGCGAGACGAAAGCGTGGACGCTACGGGCACCCGAATCGCGGCACATCTTCGCGGCGGCGGAAAGTGTTCCGCCTGTCGCCGTCATATCGTCAATCATAATGACATCGCAGTCCTTCACATCGCCGACGACGCTGAAGGCATCCACAGTCGAATCGCCCGTACGCTGTTTCGCGACAATGGCGAGCCCCGTCTTGAGCTTGCGGCTGTAGCTATACGCTGTCTTAGCCCCGCCTGTATCGGGCGAGACGACAATCGGCTTTTGGAAGTGCATATCACGAATGTACTTCAGAATGACGGGCTCAGCGTGAAGCTGGTCGAGAGGAATATTGAAGAAGCCCTGAATCTGATTCGCGTGAAGGTCGAGGGTAAGGACGCGGTCCGCGCCCGCCGCCGTCAACAAGTTCGCGATAAGACGCGCTGTAATCGGCACACGCGGCTGATCTTTGCGGTCTTGGCGCGCATAGCCATAATAGGGGAGCACCGCCGTAATGCGCGCGGCAGAACCACGCTTGAGAGCGTCCATAATAATGAAGAGCTCCATATACGCCTCATTCGGCACGGGCGAACCCGACTGAATCACGAAGACATCGCGTCCGCGCACGCCTTCCATTACTTGGCAGAACGTTTCGCCATCTGGAAAGTGCTTAATATCAATCTTATTAAGCGGCTTGCCTAAATAGGACGCAACCTTTTCGGCAAGCGGCAAGTTTGCCGTGCCCGAGAATACCATGAAGTCATCATTCATTGTGAATTATCCTTTGTTGAAATCGGTGTCTAATATTATACCATATTTGCGGGCATAAGTTAATCGGCTTTTGCCATCACGGTCAGAGCCCGCGCGAGCATGCCCATATCGGCTTTGCCCGCATCGAAGTCCGCCTTCACGCGCTCATATCGCCGCTCGCACTCCTCACGGCTCGCCGCCCGCACGACGACATCATTCACGATGCCGCGAGAAAGACGGTTAACGCCCATATCGGTCGGACTCTTGTAGGGGCACGGAGCCTTCATCATCCGTTCCCAAATCTCCCGCAGAATCGGATACGCCTCTACATCGCGGTTGTAATTGACGCGGATTTCCCCATAGGCGAGGAAGTGGTGCGGGTCAATCTGGTTCTCATCCTTGAGCTCGAGAGTCGCCGCTTCATACGCGACATTTAACGGATGCATCAGCGGCAAGTCCCAAACAGGGAAAGTCTCAAACTTCGCATACCCGGCGCGGCATCCGCGCTTCACCTCGTGATAGAGCATCGTCAGGCAAGTCGCGAACTTGCCCGAGCCTGGACCTGGTCCCGTAACAACCACAATCGGCTTCTCAGTTGGAATATAGTCATTGCGTCCATACCCCGAGTCGCTCACAATCGTGTCGAGGTCATTCGGATAGCCTTTAATCGGATAGTGATAAAAGACATTAACCCCCGCATCTTCAAGCGTCTTCGCAAAGTCACGCGCGGTGGGGTGTCCATCAAAACGGGTAATAACAACGCCGCGAACGGAAACCCCATACTCCTTCATCGCGGCGATTAACTTGAGCGTCTCTTCTTCGTAGGTCGTACCATAGTCCGCACGCTTCTTCTTGGACTCGATATCACCCGCATAAATGCAAAGGACGAGCTCCGCCTGGTCGCCGAGGCTCTGCAGAAGGCGCAACTTCACATTCGAATCATAACCCGGCAAGCATCGCGCGGCGTGATTGTCGTTCATCAACTTGCCGCCAAACTCCAAATAGAGCTTATCATATTGCTCGGCGCGCTTACGGATCTCTGCGGACTGTTCGCGCAGGTACTTCTCATTATCAAAACCAATCTTCACTTCGCCGCCCCATTTATTTCGTCTAGAATTGCTTGAATCTGCCCCTTACAGCGACCACAGCCGCCGCCCGCCTTTGTGTAATTCGTCACTTCCTCGACGGTGGTAAGTCCATTTTCCGTAATAACGCGGCGAACTTCGTTCTCGCTCACATTGTAACACGTGCAAAGGACGGAATCCTCGAGATTGCGGTCCGTATTCTTGCCCGTCTCATAGTTCTTAATCGCCGCTTCCATAGCCTCGCGCCCCATGACCGAGCAGTGCATTTTCTGCGGCGGCAGCCCCCCGAGGTAGTCGGCAATGTCTTTATTCGTAATCTTTTTCGCCTCTTCAAGCGTCTTGCCAATGACCATCTCGGTCAGCGCCGAACTGGACGCGATAGCGCTCGCGCACCCAAAAGTCTGAAACTTCGCCTCTTTGATGCGTCCGTTCTCGTCGAGTTTGAATTGAAATTGCAAAGCGTCCCCGCACGCGAGCGACCCGACCGTCGCCGTGCCGTCGGGATTCTCTAGCTTACCCACATTTCGCGGATTGCGAAAGTGGTCAAGCACTTTATCTGAATAGTTCCACATAACAGGGAATATTATACCATATTTTCGCCCCCACGCATAGGCAAAACCACGCGCTTAGTACGAACGCCCTTCGCGTTTGGCGAGATAATTGGCTAAAGACCGCTTCAGGACGCGAAATCCGCCCTGAGTCGGATAATTCCCTGTGAAATACCAGTCTCCCGTGGATGTTGGGCAAGCGCGGCGCAAGGCTTCGTTCGTCTGAAAGACGACATCGACTTTCGCCTTCATTCCCTCGGGTGTCAAAAGCCGCGCAATTTCCGCCGAAAGCTCCTCAAGCGAGAATTTGGCATAAAGTTCACGCAAATCGCTCTCGGGCTTCAGGTTTTCCGCCCCCACGAGATTGACGAGCGCACGGAACGCGACGAGTTCCCCAAGCGTGGACATATCAATTCCGTAACAGTCAGGGAAGCAAATGGGCGGCGCGGAAGACGCGACCACAATGCGCTTGGGTCCGAGTCGGTCGAGCATCGGCAAAATCGCGTTGCGCATCGTATTGCCGCGCACAATTGAGTCATCCAGCACAACGAGCGTATCCACGCCCGGTTTCACCAAGCCATAGGTGACATCATAAACATGCTTATAAAACTCACGCCGCGCCGCCGCATCGGCAATGAAAGTACGGAACTTCGCGTCCTTTACCGCGATTTGCCCAAACCGCACCTCGCGTCCCTCGGCAAGCCCTTCTGTCCACAAGGCGGAAAGGAGTCCGTGAAACGCCACCTGCGCCGAATTGGGGATGTAGCTAAAGAAAGTATGCTCAAAGTCGTAATTAATCGTCTTCAAGAGCGGCAGAGCGAGTTCCGTCCCGAGTTGCTTGCGCTCTTTATGAATTTCCGCGTCATTGGCACGCGAGAAGTAAATGCGCTCAAAGACGCAACTGCGCTTTTCGGCAGGCTCGAGAATCTTCTCAAATGAAACGACTCCCTCAGGCGAAACAATCATCGCCTCGCCCGGCACAAGTTCCTTCACGACTTCGGTCGGACAGTCAAATGCCGCCTGAATGGCAGGTCTCTCAGAGGCCGCGACCGCCACATTATCGTCCACATAGTAATAGCCGGGACGAATTCCATGCGCGTCTCTAACAGCAAAGCTCCATCCGTCGCCCGTCATACCACAGAGCGTAAAAGCTCCGTCCAAGCGCGGCAAAAGGGACTTTAGCGCGGCAATCAGCACTTCGCCGCGATCTTCAACACCGAGCATTTCGACCCGCAACATTTCCGAGGCGAGCCATTCACAAATAAGATAGCCGTCCGCCTGCGATTCAGGGAACTTGCCAAGCGCCACATAAGCCTCAAAAAGTTCCTTCGTATTCGTCAAATTGAAGTTGCCCGCTAAAAAGAGGGTCCGTTTCAGCCGTGTCGCTTTGTGTACAAACGGATGGCAAAAGCTCTCATCGCCCTTCCCATATGTCGCGTAGCGCAGGTGCCCGAGAAAGAGTGTCTCATCCGTCGCGCGGCGTTTACCTATAAGGGACAACAAATCCGCAAGCGGGGTTGCCGATGCGGACTTCATAATTTGGTAAGCGGGTGAACCAACGGTAGGATTGAGTGAAAGTGCCGCGGCACCCGCGCCATCCTGTCCGCGATTATGCTGCTTCTCAAGAAGTAGCGAGAGCTTGGTGCCACCATAATCGGCGGCATTAAAGGTCTCGCGATAAAACGCGGCGCCCCTCCGCAATCGGAGGAGCGTAACCGCGCATTCGTGTTTAATCGAATCGGACATTTCTGTGTGACCTTTCCGAATTAGTACAGGAAGAGCATCTCCCGGTACTTCGGCAAGGGCCACTTATCGTCCGCCACGATCTTCTCGAGATTATCGACGGTCGTGCGCAAGGCTACCATCGCGGTCAGAATCGCGGTCGTATCCTTCTTCTCGACGGCGTCCTCGAGATCCGTGCACTGCGTCTTGATGGCGTCCAAGCCCACACCGAGACGGATGACCGAGTCGCGCAATGCGCTCGTACCCGCCGCGACGGAACACTTATCCGCCTTGGCGCACGCCTTGAGCGTCTCGAGGTACTCCGCCTTCGCGGCAGGAGCAATGAGGGTACGCGCGATATCGAGAGCGCAGTTGCCTTCGATGATGATCTTCTGCACATATTCCTCGCTCGCGATTTCTTCGCGGGACGCGAGTTCGCGTGCACTGAAGACACCCGCCTTCTCGAACATCTCGACATTCTCCTTGAGCGCAAATGCCTTGAGCGCCTCGGGGGTCGTCGCGGCATTCGGTAGCCCACGCTTCGCCGCCTCAGTAAGCCAATCAGACTTATAGCCGTCGCCATTGAAGAGGATGCGCTTATGCGCCTTCACAATCGCCTGCAGAATCTTCTGCAACGCCGAGTGGAACTCAGGCGAATGCTTGCCAGGCTCAACCTTGCCGCAGACACCCGCCTTCTCGAGTTCGCCCGCAATGCGGTTCATCGCCTCGCCCACAATCGTGTTGAGGATGACATTCGGTCCCGAGCAGCTCGCGGAAGAACCCGGCGCACGGAACTCAAACTTGTTGCCCGTGAACGCGAACGGCGAAGTACGGTTACGGTCCGTCGCATCCTTCGGGAGGACAGGCAGCGTATCGACACCAATGCGCATCTGCCCCGCGTGCTTCGAGTGCTTCGGCTCACCATTCTCGAGCTGTGCAATGACATCCGCGAGCTGGTCGCCGAGATAAATCGAAATAACCGCCGGCGGCGCTTCGTTCGCACCCAAACGGTGGTCGTTGCCCGCCGTCGCGACAGAGGCACGCACGAGGTCCGCATGCTTATCAACCGCCTCAATGACCGCGCAGAGGGTCGTCAAGAAGATGGCGTTCTGATGCGGGTCAGTGCCGGGATTGAGCAAGTTAGTCTTGCCATAGGCGACGGACCAGTTATTGTGCTTGCCCGAACCATTGATGCCCGCGAACGGTTTCTCATGGAGGAGGCAGACAAAACCATTGCGGTCGGCGACCTGACGCAGAACTTCCATAATCAGCATGTTATGGTCACAGCTGAGGTTCAGTTCCTCAAACATCGGCGCGAGCTCGAACTGCGCGGGCGCGACCTCATTGTGCCGCGTTTTCGCGGGAATGCCGAGCTTCCAAAGTTCCGTCTCAACCTCATTCATGAAGTTCAGAATGCGGTTGCGAATCGAACCAAAGTAGTGGTCTTCGAGCTGCTGATGCTTGGCGGAAGGCGCCCCGAAGAGGGTCCGTCCCGTCATCACGAGGTCAGGACGCGCGAGATAATAGGCCTTATCAATAAGGAAGTATTCCTGTTCAGGCCCGAGGGTAATCGTGACCTTCTCTTCTTCCTTACCAAAGCACTTCATCAAACGCTTCGTTGCCGCGCTCAAATACTGCATCGAACGCAAAAGCGGAGTCTTCTGGTCGAGCGCCTCGCCCGTATACGCACAGAACGCCGTCGGAATGCAGAGTGTCGCACCATTGCCATGACGCTTAATGAAGGCTGGTGAGGTCGGATCCCACGCCGTGTAGCCCCGCGCTTCGAAAGTGGAACGAATGCCGCCCGAAGGGAAGCTCGAGGCATCCGGCTCACCCACAATCAAGTTCTTGCCGGAGAACGCCTGCACGGGCTTGCCATCCATAATCTCAAGAAACGCATCGTGCTTCTCAGCGGTGGAACCCGTGAGCGGAAGGAACCAGTGCGTATAGTGAGTCGCACCACGGTCCATCGCCCAATGGCGCATCGCGTGAGCAACTTCGCCCGCAATGGAAGGATCCAGCGGCTGACCTCCGTCAATTGTAGCCATCAACTTCTTGCAGGTCTCCTTCGAAAGATACTTCTGCATCGTCTCTTTCGTGAAGACATCTTCCGCATAGCCGATGTCCTTCATGTCATCGTTAATCTCAACAGGGGCAGAAGGCGCTGTCGCCTTCAAATCTGCCACCTTCTTCATCGCTGCTAGACGCGCACACACGCTCATGCTAGTTATCCTTTCTTGCTTTCGCGCCTCCACCATGGCGGCGCTAGACATAAAATGTATTAGCAGAAAGCGTGCCAACGCCAATTTGCCGCGCTTCTAAGCCGCGTATGTCGAGAAAATCGCCCTAATCCTGTAAGGTTGAGAGGCGCGTTTTACACGAGATGTACAATTCCTCCCCCCAATTCTTCAAATCTAGCTGAGCGGGGTAGATGTTCTAGCTGGGGCTTGGTAGGGCGGCCAGTCCCTTGGCCGCCGCGCAACCAAAAATCTAACAATTCCATTGTAGACCTTGACCTTGAACCTTGACCTAAATCGCCGCGAAGCGGCACCACTGTTCGACTTCGACTCTTACCTTCGACTTTACCTCTCCTCCCTTTCTGCCTTACAACATGCGGCACGGCGGGCGGCAACCGTGCTAACCCGCCCTGAT
>CAVCJC010000085.1:0-2479 GCA_963602475.1 Lachnospira hominis (ex Liu et al. 2021)
CTCTTCATCGAGATCGCGCACACAGCACGATTCGCAAAGCGCGGGGCAAATGCGCGAGGTGAACTCTGGGAAGTCGCTATTCTTACTCAGAAGTTCGTAGGCGCGGTGCAAATCGCCGCGAGAAACGGCGCGGTTCTGGTCTGGGACGAGGTTCCCCAAGGGACACCCCGCGCCGTGGCAAAACGGCACACCACAATTCTGACACCGCTTGAGTTGCGGCTTCAAGTCCTCGAGTGTGAAACTACGCTCGACTTCCTTGAAGTCATGCTTGCGTTCGGCGGCACAACGGTAAATATCGTGAATACGTTCCATATTAGTTCTCCTTCACGGGCACGACTTTGACAAAGCGCGGACGGTAAGTCGCCCAATCATCCAGAATACGTTTGGCGAGTGGGGATGCGGTCCGTTCGATATGCTCCTTGATGAGGTCGAGAAGCTCGGTTTCGGCTTCCGACCCCGCCTCGACGGTCGCGAGGTCGATGGAGTCGAGGTTGCACCTCAAATCGAAGTCGCCCGCCTCATCGAGCACATAGGCAACACCGCCCGTCATGCCCGCACCAAAGTTGACGCCCGTCGCGCCCAAGATGACCACCTTGCCGCCCGTCATATACTCGCAGCCGTGATCGCCCACACCTTCCGTCACCAGCGTAACGCCCGAATTACGGATGGCGAAGCGCTCGCCCGCCTGTCCATTCAGGAAAATCTTGCCGGAAGTGCCTCCGTAAGCGATTACATTGCCCGCAATCACATTTTCTTCAGGCTTAAACCCAAGTGCCGCGTACATCGAGGGGTGCACAGCGGGACGCACCACAATTGTGCCGCCCGAGATGCCCTTGCCGACGAAGTCATTCGCCTCACCATCCAACTCGAAGGTAATGCCCGGCGCCAAAAATGCACCAAACGACTGCCCCGCGACACCCCTAAAGAGGACGCGAATCGAGTCTTCAGGCAGCCCCTTCTCGCCAAAGCGTTCCGCGACTTCGCCCGAGAGTTCCGTACCAATCGTGCGCTGGGTGTTCTTGATTTCGCGCTCAAGACGGACGCTCTTCTGGGGCAACGCCTTAAAGTCAATCGCGTTCAGAAGCTCGTGGCGGTCATAGTCATCAAAGACATAGGGGTTCGCGCCTGGCGTAAAGCGCCGCGCTTCACCCTCTTCTGCCGCGAAAAGCTTCGAGAAGTCGAATCCGTGCGCCTGAGCAAGCGCGTCATTGATGTCGAGGAGGTCCGTACGCCCGACTGCTTCCTCGAGGGAGTGAAGCCCAAGTGCCGCGAGATGAGCACGGGTTTCTTCGGCGAGGAGCCGCAGAAAGTTAACAATATGCTCAGGCTTGCCCGCGAAATGCTTCCTCAGGCACTCTTCCTGAGTCGCAATCCCGACGGGGCAGGTATTGCAGTGGCAACGGCGATCTTGAATGCACCCGAGTGCCACGAGCAAGGTCGTACCAAAGCCAAACTCTTCCGCACCGAGGAGCGCACCAATAACCACATCGCGTCCCGTCTTGATTTGTCCGTCTACTTGAACCTTGACGCGTCCGCGCAAGTTGTTCTTCACGAGGGTCTGCTGGGTCTCGGCGAGACCCAATTCCCACGGAAGCCCCGCGTGCTTCATCGAGGTAAGCGGCGCGGCACCCGTACCGCCATCATAGCCCGAAACGAGCACCACATCGGCGTGAGCCTTCGCGACACCTGCCGCGATTGTGCCGACACCCGCCTCGGAAACGAGTTTCACCGAAACGCGCGCGGCAGGATTCGCACACTTAAGGTCATAGATGAGCTGAGCCAAATCCTCAATCGAGTAAATATCGTGGTGCGGCGGCGGCGAAATGAGGGTCGTGCCAGGTCGTGCATGGCGCAACTTCCCGACGAACTCATTCACCTTATGCGCAGGGAGCTGCCCGCCTTCGCCCGGCTTTGCGCCCTGAGCGAGCTTAATCTGCAAGTCCTTCGCGTGCCTCAGGTAGTCAATCGTCACACCAAAGCGTCCACTCGCGACTTGCTTAATGCCGCAATCGGCGTCCGTCCCGAGGCGCTCCTCGTTGAGTCCGCCCTCGCCTGAATTGGACATCGACCCAATCGAGTTAAAAGCACGTGCAATTGTCTCGTGCGCCTCAGGAGAGAGAGACCCAAGGGACATCGCGCCGCCCACGAAGTGGCGCATAATGGACTCGGTCTCTTCCACATCCTCAATCGGAATCGCCTTCGTCGGTTTGAAACGGAAGAGTCCGCGCAAGGTGCAACTACGCCGCGTCTGGTCGTCAATCGCGGCAGAATAGGTCGCGAATTGGCTCGCATCACCCGTCCGCACCGCCTTACGGAACGCGATAACGGTCTGCGGGGTCCAGAGGTGTTCCTCGCCCTCTTTACGGTAGCGATAGAGTCCGCCGCAATCGAGCAAATCGCCCTTCGCCTCGACATTCGCCTTATGAGAACGAATCCGTGCCTCAATATCGGCGAGGGAGAGTCCGCCGACACGCGAAGG
>CAVCJC010000085.1:3315-8667 GCA_963602475.1 Lachnospira hominis (ex Liu et al. 2021)
AGCCGAAGAGACGCTGTCGACGCAGGAGGTCGCCCGGCACGGAGGACGGAACAATTTCCGTGAAAAGCCCTTGAACAGCAATGCGGTTCTCTTCCACCCAACGGCGGTACGGACGCCGCCGTGCATAGCGCGTCTTGATTTCCGCATCGTCGAGGATGCGGTGGTTGATGAGGTCGAGATACACCATCGAGCCTGGACGAAGCCTGCCGTGGCGCACGATTTGGTCTGGCGGAATATCCACGACACCCGTCTCAGAGGCCAAAATAAAGAGGTTGCCGCGCGTCAAGGTCCAGCGGGCGGGGCGAAGTCCGTTGCGGTCAAGTGCCGCGCCCGCCGAAATGCCATCCGTAAACGCGACGGCGGCAGGACCATCCCACGGCTCCATCAACGCCGAGTGATATTCGTAAAAGCCGCGCACATCTTGCCCCATATGATACTTCGCGCCCCACGCCTGCGGCATCAACATCAGCATAGCGTGAGCGGGGTCGCGTCCAGAGGCCACGAGAAGCTCGAACATATTATCAAGTGACGCGGAGTCACTCTGTCCCTCACGAATGAGCGGCAGAATCTTCTTCATATCCTTGCCAAAGAGAGGCGAGAAGAGGGACTTTTCGCGTGCCCGCAGTGCATTCAAGTTGCCCTTGAGGGTGTTGATTTCACCATTGTGGGCGAGCATACGGAACGGGTGCGCCAATTCCCACGTCGGGAAAGTGTTCGTCGAATAGCGTTGGTGAACGAGCGCAATGGCGGAAATGAATGTTTCGTCCGCGAGGTCGGGATAGAACGCCTCCACTTGTGTGGCGAGGAGGAGTCCCTTATATACAATAGTACGCGTGGAAAAAGAGCAGATATAGCCGCTTTTGAGTGTTTTTTCGATATCGCGGCGGATTACATAGAGCTTGCGTTCATCGGCACCGGTCACAAAGAGTTGGCGAATGCGCGGCAGAACACTACGGGCGACCGGCCCGACCGCCTGGGGAACGACGGGGACTTCGCGCCAACCCAGCACCGTGGCACCATTTGCCGCGACGGCATCCTCAAGAACCTTCTCTTCGCCGACCGCGCCAAACACCATCGCGATACCATACCCGCCCTTCTCAGGCAAGTTCGTCATAACCTTACGGAAGAAGCCGTCGGGAATCTGCACGAGGAGACCCGCGCCATCGCCTGTCTCAGGGTCATTGCCTGTCGCGCCACGGTGCATGAGCCGTTTCAACACGGTCAAGCCCGCCTTCACGACTTCGCGCGTCGGCACATTGTTCAAATTCGCCACTAGCCCGACGCCACACGCGTCGTGCTCATAGTTGGAGCTGTAGAGGCTCCGCTGATGCTGCTCAGTTTGCATAGTACTCTAGTATCCTTCAGTCAAATCATAAAGCAGAAAGCGTGCCAAATAGCCGTTTTAAGCCCAATTCCGCCCCAAATCCTCCCAGCGCGGCGTTTTCTGTAAGCAGAAAATGTAAAACCTACAAAATATGTAAAAGCAAAGAAAATGCAACTTTTTGAAAATACCCCCTTCACAGAAAGACAAAAATGTGGTAAAATCTTAGGTATGAAAACTACATATAGTAAGAATCATACGGAGGCGACCCCGAAAGAGCCTCCGCGTCCGACCATTTGGCGCGGCGTTTTGGCAGGTCTCATCACCGCTGGACTCGCCATTGCCGTGTGGCATTTCATAGTCCCGAAGCCCGAACTCGCCCTCGCCCCAGAGCCCACGGCGACGCGTCCGAAGCCGAAAGCGAAGCCCACGCCGCCGCCCACACGAGAAGAACCAGTCGCCCCAAAAGCGAAGCCCGCGAAGGAGCCGTCCCTTCGCCAACAGATGCAGGGACTCTCCCCCGATGAGCGACTCGAGGTGATGGAAAAGAAACTTGCCGCGACACCCATCCCCGAAGGCTCCACCAACCGCGTCTTCCGTACGGGACTTGAGCAGGTCATGGGCTGGATCTTCACGACGGAAGTCGGTGAGATGCCGCCGCCACTCCCGAATATCTCCAACTTCGACTATGTGCATATAGAAGATATTCTCAATATTACGAACGCCGTCTACGAGACGGACTCCGAAAAGGCGGCGGACGCTAAGCGCACAGTGGACTTCGCGAAGCAGGAGTTGCGCAAGTACCTTGAGAAAGGCGGCGACCCGCAGGAGTTTCTCGCCTACTACCACTCTGAATTGCAGGCGGCATATAAGGAACGGAGCCTTGTGCGTTCTCAGGCGATGCAAATCCTCAAGGAAGAGCCCGACCTCGCGCTGGACTTCCTTGAGCGCGCCAATCAGCAATTGGAAGAAAAAGGCATTAAGCCCGCCGTCATCCCTGAGCGCGTCCTCAGGCGCTACGGCATCAGCCTTGAACAATAACCCTTTATAAAGGAGAATAAAGACTATGAAGAAACTACTATTCACTCTCAGCCTCGCGGCACTTTGTCTCGCGGGATTCGCGGCGGAAGAAGCCGCCGCTAAGAAGCAACCCCTCACGCCCGAACAAAAGGCGGCACGCGCCGAAGCGCGGCGCAAACATACGGGCGGATTCATTGAGTTCCCAGGCACAGGCAAAATCGCCGTCCTCAACGCACAAAAGACCATCCCACTCGAACTCATCAACGAGAATGTGACTATGCTCAGCCGCCTCGCACGTAATGTGAATGTCGCCGTCGAGGACGCAACCTTCTCGCTCGAAACCGCGAAAAGCGTCCGTGAGAAAGTGGGGGCACCTGCCGCCGTTTATCTCGTGGAAGATCCGTCGCTTCCAATGTCCCTCATCGCCATTGAGGATGGCTGGGGCATCGTCAATATCGCCCCCCTCAAGGAAGGCGCGGACGACGCGAAGCTCAAGACACGCTTCAAGAAAGAATTTGTGCGCGTCTCTTCCATTGTCTTCACAGGCGCGAAATCGCAATTCAAGAACTCGCCGTTGCAGTCCGCACAGTCCGCCGCCGACCTCGATAAGATTGTGGGCGAGAACTACGGAATCGACACGATGACTGCGCTGATGAATCACCTACCCGAGATTGGAGTGAAGCCGAGTACCCGCATGACCTACCGCAGTGCTTGTATGCAGGGCATCGCCCCCGCGCCGACCAACGAATATCAGAAGGTGATTTGGGAGGAGATTAAGGCGCAGAAGAGCGAAGACCCCTCCAGCCCCATCAAGATTGCGCCTGGACAAAAACCCGTCCGTCCCCGTGCAAGGTAGGGGGCGCAGTCCCTTGCGCCCCGCACAACTATAAAAGGCGATGAAATATCACTACTACTATCAGTCTAGCAAAAACGAGAATCTCGACGGATGGATCACCGCCAAGAGCCGCGATGATGCCTACGCACAACTTCGTAAGGCGAATATCAAGCCTTACAAGGTGGTAGGCAAAAATCCGCTCGCGTGGAAACGCTGGACGACTATTGTCGTACTTTCCCTCGCGCTCATCGCGGCACTCTTGGCGCTTCATTACTTCTCCACCCCCGAGCCGACAGCCATCCGCGCAGCACTTTATGGCGACGCGGCGACTATTCAACGCCTCGCGGCAAATGATTGGCGCGATACTTTCGCGGATCCAGGCGATGCCTTCCTCGCGCGGCACGCCATTCCAGGCGTGGTCTGTGATTGCCCCTCGAATGTCGTCGTCACCATCTCCCCGAAGTTCATTCCGCTCGCCAAAGATGATACGGAAGAGCTCCGCAAGATGAAACGCATGATTAACGGTATGAAAGCCGAAATGCGCGACTATCTCGCGGCGGGCGGCACGTTTATCGACTATATCGACCTGTGCTGTGAGCGCTGCCGCACCGAAAAAGGCATTCAGGACTCCATCCATGCGAAGTTCAACCTGCTGCGCAAGAAAGATCCGCTCGAGGTGATGGAAGCGTGGGAGAAGCACAACAAAACCCTGCGCTCGCTCGGACTCCCCACCGTCCCATTACCCATTGAGGAATAAGCTGTGCGGGACGCGCTTAAAATCACGCTACGAACCGCGAATCCGCTCGTTTTGTCGCAATTCGCTTTCGCGGCAAATACTTTCGTAACCCAATTCTTCCTGGCGCGGCACTCCACGACCGCCCTTCACGCGTCACTGCCAGGCTCACTCCTCGCCGTGACCTTTATGTCGTTCTTTAATGCGACACTCGGCTATGCGGGCACCGTCTTCGCCCAGCATGACGGAGCCGGCAATCGTTCCCGCGCCTACTCGGCGTTTATCCAGTCCCTTTGGCTCACCATTTTCTCCCTGCCCCTTCTCGCGCTCGGCTGCCCCCTCGCGCGGCTTATCCTCGGCATTTTCAATGCCTCCCCCGCCGTCTACGCGGCAGAAGCCCGCTACTTCGACATCCTTATGCCAAATGCCGCGCTCACCATCTTGGGGTCAGTTCTTGGCGGATTCTTCATGGGGCAAGGCAAAACACGCTTCGTCGGCGCGACAACGACCCTCGGCTTTATCACCAATATCGCTCTCGCACCCATCTTCATCGCGGGCTACCTCGGTCCTGGCGGACTCCTTGGCGCGGGCATCGCCCAGACCCTCGCCCACCTCGTGCCAGTAATCCTCCTGGGCGCGGCACTTTGGCGCACCCCCAGCCTGCGCGAGAAATCTGTCTCGTGGAAGCCTTCCTTCACCGCACGCGAGACCCTCGAGATTCTCGAGCTGGGCATCCCGAACGGACTTCGCACCGTCCTTGAAATTGGCGGATTTTTCGCGTTCACCGCCCTCATCGCGGAACTCGACACCGCCAGTGCCGCCGCCTCCACCATCGTCTTTGCGCTAAACGGAGTCGGCTATTCGGCGGTGCAAGGGCTCTCTTCCGCCCTCGAGATTCTGACTGGACGCAGTATCGGCGCAAGAAAAGTGAATGAAGCGCGGCACTTCCTCGTCATTTCTATCGGCTTAACATTGCTTCTCGCGTCCGTCTATGCGGGGACACTCTTCGCATTTGGCAAGGGACTCGTGCGGCTCTTCTCGACGGATGCCGCGATACTTGCCGCGAGCACACCCCTTCTACTCATCGCGGCACTTAAGGCTCCGCTCGAATTTGTGGTTCTCACGCTGCAGGGGGCACTCAGAGGGTGCGGCAAAACGGCGTCCGTCTTTCGGTCACTCCTCATCGCCTCGTGCCTCGTCTGGATTCCAGCCTATATTTTAGTAAGAGTCTTCCAGCCCAATATCGTCCTCTATTGGCTCACAATGGTAATTAGTTGCCTCGCCAATCTCCTCGGCCTCTGCCACGCCCTCCGCAAAAGCCCACACCCCGTTTTAAGACAGAATTAACAAGATTACAGGATTCGGGCGCGGGTGTTTTTTAACAAAGATGCACAGAGGCACGAAGGCACAGAGATGTGGTGGGCGGCTTGGGCGGGGGCTTGC
>CAVCJC010000086.1:0-8557 GCA_963602475.1 Lachnospira hominis (ex Liu et al. 2021)
AAGAGGTAGGGCGGGCAGTCCCTTGCCCGCCGTTTAGACGGGGCGGAAGGGACTCCGCCCCCTACCAATCCTGTTAATCCTGTCTAAACAAATATGCGGGGCGCAGTTTTCTGCGTCCCGTATGTTTAACTTAGACCTGCCACTCCTGAATCTTCGCTTTTTGCTCGATGGGTTCGGAGTAGATTTCGCGTTCATCACGCGGCGGTTTCTGCGGCTCTAACGCATTTTCGAACTTGGGGAGCACCCGTTGCGGTGCATCCTCCTTCAAAATCGCGGCTGCCCCACTGCCCGTGCGGGCATTGCCGTTCACGATGCCTGTAACGGCGGCAGCGGCGGCGAGTTCTTCTTCCGTCACCGCTTCGCGGGCATCAACTGCCGCGCGTGCCGAATCATCCACTTCGCCCGGACGCGAATGACGCGGCGGCAAGGGCTTCAGCAAGGGGTCGCCTTCCTGAATCATAGTGCACTTAAGCGGCTCTTTGATATATTCCTCAATCTCTGGAATCGCGAAAGATTCGTCTTCATCGGCGAAACTAATGGCAATTCCCGTTGAGCCCGCGCGGCCTGTGCGCCCAATGCGGTGTACATAGTCCTCGGCTTCATAAGGGAAGTCAAAGTTAATTACATACTCAAGTCCCTTAATGTCAATGCCGCGCCCCGCAACATCCGTCGCCACGACGACCTTAATCTCGCCCTCACGGAACGCGTCCAGCACCTTCAGGCGCTTATTCTGATTGACATCGCCCGAGAGCATTTCCACCGAAATGCCGCGTACACGAAGCGAGGAATACACATCTTCCGTCGTCGAACGGCGATTGCAGAAGACAATTGTCCGTGCCTCAGGATGAAGCGCAATATGGTTGAAGAGAACGGTGAACTTATCCTTAGCACGGATGCAATACACGACCTGACGGACGGTATCCGTCGCGTTCGTCTCGCTCGCGACTTCCGCCTTATAAGGCTCATTCATCCAATTGAGTGCCAACTTCATTACCGTATCGTTCAATGTCGCCGAATAGAGCATTGTTGTGCGCTTATCCTTAGGCGGCAAGAAGCTCATAATGCGGCGGACATCTGGGATAAAGCCCATATCGAGCATACGGTCCGCTTCATCAATGACGAGGGTATCGACGCACGAGAGGTCCAGCACATGGGTCTTAACGAAGTCCAAGAGGCGTCCTGGTGTCGCCACGAGCAAATCAACGGGAGCATCCTGCAATTCGCGCTTCTGGCGATCGTAGTCCATACCGCCATAAACGGCGAGGGATCGCAAGTCGCAATATTTGCCGATAGCGTCCGCATCCTTGCAAATTTGGATAACGAGTTCGCGTGTGGGGGCAATGACGAGCGCCCGCGGCACTCCGCCCTTCTTCGCACGATTCTCAGGCGTGCGCAAGTACCGCGTCAAAATGGCGACGAGAAACGCGGCTGTTTTGCCCGAGCCCGTCTGCGCCTTGCCCGCGATATTGCGTCCCTCAAGAGCCTGCTCAAGGCTCAAGGCTTGGATGTCAGTACAGTACTTAAAGCCCAATTCGGCGACGCCATGGAGAACTTCCGTCGGCAGATTGAAGTCCTGGAAGCGCTTCTTGCCTTCCATAGGCTCGACGACGAAAGAGTTCGGATCCCACGCGGCATGTGCCGCCGCGCGTGCGGCGCGTTCCTTCTCGCTAATCACGCCGCCTGGACGCATCTCGCCCGCCGCCGTATTGCCTCCGCGCATTGCGCGACGGTCATTGCCGCGCCGTCCGCCCTTGCCCGACATCTCGCGGCGGGGACGCTCCTTGCGGCTCGGTTGCTGAAATACATTATTGCCCGCGCCCGAACGCTCCTTGCGTCCGCCTTGATCGCGGCGATCATTGCGTGGCGCGCCTGGACGGTTCGAATTACCGCCCTTGCGTCCCTTGCCATTCTTATCTTTGCGGCGCGGCTGATTATTGCCTTTCGCGCCACCCTTGCCAGACTTCGCGGGGACGGACTTCTTACCCGTGAAAGCCTGCGCTATCTTCTTGAATAAACCAAATGCCATATTTTAACGTTCTTCCTGCCAATAAATAGCAAATATATATAGATATAAAGCCCAAAGCAAGAAGCGCGGCAGCGTCCGCCGCCGCCGCGCTCTTGTACGCCTTAACGCTTCGAGAACTGGAAGCGCTTGCGAGCACCGGGCTGACCGGGTTTCTTACGCTCTTTCATACGGCTGTCACGCGTCATGCAACCAGCCTTCTTAAGAGCCGCACGCGTCGCTTCGTCCGCCGCCGCGATGGCACGCGCGAGACCATGACGGATAGCTCCCGCCTGACCCGCGACACCGCCGCCCTTGACGAACACAACGACATCGACCTTGGTGAGGTCATAGCCCGAAATTGCCACGGGCTGCTTCAAATAGTCGCGGAGCGCTTCAGAAGGAATGTACTTCTCAAGTGCCTCACGATTAACAATCCACTCGCCCTTACCTTCGACGAGATTCACACGCGCAGTAGCGGTTTTACGACGACCCGTACCCGCAGAAATGACTTTCTTAGTGGCCATTTGAAATATCTCCTTCTAGCTTAGAGCTTAATCTCGACCGGCTTTTGGGCGGCGTGTTCGTGTTCAGCACCCGCGAAGACTTTCAGGCGCGTCATCATCTTACGCGCAATGTTGTTCTTCGGGAGCATGCCCCAGACCGCTTCCTTAATCATGCGATCAGGATGTTTCGCGCGCATTTCTGCCGCGGTGAAGGTCTTAAGTCCGCCACGGTAGCCACTGTAGCGCTGATATTCCTTCTGCTCTTCCTTGTTGCCCGTGAGCTTGACTTCCGCCGCGTTCACCACGACAACGAAAGCACCCGCATCAACCGAAGGATCGTAGGTAGGCAAATCCTTCGCACGGAGTTTGTTCGCGACAACGACGGCGAGACGTCCCAACGACACGCCCTTCGCGTCCACTAAATACCAAGCGCGCTTGTCGCCTGGATTCGGAGCATGATAGCTCTTCTGCATCTTTTCTTTTCCTTACTTCGCGGCTTTGTACCCTTTCTCCGGGGCTTTGTCCGCATCCTTTGGCTAGAGCCCCATGCCCCAGCCACGCGCGCCGATTCTTTCCCGACCACGCTAACGGCTATATATGATACCAAATCGGACGCGAAAACGCAAGCACTATTTTCACTTGAACGCATTTTGGGCGCCCCCGCCGCGTCCTAAGGACATAAAAAAGTCCCCGGTGATTAAACACACCTGGGGACAGGGGAAGACAAATGATGTGAATGAAAATTTTTTCAGCGGTCAGCGGTCATATGACTCTACTCCCGCTTACTCGCCCAATATTGTATCATATTTCGGACGCGAATGCAATAGGAAATTTGCAAAAAGGTAATTTTTTAGCCTACCCGCCGTTTTTGACCACCACAAAGAGGCGGGGGAACCACATAAGAACCGTGCCATCTTGCAAAGGCGTATACATTTTGGCAAAGCGCGCGGCGACTTCCGCAAGGAACGCCGCACGCTCCCCCTCAGGAAGTGCCGCGACAAACGGACGCAGCCGTGAGCCCATATACCACTCCACCAGTCCCGAAATACCTGCTACAGGCTGTGCGTAGTCCGTCCGCCAAAGGGAGAAGTCAGATGAAAGCCCACGGGTGAGCTCAAAATAATTGTCCTGCCCAAGCGTCCCCAAATCGTGGACGGACTCCAAATACCGCCCCCAATTAGAGGTCGCCTTTAACTCCTCTAATATAGGTGTAATCGGCATAGCGTCCGTTAACGGAATCTGAAAGGCGAGAGTTCCGCCAGGGTTCACATGCTTCCAAAGGTCTGGAATTAGCCTTTTGTGGTCGGGAATCCACTGCAAACAGGCATTGGAGAAGATGAGGTCATAGGTTCCTTCCAGTTCGCGGCAGTCAGGTGAGAGGCTTTTCTCAATAAAAGTAAAGGCGGGATGCGCCTTGCGAGCCTTTTCGAGCATATCAGGCGAGGCATCAATTCCTGTAATCTGGGCTTCGGGAAAGCGTTCGGCGATAGCCGCCGTGCTATTACCAGGTCCACAGCCCACATCCAAAACAGTGCGCGGCACCGTAGAAATGCGGGCAACCAAGTCGCGCGAAGGCTGCGTGCGCACCTGCTCGAACTTCAGATATTGTGCCGCGCTCCAGTCCGCTACGGCACCCGTTTCGCTCTCGTTCTTCTTCATATCTGACAATAAGTATATCATATCCATGCCCCCAAAACAACCTGTTTTCACCAGACCCACGGTGAAAAAAGATGTTGCAATGTCTTTTTTTGGGGCAAATCGAGATGTTGCAACATCTTTTTTTTGCTCCCACATTGAGGTTTTCCCCACAAAAGCCCGAAAATATGGTATAATATAGAAAATATTGTGAGGTATAGAATGGCTATACAAGATAAAATTGGCTTACGGATACGCTCATACCGAGAGAAGCTCGGTATGAGTGTGTATGATTTGACGCAAAAGAGCGGCGTGGATGAGAAGTTCATCAATGCCGTAGAAAAAGGCGAGGTGATTCCTGCGCTGGGCGTGCTGACGCGTTTGGCGCGTGCCCTCGGCGTGCGGGTGGGGACTTTCACGGACGACCAGTACTTGCCCGACCCCATCATCACCCATGTGGCGGAAAATGCCGCGGTTAAGATTCACGACTCGGTCGTGGACCTTCCCGGCGTTACCTACCACTCCCTCGCGCTCGGCAAGACCGACCGTAGTATGGACCCCTACCGCGTCGATTTGGAGGCGGACGCTTCCGAGACACTACAGGCGAGTGAGGGCGAAGAGCTCCTCATTTGCATCGCGGGCACGGTGGAACTTACTTACGGACAGCAGACCCACACGCTTTCGGCGGGTGATACCGCTTACTATAATAATGTAGTTAAGCACACTTTCAAGGCCGTGGGCGGCCCCGCGTCACTTTACCGCATTTTCTATATGCCCTGCTAAGGGGAATAATCTTTAAATAGGAGAACATACGATGAGTTGGTTCGAAGCTAAGAAAGATAAACCAAAGATTCCGCCCGCGAAGGCTCTCTGGGCTGTGTGCCCGAAGTGCAAGAGTCACTTCTCGAAGGACGCGTGGAAAGAGAATCACGGCATTTGCCCGAAGTGCAATTACCACGGACGCCTCTCGGCGCGGCAACGCATTGCCCAGATTGCGGACGAGGGTTCGTTCAAGGAAGTTTGCCGCGAGGTGAGCTACTCTGATCACCTAAAGTTCCACGACGCGACCGGCGCTTATGCCGACAAGGTCAAAGCGACCATCGAGAAGACGGGCGAAAATGAGTCCGTCGTCGTCGGAACTTGCACCCTTGAGAAGCACCCCGTTATGCTCGGCGTGATGGACTTCTCATTTATGGGCGGTTCACTCGGCACAGGCACAGGCGAGCGCATTGCCCGCGCCTGCGAACAGGCGATTAAGGAACGCCGTCCGCTGATTCTCTTTTCCGCCTCAGGTGGTGCGCGCATGCACGAAGGCATTCTCTCGCTTTTGCAGATGGCGAAGACATCTGCCGCGATTGCGCGCCTGAAAGCGGCGGGTCTCCCCTACATCAGTGTGTTGACGGACCCCACCACGGGTGGTGTCTCGGCTTCGTACGCGATGCTAGGCGACATCAATGTCACCGAACCGCGTGCCCTCATTGGCTTTGCGGGTCGCCGCGTCATTGAGAACACAATCCACCAGAAGCTCCCCGCCGACTTCCAGAGCGCGGAGTACCTCGAGAAGCACGGCTTCATCGATAAGATTGTGGAACGCAAGGATATGAAGCGTTTTCTCGCGAAAATGCTCGAATATTGGGGATTCTAAGGAGGTAATTTCATATGGCAACGAAGAAAACAGTGAAGAAAGTACCCGCGAAGAAGCCTAGCGCGGCAAAAGCACCGGCGAAGAAAACGGCGTGGGAATGCGTCCAGCTCGCTCGCGACCCGAAGCGTCCTCATGTGCGCGACTTTATCGCTAATGTCTGCTCGGACTTCGAAGAACTGCACGGCGATCGCCTCGTCAATGATGATCGCGGTCTCATCGCGGGCTTCGCGACCCTCGGTAGCCGCAAGGTTCTCATCCTCGGTCACCACAAAGGCGCGACCGTCGAGGAGAATATGGAAGCCAACTTCGGTATGGCGAATCCAGACGGCTACCGCAAGGCGATGCGCCTGGCGAAGCTCGCGGAACGCTTCCATAACTCCATCGTCACTTTCGTCGACACCCCTGGAGCCTATCCCGGTGATACGGCGGAAGCTCGTGGTCAGGCGGAAGCCATCGCCAAGAGCCTTGAGTTCTTCAGCGAACTCAAGACCCCCGTCGTCGTCGTCGTCACAGGCGAAGGTGGTTCGGGTGGTGCCCTCGCCATTGCTGTCGGCGACAAGATTTTGATGATGGAAAATGCCGTTTACTCGGTCATTTCCCCCGAGGGCTGCGCGGGCATCCTCTGGCGGGACGGAGCAAAAGCCCCCGAAGCGGCCGCGGCACTTAAGATTACCGCTCACGACCTCGAAAAGCTCGGGGCAATCGACGCGGTCATCCCTGAACCTGCGGGCGGAGCCCAGAAGAATCCGAAAGCGGCGTGCGCCGCCGTCAAGAAGGCTGTCATTGCCGCGCTTGATGAGCTCACCAAGCTTTCCGTCGAAGATCTCGTCGAAGCACGCTACGCGAAGATTCGCGCTTACGGCAACTTCTACAAGTAATTCGTGAAGCGGCTGATTGTCATAGCTGGCGCCGGCTCGTATCCGCGTCTCCTCGTTGAGGGCGCGAAACGGGCTGGCGTTCCTTGTGTGGATGTCCTTGCCGTAAAAGGCTCTACCGCACGCGCCACCTACGCGGCGGCGGATCATGTCCATTGGGAGGCGGTGACTCAGGTCGCCAAAGGCATCCGTTGGATTGGACAAAGTGGCTATGACGGAGCAATTTTGGCGGGACAAATCAGTCCAATGTCCCTCTTTCGCGGCAGATTTGACGCGGCGACCAAGGCGTGGCTCGCCGAATTGCCCGCCAAAAATGCCCACTCCATTTTTGGAAAGCTCATCGAGAAACTGACCGAGGCGGGAGCCAATGTGCTCCCCGCGAGCCTGTATCTCGACAATAATATGCCGGGCGTGGGAGCACTCACTCAGCGTGACCTCACGGACCAAGAGCGTGCCGATGCCGCCCACGCGGCAAAAGTTGCCCACGATATGGGCCTACACGATGTCGGACAAACCGTCGTCGTCAAAGGTGGCATGGTGCTCGCCGTGGAAGCTTTCGAGGGAACAAATGCCGCGATTCGGCGCGGCGGTCGCCTCGGTGGCAAAGGAGCGATTGTCTATAAAGCCGCGCGGGAGGGACACGATATGCGATTCGATATTCCCGTTATTGGATTAAAAACGCTCAAAGTTATGCAAAAAGTTGGCATTAGCGCCCTCGTCTTCCAAGCAGGACGCCTCGTTTTGCTTGACCGCGAAGCCGTTATTGCCTACGCCAATAAACATCATATCGCCCTCGTCGGCGTTGATTCGGGCTTACCCCCTGCCCCCCTAAGACCATGAAAGTTCTCCTTTTGGCTGGCGAAGAGAGCGGCGTGCTCTATGCCGAAGCTCTCAAAAAGACCCCCGCCTTCAAAGATGCGGAAGTTCGCGGATACGATACCTACGGCTTCACAACAGGCGACCTCGCCGTTTTCGGCTTCTCCGCCGTCCTTAAGAAGATTTTCTTCTTCCTTCGCGTCAAACGCACACTCGAGCGAGCCATTCGCGAATGGAAGCCGGATGTCGTCTGTACCATCGACTATCCTGGGCTTAACCTGAAACTCGCCGCGTATGCCAAAAAGCACGGAATCCGTGCTGTCCATGTGGTATGTCCCCAAGTTTGGGCGTGGAAAGAGGGACGCATCCCAAAGATTGAAGCCGCGCTCACCAAACTCTGTTGCTTCTTCCCTTTCGAACCCGCACTCTTTAAGCCAGGCTTCGCGACTTTTGTCGGACACCCCCTCGTCGCGGCATTTAAGACATCTTACCCCACCGAAACGGACCTCATCGCGGCACTTCCAGGTAGTCGCATGGGCGAAATTGAGCGGCATATGCCCATTATTCTCGAAGCACTCTCGAAACTCAAGTGCCGCGTCCGTGTGGTGATTCCAGCGGCAAATCCGCGTGCAAAAGCCGCGATTGAGCGTCTATGTGCCGCGTCCCCCCATAAAGATTTGGCCATTGAGATTCGGAAAGGTGGAGCCCGTGAGCTCCTCCAGCGTGCCCAATGCGCCGTAGTCGCCTCAGGGACAGCCACCCTCGAAGCCGCCCTCGCGAGATGTCCGACCGTACTCGTCTATAAAGTCGAACCCCTCCTCGCTTGGTTCCTGCGCCACGCCATTACAGGGGTTAAGCATGTGGGACTCGCCAATATTATCTGGGAGAAGTCGGACGCAAAAGGCGAAGCCCCAATGCCGGAACTTTTGCAAGAAGACTTCACAGCGGACGCTACCGCCCACTGGCTCAATCTTTGGCTGACAGATCCCACCGCACGCCAAAGTGCCGCGCAACGCCTTGATGAGGCCGTAAACCTCCTCGCGGGAGACTCTGAAGTCCTCCCCCGCCTCGCCACCGA
>CAVCJC010000087.1:0-8264 GCA_963602475.1 Lachnospira hominis (ex Liu et al. 2021)
GGGTTGGGGTGGAAGTGTTTTAACCACGGATTTACACGGATTGTCACGGATGGGGCTTGTTCCTCACGCAGAGGCACGGAAACTGGTAGGGGGCGGAGTCCCTTCCGCCCCGTATTTTGACGCAAAGTTCGCGAAGGTTTTGACGCAAAGGGGACGCAAAGGTTTTGACGCGGCGATTATATATCACGCAGAGGCGCAGGTTATTTATCACGCAGAGCCGCAGAGAGAAAGAGAGAATGTATGAAACAAGCGTATTTGATTCTGTCGAAGAGAGTAAAGCTTAGAGCGCGAAGCGGCTTTTTGCTAAAAAAGCCAGCTTCGCGTTCTAGAAGACTCTCTTGCTAGCAATCACAAGCGTTTGAACTAAAACGCGCTCTCTTCCTCTCTGCGTCTCTGCGTGATAAAACAAGACCTCATCCGTGCAAATCCGTGTAAATCCGTGGTTAAAAACACGGACGGCTAAAGCCGCCCGCTCCGATATGCGTCCAAATCCTATTAATCCTGTCTAAACGGCGGGCAAGGGTCGTCTTACCGCAAGGGGAGGTGGAGCCAGGCGAAGTCGAGGGGGGTGGGGATGGTGACACGCAAGGACTTGCCGTCGAGGTGGGCGGTGGCGCGTCCGCCAAGGAGCGTGGGGGTACCCAATTTCGCTCCGTCGGGCAAGTAGGGCGCAAGGTCAAGCGTATAGCTCGCGTCTTTATTCAGCTCCCGAAAGAGCAAAACATAAACGGACGCCTTATCTGCCGCGCAAGTAACGAAGCCTGTCCAAGCGACCCCATCGGGCTTTGCACCCACAGGGAAGGTCCAGCCCGTATGAAGTGCCGCGCGATGGAGCTTCCAAGTCTCCACGATGGGCGCTAGCTCGGCGACACGCTTAGGGGAAAGCTCCGAGTTCTCGAACCATCCGAGCGGAGACGAGAGCATTACACTCGCAAAGAGCGTATCCATACGATACAGGCTCGGAGCCAGCGGGTCGCCTGCGTAAAGTGCCGCGCCCGCATCGGGATTCGCGAGTTCCATCCGTAAACGGACTGGGTCGACGACTTCAGAGAGTGCCCAGAGATTACGCAGCGTATGATGCGGCCAATAGCGGTGCCGCGTCGGATAGCGATTCTCGACGAAGATGGTCCCCGCGTCCATCATCCCGAAGTAGCCCGGACGAATCTCGGCAGTTACATCAAGGTCAATGACGATATCGCCCTTAGAGCGTGCCCGAAGCGTATCCACAAGTTGGCGTTGCCGCGAAAGCGCGAGGGCGCTCGTGGACTTCATTGTGTCGAACTTAAAGTAGGCAATACCATCCTTGAAGAAAGAAAGAAGGTGTTCCGCATCGCGTGCCCAATTTGCCGCGTCGTGCGAGGAGTCGGGTCCGTACCAAAGCCCCAACCGAAGTCCTTTCGCCTTCGCGGCACTAAGGAGAGGCGCAAAGCCATTCGGGAAGCGCGTCGGGTCGGGCGTCCAAAAGTCAGGAGCCGTCGCCCAATAGCCATCCCAAACCCCGCCGCCATTGGCAAGGACGGAGTTCTTACTGCGTCCCTTCTGCCATCCGTCATCAATCTCGACGACCTCAACACCTATTTTCGCGGCAGATTCGAGTTCCTTCAGCAGAAATACCTCATTGATATGCTCATCGCGATAACCGCCGCCCCAAGTATTGGAAAGGAAGAGTCCGTCCCGCCCTTCTTTGTAGGGTCGAATCTTGCGTTGTGCCGCGTGAAGGGCGCGGGTACGCCCGAGGGAGCCGCCCTCATACGGAATAATGACATAGGGGTATCCATTCGAGACCACCGAGAAGACGCGTCCTGTTTCGGTTTGGGTAACTAACAAATCGGGTTCTTGGCTAGAGCGGGCGTGGGGCAAGGGGGCGAGACGCAAAAGTGCCGCGCCAGAGCCTGTTAGGACATTCTCGACGGCTATTACATTCGCCGTAATCGCGAAGTCTTGCTCGATGGTAGAAAGTAGCCACTCGCGGGTAAAGACAAGCTCATCGTGGTCATCCGTCTGATCACGCATGTCATACGCGATTAGCCGCGTAGGATTGCCCGCGATAGGCAAGTTTTCCGCGACGGAACCTAGGGCAAGCACACTCACAGCCAAAAGAATGCCTATTTTGTTCATAAAAAGGATTTGCCGCGCGACACTTACCAAACGCCCTTCGCACGCTTCTCATACATCGTCTCGCCAATCTTGCGGGCGGCGCGGCAGAGTTCCGTATACGGACGGTCCACAACATCCACAAAGCCAATTTCATAGGCCTCGCCATCGCCGCGTCCGAGCAAAGGCTGGTCGCGGTATTGGAACCAGTGGCAACCCACAATCAACGGATGTTGCAAGCAGCCTTCCACAAAGCGTGTGTAGCTACGGGCGCGCTCTTTTTGACTCCAGACGGGGGCGAGACCGGGCTTAAACATGCCGCGATCATAGACACCAAAATGGAACTCGCCTACAAGAAGCGGCTTTTCTTCGCCCTTGCCAAACATCTTTTCCGAGAGATTGAAGACGGAGTTCGCATAGGCGTTCACCGTAATGACATCGCAATATTTCGCGGCGGTGCGCCAAAGAATACCCGCTTGCCGAAAGCCCACAAAGCGTGAGCCGAGATAAAGCTTGCCCGGCGCGACTTTCGCGAGTTCCTCTTTGCAGAGACGGAAGTAGGTCTCGATATACGGCGCGACATAGGCCTCGCCATCCGCTGGAATCCACTTTTGGAATTGGAGCTCATTATCAATGAAGAAGCCAATGCACATCGGATCTTTTGCCGCGTGCTGAAGGGTCTCGTCCGTCGCAAACTTCTGCTGAATCGCAAAACGCATTCGCTCCTCGAAGAACGGATCGTCCATCGCGTAAATATGGAACTTCGGGTGCTTACGGACGCCCTGAGCACGCTCGAGGACGCACGCCACATAAGGTTTCTTGGACATCTTCATCAACTCGGGCGCACTCCAGTTACCAATCGTATTAAGTCCCCACGAATTAAAGCGCTTAATGATGAACGAGAAGTAGTCCATCTGATAATCTTCTTTGCCGAACTTCTTCGCTAAGTTCCAGTCCGTGAACGGCATCTTGCCATCGGGCGGAACTTCCCCCTCATACCAATCGGGATGCTTCGCGCCGTTCGTGACATCCGTCATAGTCCGCGTCACATCGAGTCCGACGGAAAAGAACAGATGCCCCTCAGGCGTGACGAGCCACCACTTGCCGTCCACCTTCTCGGTGCGGAAGTTCCCCGTCGCCTCGAGTTGGGGTCCGTCTTTCCAGCCGCCAAACTTATCCCACGACTTAGGAGCGGGCTTAAGGCGCTTAGTTTCCCACGCCAGGTCCTTCACAAGGTCTTCGTCAGTGTGGACTTTCGCCTTCCATTCCGCGTGCTTGAATTGTCCGTACTTATCTACGAACGGCAAATACTTCTCGGGCGGAACAAAGCGTTCCGTCTCAGGCGTGCCCTCGAGGCGCAGATTGGAGATGCGCAAATCGACGAGCCCCTCTACTTCATCTTCATAGGGCCACTGCAGCATCAGCTGGACGCTTGTGATGTGCTTCGTGTCAATCGTATACGGACCGCGTGCGTTGGCGGGGGCTCCGTAGACTTCGGGGTGCGTCAGAAGTAGACGCATCGTCCCCTTCTCGCCAGGGTTGAGTCCGATACCCGTATTCACCGAGCGATCCTTTTTCGCGATAGCCACCGCGTGGTCGGCAGAGTCACCCGCCGCCGCGCCAGTCGAGACATGCATCGTCAGCCGCGCTTGGCGTGTTTTTGAGAGATTCTCCACATCAACCGCGAGATAGCGGGCATTCGAGAAGTCCGCCGCTGGACTCGGCTCCCACTTAAGTCCCGACCCCCACTCGGCACTCGGCGATTCGAGATGAGCCACATTCGGCGACTCGAAGGTCACCCGCGCCCTATAGGCAGGTTTAAAGTTATCAAGCGGAAGGACCGTGATTGCCGCGGCCGCGAGGAGGAAATTGAACACGAGAAGGTTCCTTTCTGCGAAGTATTAACGAATCATCAACAAGAAGCCGGGATTGCGTTGCACTTCATAACAACCAATATCAATCGCCTTGCCAAAGACGCGCTTGTTACCCGCAAGATCCACTGCCGCCGCATAATTCGGGGTCGTACCCTTATTCGCGAGCACGCTCCCCGGCACAGGCGTAAAGTCCCCACCCTCGAAGTCCTTGAACATCGACTTTATGTCGCCAAGAGTGATTGAGTTGCCATAATAAGTCGTTGTTGTATCACTTGGGCTCTCACCAACTGCAAGATTGTAAACTTTTAGAGAACCTTTTTCAGCATAGCCGAAGTGTATGCTTGTACATTTACCTTTGCCAGTTTCGTAATTTCCTGCGACAACATTGTTTCTGAAAGGCGTATACCAAGAAGTGCAGTAGAGACCTGCAGAATCATCGGCAAGCGTTCCCACAACTACATTTGAGACTACAGTACAGTTCTCCATTAACGAGTTATCATTACTGCCGCCATAGCGGACTCCTGCCGCACCAGCGGCACTCTCTTTTGAAGGCTCATATCTATTATAGGCAATCAAGCAGTTCAGCAATTTGGCATTTTTTGCCTTGTATGCGAAAAGCACACCACCTCCACCAGCAAGCCCACTATTAGAAGATGTACCCTCAACAACATTATTTGAAACTACACAATGAGTAAGTATGCTAGTACCATCCGCCAATTCAACACCACCACCGCCGCCGTCACCTTTATTATCACCTTCATTAATAATCGTAATCTGTCCATTACGAATAACACAATTTGTAACCATACCATTCACTAGGCGTAAATTTCCGCCAGATTGGTTATAAACGCGACCGCCAGCCATCGTCAGATTTTCAACGCGCGCACCTGCATTATTTATTTCAAACACGCGCCTATATTGAGCGCTACTGCTCGCAGTTGCTGTATTTGAGACCACCACATCATCTGGTGTTGTGCCAGTGCCACAAACTTTAATAGCACTCGTAATTGTCTGCTGTGCACTTACTTCATATTTGCCAGGAGCAAGGCGAACTTCTCCCGTTCTGCCCGCATAAATCGCAAGGGCTTCAGGAAGCGTCGTCAACCCTGTTTCTGCGGTCGCATACGGAATTTTCGGTGTTGCTGACGAATTAACCCAAACAACACCTCCATAAACGACCAAATATCCTGTCCGTGTTTGCGTGAAGGTCGCATTTCCAGATGTTGCCGTTAATGTGACCGTATAAACGCCACCATCTGAATAAGTATGGGTTACTTCGGTTTCACTTGTTTCTACAGGGTCAGTTTCATCACCAAAGTCCCATTTGTAAGTAACGGGGTCTTCCGTCCCGTGCGGGACGGCTACAAATGTAACTTCGTCCGTTGAATAACCATCGCCTTCATATGTCGTATAGAAAGTTGCATAAAACGAATCGGGTTGATATTCATAACAGCCAATATCCACCTTTCCAACGGCACGCGGATTCCCTGCGAGGTCTGACTCTCCTGCATCATTTCGACGCGGATCTTCTATGCCAACATCTACTAATGCGCCACCTTTTGCAGGACGATAATCGCCATTCGCGTAATCGACAAAACAATCTGTGTTATCTAGTAAAATAAGTCCAGGGTATGAACCTGCCGTAAAACCACTATTTGCGCCAACCACACAATTAACAAATGCCCCAGATGAATCTGGTTTGTTGCCAGCCCAGTCGCGGTTTGAACCGTCTGCTTTGGTATTGCCATAGATAATTGTATTATAAAATAGCTGAGAAGAATTCCA
Organism: Lachnospira hominis (ex Liu et al. 2021); assembly: GCA_963602475.1. Lineage (GTDB taxonomy): Bacteria > Verrucomicrobiota > Kiritimatiellia > RFP12 > UBA1067 > UBA1067. The sequence goes on from CAVCJC010000087.1 coordinate 5,754, forward strand.
TGACCAAACTCCTGCTCCGACATTATTCACTATCGTGAGATTATAAAGCTGAGAATTACCTCCTGAGAGAACAAGCCCCCCACAAGTACTTCCTTCAATCAGACAGTCTTCAACTATCGCTGTTGACGAGTAATTAACGATGAGTGATGCAGCATTTTGATCTGCCGTGTAACCGTGTGTTCCACCCTTTAAATGGCAACGCGACAACCGTGTTGCTCCTGTAAGATACACATTGACTCCATATTTCCCAGAAACATTGCCAATCTTGCCATTTTCAATAAGACAATCTTCCACAACTGAGCCATTAACTTGAAGATAAATATTGCCGCCTAGTCCGCCACTAGTCGTACCGCCCGAAATCACGCAATTACGAATCGTTACCTGGGAAGTTATGGAATAAATATTACCGCCGTCACCTGTGGATGTGCCGTCCTTAATCACACAGTCAACAATAGTGCCGCCAACCATATAGACAGCTCCTCCATTTGCTGTCTTAGTTGCTGTATTACCCACGATAGTTAAGTTTGTTATACAAGCGGTTGATGATGTCTTGAGTGCCCGATAAGTGTCGCCCGCTTGGATAATGACTTCATCGCGTGTTGTGCCCATACCAACTAACGTACATTTTACTTCTGGCGCATTCTTCGTTGAGGTCGTGTACGTGCCTTTCGCGACATAGATTACATCTGTAGCTTCCGTTGCTGTCGTAATTGCCTTGTCGACGGTTGCGAAGGCGGTTCCTTCCGTCAGACCGTCGTCGTTGTCGTCACCCGAAGTAGAGACAAAATAGTCCGTTGCATGCGCGAAAGCCCCGAAAATACAGGCTAAAACGCACACAAGACCGCGTTTAATAGACTCGTTCAACATAAGAACTCCTTTCGTCCCATTTGAGACACTAATATTTTACTATATTTTGAGGTGTTTTTGGTCGCTTTTGCCGTAAAAATAATATATCTTAATCCGAGTGCGGAAATGGGCTGTTTTCGGGTCTCTTCACCTTTTTAAGGCACACACCAGAGGCCTGTATCGGCAAAATTCACCGCGATTCCTTCCTGCGTCTCGCCCGCATAAACGACGAGCGGCTTTTCCACATTGCCGAAAAGCGACACGATTTCATCAAAATGAGTGCTCATTCGTTCCGCGTAAGTCGTCGCACTCTTGATTTCGCGCGGATATAACCTGCCGCCTTCCTCAATAAGCAAATCCATCTCAATACTGCCCGACCCATTGCGATAGAACCACAAATCAGGCTCCAAGCCACGATTGAGGCGATTCTTGAGGGCTTCGATAACCACCATATTCTCGAAGAGGTTCCCAACGAGCGGGTGCGCATAAAGTTGTGCCGCGTCCCGAATGCCAATCAAATAGGCGGCGAGTCCTGTTTCGGTGAAGTATACTTTTGAGGACTTCGTTTGCCGCTTGCCGAAGTTCTTGTAATAGGGTCTCAGTCGATAGATGACATACGAAGCCTCCAAGACATTGAGCCAATTTGTGAGGGTGGGAACCGAGACTCCCACATCACGCGCAAGGGACTCCTTGTTGAGTAATTGTCCGACGCGTCCCGCTAAGAGGCGAACGAATGTGATGAAAGTATCGAGATCTTTAACATTGATGAGCTTACGCACATCGCGTTGCACATAGGTGTAGAAGTAGTCTCGATACAGAATAGTGGGGTCAATCTTATCCGCATAATGCCGTGGCATAAAGCCTGCCCAGAGCAAAGAGTCGCGTTTTGTAACGGCAATACCCGCCGTGCGCAACTCCTCAATCGAGAGCGGCAACAACTCGCAAATGCCTGTGCGCCCAGCTAGAGACTCCGAAACTGCCGCGTTCAACTCAGGCTGGTGCGAGCCCGTCAAGATGAATTGTCCCTTGCGCTTATTCGCGTCCGTCATCTCTTGGATGTAAGTAAGGAGCACTGGGAAGCGTTGAATTTCATCAAGAATCATATCTTCCTTGCCCTGCCGCAGGAAGGCGCGCGGGTCCGCTTTAGCCATAGCAAGGACATCTTCCGCCTCAAGATTGCAATATCTATGATTAGGGAAAAGTTCCCTCGCCAAGGTGGTTTTGCCACTTTGCCGAGGTCCCACAAGGGTCACCGTCGGATAGTAAGAAGCCACCTTACGGATGTATTCTGCCAGTTTGCGTTGTATCATAGTTGTTCCTTTCACACGCTTTCGGTGAATATTATAGCATATTTCCCTGCATCTATGCAAATGGCAAAGTCGACTTTGCCATTTGCACGGCTTGTCTCACTCGAAAGAGGATGGGAGTAGTCGAAGTCGAGAGTCGAAGTCGAACAGTGGAATTGTAAACCCTTGATTCTGTTTAGACAGGATTAACAGGATTACAGGATTTGGGGGGATTGGGGTTTTTAACCACGGATTTACACGGATTAGCACGGATTTGGGCGCGGGTTGTTTTTTAACACAGAGGCACGGAGGCACAGAGAAGAAGGTGGGCGGCTTAGGCGGGGGCTTGCCCGACCCGTCGCTGCGCGGTCTCTTGCCG
>CAVCJC010000088.1:0-8214 GCA_963602475.1 Lachnospira hominis (ex Liu et al. 2021)
AGATGAGACCGTTACGGCAGAAGCCGAGGCAAATTTGTCGCTTCTCGGACGCTGGCGAGGCAATGGCGGCTATGTTAATGGAACGACAGCACCCGATTTGAGTTGCACGACAGAGTATGGCTCGGCACGTGTGGGTTCCTATCTGCCGAATGCCTATGGGCTTTATGATATGCTCGGGAATGTGCGAGAGACCTGTCGTGAGACTTGCATATATTCAACATCCTCAGGTAGCACTCGGCGCGAATGGAGCGAAACAGACAATGTTGACCCAGTTTCTTCGCAGGCCTATGATGCGCAAACATTTGATGACGCTGATTATTCTAAGACAGGCGGCGCCGCATTGATTAAGGGCGGAGCTTGGAGTGATCTTTGGTATAAGTGTATTCCGTCTGCCGCTGAATCAGACATCTATGGATGGGAAGGTAAATCACATGCTGGTTGCCGCATAATCCTTGAGATTCCGCAATCTTAAGTAGAAAGGAGACAAAGAGATGAAGAGTATGATAAAGAAATTAGGCTATTTCGCACTTTGTGCGATAGCGGTGTGTTTCGTAAATGCCGCGTGGGCTGAGTTCCCCGTGGTGAGTGATGTGACGATTAGCCAATCAGGTCATCGTGCCGTGACCGTCACCTATCGTCTCTCGGATGCCCCAGGCATTATTACACTTGAGATTTTGAAGGATGGAGTTCCGCTTGACGGCTCTCTCGTTCAAGGTGTGTCGGGAGATGTGAATAAACTTATTCAACCGACGACAGGGGATGGGGTTCGTACAATCAAGTGGCAGGCGCATAAAAGTTGGCCCGACCAAGGAGCTTTTAAAGAGGCTGTCTCTGCCCGTGTAACAGCTTGGGCGACGAATACGCCACCGCAAGTGCTCGTTGTCGACCTTGAGGATGGCGCGATGAACTACTATCTCGACGAGAGTTATTTGCCCGAGGGCGGGCTCACAAATGATCTCTACCGCACAACGAAGATGGTGATGAAGCGCATTCCTGCTGGCGGCGTCGAGGCGACATTAGGTGGTTTTGACAATGAATACAAATGGCAATTTACATCCACATGCAACAGGGAAGCGCGGCACAAAGTGTGGCTGACGAAGGATTTCTATATGGGGGTTTTCGAGGTCACGCAGGCGCAGTGGCTGAAGTTGCGTTCGGATAATCCCTCGTCGTTTAAGAATTCTGACTATTCCGCCACTCGTCCTGTGGAGACGGTCTATTATGGTGCTATTCGTGGCAGTTCGACAAGTGGCACGAGTTATTGGACTCCTGCGAATGGCGTTGAGCCGAAAACAGATTCTTTCATCGGCAAATTGCGCACTCTCACTGGCGCGGCGTTTGACTTGCCGACGGAATGTCAGTGGGAATTCGCGGCGCATGGCGGAACTGAGGAAATGTTCTATAACGGACATACCTACTTTACTTGTATAGACCCTAGTACTGGTAAGTCGGACGATACGCTTCTTGCGGCTGTTCGGGCGAATCTCTCGCTTCTCGGTCGCTGGCAGGGTAATGGCGGCTATATCGATGGGACAACAACACCCGATGTGACAAATTGCTCAACGAATAATGGCACGATGCGCGTTGGCTCGTATTTGCCGAATGGTTATGGTCTTTACGATATGCTTGGCAATGTTTGCGAGACATGTCGTGAGATGGGCGTGAACGGCACTAGCCTTCGTGTCTGGAGCACGACGGATATTACGGATCCCGTTTCTTCATGGGCGTATGATTCGACCGTTGAGATTGTCAGTGGCTCTGCGGGCGGATTCGCGCTCATTAAGGGCGGTGCTTGGAGGGATGATTGGACAGAATGTCGTCCAGGTAGCGTTCAAGCGAACTTTTACGGCTGGGAAGGTAAGCAATGGGCGGGCTTCCGCATCATTCTTGAGATACAGTAATTTTAAAACCTTAAAAGGAACCCAATGATAAAGAAGAAAAGACTTGTTCGTTTTAGCGCACTTTGCGCTGGGGCGATTTCTTTCGCGAGCGTGGCTTCTGCCGCGCCGAAACCCGTGGAGCTCAAACTCTCGCCTGTGACGGCTGGAGCGGAAAGCCGCTTTATGCCGCATTGTGGTGTGAACCCTGCGCTCGAAAAGCCTGATTTGTTATTCGAGTCCTTTGAGACAGCAGAGAAGCATTTCTCGGAGAGAAACTACTACGGCAAAGCGCGGTATCACCTCGAAATCCGCGACGGTATTGCGAGCGAGGGCATGCGCTGTTTGCATATGGATATGGAGCGAGCCCTTGATCCCGCTATTAGCAAGATGTGCGAGCGTGTGGAGTTGACCTTCCCTGTGCCGAAGGAGATTAACCTTGCGGACTACGAAGCACTCACATTCCGTGTCCGTCTGCAGACGGCGGGTGCGATGGAGTGGTGGTATGTGCTTTTTGAGGACGATGTTGCGCTCTGGCGTGGCGGGGACAATGTTGATCCTTCGCGCATTGGCGAGTGGCAGATTGTGAAGGTCCCGCTTAAACACTTGAATTGGTTCCAAGAAGGACCTAAGGCTCCACAGGATAGAAAGAAATGCAATCTCGCGGCGGTGCATCATATTAAGTTGCAGTTGAGTGGTGGTCGCAAGTGTGCTTCCAGTTTCGATATTGATGAAATTGGGTTCACGCGCAAGTCTGATCCGTATGAAGGGATGCGCATTTCCACGATTCAGGCATGGCCCGATGCGTATTGGCGTATTGGGACGAATGCACCGTTCAAGGCAACGGCTATTTTATCCGCGAAGAAGCCGTCCGATAGGGACTTAAAGGCAACATTCGCGACGGTGGACTTCTTCGGCGCGACGAATATGCTTGGAGAGGCGACGATTCCCGCAGGTGTGACGAATGCGGTCATTCCGTTGAAGTTGGAACTGAAAGACTACGGCTTCGCGTGGTTGACGGGTGTGATTACGGATGGCGCCGAGCCGCTCCAGCAATTCCGTCGTGGCTATTCGATTGCGCGTGGTCCGCGTCCTGGCTGTGAAGGACCGAATCCCGATTCCATCTTCGGTTCGTGGGTGGGTGGACCTCTCGCGGCAATGGGTGCGAAGTGGTCGCGGCACATCTTCCGTAGCGACACGGTAGCACCTGGCTCGGAGAAGTTTCCAGAAAAGCCGGATGAGACTTGCCTGCGTCGTCAGCCGAAGGATATCCATAACTCGTTCTTCTGCTTCTGTTATACGCCGCCGTGGTTGAATGGACACCTTGATGAGCCGCAGGGCTATCGTTGGGCTCCGACGGATATGGAGAAGTATGCGGACTGGGTTTCGTACATCGTAAAGCAGAATCAGCAGTTCGGCGGTTACGATAACTTTGAGATTTGGAATGAGCCTGTGCCCTATGCGGGTTGGATGGGCTCGGTAGAATCTCTTGTTGAGACGACGAAGGCGACGTGGAAGGGCGTGAAGCGCGTCCAGCCGAACGCGAAGATTCTGGGACCGTGTCCGTACTCGTTCTGCCCCGAGCTCGTGGAGGAGTTCTTCGCGAAGGGCGGCACGAATTGGATCGACGATGTGGTTATTCACGCTTACCACACCCCGCCACCAGACGGAGAGTTCTTGGAAGGTGTTCGCAATACAAAGCGGCTTATGAAGAAGTATGGTCTTGGCGACCGCAAGCTCTACATCACTGAAGTCGGCTACGATTCGCCCAGCACCGATACGCACGATATCGCCTCCTTTATGCCGCGTATTTTCGCGTATGGTCTTTCGGAGGGAGTTTCCGCTATTATTTGGCATATGGGTCAGGCGTTGGGTCACGAGGGTTTGAATGAGTCCACGCTTCTGAAGAAGGACACGTCGGCGAATCCGTCGTTCACGGCGTACTGTGCAATGACGCATGTTTTGGAGCGGGCGCACTATGCGGGTGTTTCGCCTAATCTTAGCTCGACGCAGGTCGGTTTCGACTTCAACCGCGAAGACGGCGCGAAGGTGCGGATGATGTGGGATAAGGCGGCTAAGCGTGGTGCGAAAGGTACGCCTTACACATGGCAGGGCGAGAAGCCTGTTGAGGTGATGAATGTTATGGGTTCTTCTCATATGCTCAAGCCTGACGCGAATGGCAACTTCACGCTTCGCTTGACGCGAGACCCTGTTTACATCATCACAAAATAAGATGAAATGTGCCGCGACAGGGTTTGTGTCATGCGACATAAAACTCTGTTCGCGGCATTTGGCGTTGCCTGTTCTTCTTGGGGACTAGATGAGAAGGCGGCAATTATAAGTGATACAATCGCCTATGATGGCGAGAAATATGGTATAATAGAGATGATTGAATAATCACAGAAGGAGAAGTGTATGAGCAAAGAGACGACACGGCGTGACTTTATGCTGGGTGCGGGGCTGGGGCTCGCGGCGACGGCCTTGACGACGAGCACGGCTGAGGCGCGGGCGGAGGCTGTGGCGGGTGCGCGCAGTGATTCGCGCTTCAATGTGAAGGAATTTGGCGCGAAGGGCGATGGTAAGACTTCCGACACGGCCGCGATTCAGAAGGCACTGGATGCGGCGGGAGCAGTGCAAGGGACAGTGTGGTTTCCGTCCGGGACTTATCGCTGTCACGACTTGAAGGTGCCTGAGCATGTCACATTGCTCGCTGACCCAAATTGGGTTTGGCGCACCCATAAGTCGGGGGCAATTCTAGAACTTGATGACCCGAACGCGACTTGCCTACTCAACATCACGGGGGCGTATGGTGTGCGTGTACGCGGGCTTCTCCTTAATGGTATTCGCGATGCCGCTAAGCCTATCCATGGCATTTTGCAGTATCAAGACGGCGTGAGCGCGAAGGAAGACACTTTTGTCTTTGATGACATTAAAGTAATGAACTTCTCGGGACACGGTGTTTATCTGAATCATATTTGGCTGTTCATTGTTCGTCACAGCCACTTTATGGCGAATGGCGGGGACGGCTTCCGTATTCGCGGCTGGGATGGCTTTGTGACGGACAACCAATTCTCGCGTAATGGTGGGCATGGCTTTGGCTGTGAGGATGTCGGGGCGACAGTGATGTTCACGGCGAACCGTGTAGAGTGGAATGGTGGGCACGGGCTTTCCCTTGTTGACGGTGATGACTGGAATGTGACAGGTAACTCTTTTGATCGCAACTTTGGTCCTGCGATTTGTGCGGTTAAGACTTGCGCCTTGACGATTACGGGCAATGTGTTTCGTCGTAGCGGACGGCATCCTGAGCATTTGCCTGAGGGCGATTTGGCGTGTCAGGTGCGACTGGACGGGTGTCGCGGACTCGCAATGACGGGTAATGCCGCGCGGACGGGGCGTGATGACCGTGGTGAGGGCGAGTATACGCCTGAGTATGGCTACATTCTTAAGAATCTTGATTATTCCGTCATTACTTGCAATACGCTTCATGTCGGCTTTATGAAGCAGATGATTCTTGACTTGGGCGGACATGGCAAGAACTTCATTATGAAGGACAATGTGGGCTCTCCCATGATTGTATGAATGTGAAAAGAGTAGCTTGCTTTTCTTGGCGCATCGCGGCAGTTTGTGCCGTTGCGGCGAGTTCCCTTTGGGCGGGGGATCGTCCGCTCGTGGACTATGTCGACCCGATAATTGGCGCGGTGACATATCCTGAGGGCGAAATGGAGATGCGCGGCGATGAGGCGGCGCATGGTTTTGGCAAGACTTTCCCTGGTGCGGCAACGCCATTTGGGATGGTTCAACTCTCGCCAGACACAATTACGGGCGGTGACAATGGTTCGGGCTACTCTTATTCGCACAAGACGATTGAGGGCTTTAGCTTTCTGCATATGAGCGGAGTAGGCTGGTATGGCGAGTTCGGGAACTTTCAAGTCATGCCAGGGGATGTTCCTAAAAGCCGCTTCTCGCATGACGAAGAAGTGGCGCAAGCGGGATATTATCGGGTTCGCCTACCAGATGCAGGTGTTGTTGCGGAGCTAACGGCCTCCGCACGAGCAGGACTTATCCGCTTTACTTATGAGAAGGGCGGGGAAGGCGCGTTTACGATTGATCTTGCGCGTCGTGTGGCGGAACTCTCGCGGGCGAAACCTCACGGACGGCAAACTTTTCGTGTCACGGGCACCCACACTTTCGAAGGCGAGATAGTCTGCGACCACCGAGACGGAGGTTGGGGACGCGGGGGTGGCGGTGTAGACTACACCCTCTACTTTCGCGGCACTTGCTCAAAACCACTTACTAACCTAACTCATAAGGGCGGTGAGACGAATCATACGGTGCGTGTGCAGTTTCCTGTCGCGGCAAATGAGGCGGTTGTTTTGCATGTCGCCTTTGACTTTGCGGAACTTCCGCCCGCTCCTCAGGGCTGGGACTTTGATTCCGCACGTGCTACGGCACATGCCGCTTGGCAAAAGGCACTTGGCGCAATAGAAGTGGAAGGGGGTACGCCCACCGAGCGCACTATTTTTGCGACAGCTCTTTATCATGCAATGATTGATCCACGGGATGTGGGACCTGGCGACGGTTATGTGAAGCGTACCGTCTTCTCGGGGTGGGATGTCTTTCGCAGTGAAATGCCGCTCTTAACGCTAATCCGCCCCGATGTGGTCTCTGACTTGATTAATTCTATGATGGCGACGGTCACTTCGGGCAAACGGACAACTCTGCCGCGCTGGGATATCTTAGGTTGCAAATCGGGGTGTATGGTGGGTCAGCCCCTTATTCCCGTGATGGCGATGGCTTATGAGCGCGGCATTCGCACTTTTGACGCCTCTCTCGCCTTGCGCCTAGCCCAAGAGACGCTTGAGACGGAGTCTAATGACCGTCAAAAGGGCTATAAGGCGGGGTCACTTTCGATGTCCCTTGAATACGCCTATGCGGATTGGGCATGCGGACGGCTCGCGGAACTTATGGGGGACCAAGATATAGCGCAACGCTATTTCAATTATGCTCAGGCGTATACGAATAGTTGGTGCAAGGAAGTGAACTGGATGCGTACACATACAGCTGACGGCAAGTGGCTTGCTTGGGAAGGACGCGATAAGTACTATCAGGGCTGTACAGAGTCCAATCCGTGGCAACAGGGATGGTTTGTGCCGCATGATGTCGAGGGGCTTATGCGCCTTATGGGTGGCAAGGCAAAGTTCACTGCAGAGTTAGAGCAGTTCTTCGCGGCAGTTCCAGACGACTTTAGGTGGAACGCGGCATATAACCATCCTAATGAAGTTTGTCATACACTGCCTTTTCTTTGGGCATTTTCGGACACCCCCTCACGTCTAAACTTGTGGGTAGACCGCATTCGCCGCGTCGCTTATGGGGTGGGACCTTACGGACTTTGTGGCAATGAGGATGTCGGGCAGATGAGCGCGTGGTATGTGCTCGCGGCAGTTGGGTTACATCCGCTTTGTCCTGGGGATGGCAAGTGGTATCTTTGCACGCCGCTCTTTAAGAAGAGTGTATTGCAGGTAGGGGATGGTAAGACTTTTACTATCAAATGTCCAAACGCACAGCCAGGCGAGACAGAAATACGATCCGTGCGCCTCAACGGACGCCCCCTCGACCGCCTCTGGCTTAAGACATCAGAAATTGTCGCAGGCGGTGAATTAGTGCTCGATGTAGCACTTAAGAATAAACCCAAGTTGTAAGACTACATAGTGATGGGTCGGAATGGATCCCGCCTTACCTCTATCTACAACTCTACACGGTTAAATTAGACGGATGGCAAGGAGTTATCAATATTTTTTTGCCATGGGGTCAGACCCCATGGACAAAAAGTCTGGGCGATTCCTGCGAAGCCTTTCAGCGCAGCGTTAGCGAAGCTTTTGTTGCCCTTCGGAGTTTATAATCTACTCTCTTTAAAGTCATTCGCCCTCTCATGCCGAGCATTCTCTTCCTTTCCGCGTCTCTGCGTGATATATAAACCCAGCCCACATCCGTGACAATCCGTGAAAATCCGTGGTTAAATAATTCCCCCGCAATGACCGCCGATTTGGTATAATATTGGGTATGATAAACTTGGCGAGAGGATTTGGCGAATATGTCGTCCTAATTGCGGGCGGGGTGGGTGTGGTGCTAATTGCCGCGCTCATTGTTCTCGCACTCTCTCGCGTCACTTTGCCTACGCTCCGCCACCTCTGGCATCGCGCTTCTCCCCTCGGACGCCTCTTCGGCGCCCTCCTCTTCCTCATTTGTTCGATTAACGCAACCACCAAAGCTCCAACCCGTAGTGCCCCCAAGCGCGTCGCCGTATCTTCCGCGCCAACCGCGTCACAATCTCAGCCCA
>CAVCJC010000089.1:0-8165 GCA_963602475.1 Lachnospira hominis (ex Liu et al. 2021)
AGCGACGGTTTCCTAAACCGTAGGTTGGGAGTTCGATTCTCCCCAGTCCCACCACTAAAGTCTACCAACGGGGCGCGAAATATGGTATAATAATACGCGTTTCGCAGGGAACTGCGGATAGAAATGGAGTTCATATGAAGAAATTACTTTTACTGGCAACTTTGGCTTTGTGCATTTGCGGATGTGCAAAGAAGGACGATAATACGCTAAAAATGATTACGGAAGCGACATTCCCTCCGTATGAATTCTTGCGCGGACAAGAGATTGCGGGCATTGATGTTGAGATTTGCCGCGCGATTGCTCAGAAGCTCGGCAAGAACTTCCAAGCCGAAACGGTGGACTTCGATTCCGTCATCCCTGCCGTCATTTCAGGCAAGGCGGACCTCGCGGCGGCGGGCATCACGGTTAACGAAGACCGCAAGCGCAATGTGGACTTCTCGATTCCGTATGTAAAGACGGGCATTGTGGTTGTCTACAAGAAGGCGACCCCGTTTAAAGCCATTGACCAGCTTAAGGGCAAGAAGATTGGCGTGCAGGGCGGCACGACGAGTGAGACCTTCGTTCTTGAGAAGCTCCTTCAGGAGCCTGAGCGCACGAAGTCCCCAGCCGAGGCGGTCGCGGCACTTAAGAGTGGACGCGTCGACTTCGTGATTGCCGATATTGACCCCGCCAAGAACTGCGTGAAGGGCGAGGCGGATTTGGCGATTTCGGACTTCATTACATCCGAGGAATACGCGATTGCGATTCGCAAGGGACAGCCCGAGCTGCTCAAGTCCATCAATGAGACTATCACGGAGATTAAGGCTGACGGACGCCTCGCGAAGTGGGTCAAGGACTTCACCGAAGAGAGCAACAAGTTGAAAGATAAATAAGTCGCGTGAGAGTACATTTGGTGAAGAAGTTTGTTTTCGCGGCACTTTGTGCGCTTAGCCTCGGCAGTGCCGCGGAAGGGGCAGGCGAGTTGCGACTCGCGACAACGGCGACATTTCCTCCGTATGAATATGTTCGCGGACAAGAAATCGTCGGCATCGACATTGAACTTTGCCGCGCTATAGCCGATAAGCTCGGACGCAATCTCAAGGTTGAGAATGTCGACTTTGATTCCGTCCTCTCGAGCGTAATGTCTGGCAAGGCGGATCTCGCAGCGGCGAGCATTACGATTACCGAGGAGCGTCAGCAGAAAGTCGCCTTCTCGATTCCGTATGTTCGCACAGGGCTCGTCGTCATTTATCGCAAGGCTGAGCCGTATATTGGTCTTGCCCAGCTCACGGGACGCAAGGTCGGTGTACAAGAAAGTACCACGAGCGATAGTTTCGTGCGTACACGGCTCAAACAAGAGCCCGAGCGCTTCAAATCGGCTCAGGACGCGTGCGCCGCGATGTTGGAAGGGCGGTGCGCCTTTGTCATTGCGGACCTAAGCCCCGCGAGAGACTGCGTAAAGAACGATAGCCGCCTCGGGATGTCCCGCTTCATTTCCAAAGAAGAATACGCCATAGCCGTCGCGAAAAGCCAAACCAATCTCTTGGTCGTCGTCAATGAAGTCATTGGCGCGGCACAGGCGGATGGACGCCTCAATAAGTGGATTCACGACTTTACAAAAGAGAGCGACGCGCTACGCGGGGTCACAAGTGCCGCGACGGTAGCCGCCGTACCCGAAGAGCCGACGCTATTCGATAAAGCTACAGCCGCGCTCAAACAGATGGGGCGCGCCATTGCGGATGACTTCTATCTTTGCTTCTTGAAGCGTTCGGCGGACGGTTCCTATCGTGGCGAATATTTGCTTAAGGGTCTCGGGGTTACCCTCGAAGTTGCGCTCTCGGCGATTGTGCTTGGACTTTTCATCGGCTTTCTCGTCGCCGTCATCCGTGCCTCGCACGATAGGTATGGCTACTTTGGGTTTCTGAATGCGATTGCGAAGGTGTATCTCGCGATTATTCGCGGTACGCCCATGGTAGTGCAACTGCTCATTACCTACTACATCATCTTGCGCAGCGTCGATTCTAAGGTCTTCATCGCTATTCTCGCCTTTGGCGTGAACTCGGGCGCGTATCAGGCGGAAATTATCCGTGCCGGTATCGAGTCCATTGACCTCGGGCAAATGGAAGCGGGGCGCGCCTTGGGGCTCTCGTATTGGCGCACGATGCTGAAGATTGTCTTGCCGCAGGCGGTGCGGAATGTTCTGCCTGCGCTCGGCAATGAGTTTATCGTCCTTATGAAGGATACTTCCATCGTCGGCTACATCGCGCTTATTGACCTTGCTAAAGGCGGGGACATTATCCGTAGTCAGACCTACTCAGTTTATTTGCCGTACTTGACGGTCGCGGCAATTTACCTCGTCCTTGTTTTGACCTTCACTTGGTTGCTGGGACGCCTTGAACACCATTTGCGCAATACGGGGGCGGACCCCGTGCATAACGATTCGTAAGCAAGAACGGAGAACACAAATATGGCAGAAACGCTATTAAAGATAGAGAATCTAACCAAGAGCTTCGGCAAGCTGGAAGTCCTAAAGGGACTTTCGACGGAAATCCGTTCGGGCGAAGTCGTCGTGATGATTGGTCCCTCGGGCGGCGGCAAGTCGACTTTCCTCCGCTGTATGAACTTGCTCGATGAGCCGACGGGCGGCAAGATTGTTTTCAAGGGCGCGGATATTGTGGCCGCCTCAGAAAAGCAGAAGAACTTGATTCGTTCTGAGATGGGGATGGTGTTCCAGCACTTCAACCTCTTCCCACATTTGACGATTCTTGATAACATCACGCTCGCGCCACGGCTCGTGCGCGGCATTTCGCGTGCGGAAGCCGAGAAGAAGGCGATGGAGCTCTTGGCGCGTGTCGGGCTTTCGGATAAGGCACGGAACTATCCGCAACAGCTCTCGGGCGGACAAAAGCAGCGCGTCGCCATTGTGCGTGCCTTGGCGATGGAGCCACGGATGATGCTCTTTGATGAGCCGACTTCCGCGCTTGACCCCGAGATGGTCGGCGAAGTCTTGGATGTAATGAAAGACCTCGCCCAGCACGGCATGACGATGGTGGTCGTCACGCACGAAATGCGCTTTGCCCGCGATGTGGCCACCCGCGTCCTTTTCTTGGAAGGCGGTAAGATTGCCGAGGAGGGCACCCCCGCCGAAATCTTCGGTGCCCCGAAGTCCGAGCGCCTTAAACTCTTCCTTGGAAAGGTGGCCAAATAATGAAGCGAATCGTAACTGCCGCGTGCGCGGCACTTCTCGCGCTCGCCACCTTCGGCGCGGCGAATGAAGCCCCCGCTAAAACGGGCGTACGGACCTTTGTCGTCGGCTTTGACGCGGACTTCAAGCCTTACGGCTACAAGGAAGGCGAGGAATATCGCGGCTTTGACCTCGATTTGGCGCGCGAAATCTGCAAGCGCCGCGGCTGGCAATTTGTGGCGAACCCTATTAACTGGGACTCAAAGGATGTCGAGCTTAATTCAGGCTCCATCGACTGCATTTGGAATGGCTTCACGATGCAGGGTCGCGAGAATGCCTACACTTGGTCGCGTCCGTATGTCGATAATTCCCAAGTCGTGATGGTGAAAGTGGGCGCGGCGATTCAGAAGCTGACGGACCTCAAAGGCCACCGCGTCGGTGTGCAGACTGATACGCCCGTATGGAAGGCACTGAAGGCGGGCGGCGAGCAGGAATCTCTCGGCAACACCTTCAAAGAGCTGGTCGTTATGCCCAACTATAACCAAGCCGTCCAAGAGTTGGAAATGGGCGGCGTGGACGCTGTGGCGCTCGATGTGGGTGTCGCCCGTGCGAAGATGGCGGATAAGCCCAACGCCTTCCGCCTTCTTGATGAAGTCGTTATGAGCGAGACGTATGGCATTGGCTTCAAGCGCGGCAATACGGCACTTAGAGATGAGATTGAGGCGGAACTCGCCATTCTCGCGACGGACGGCACCATGGAGAAGCTCGCCGAGGAATATGGCATTGAAAAGAAGTCCCTCATCTTTACGAAGAGTAGCGTCAATGACGCGGAAAATGCCGCGATGGCGCAAGAGAATGCGCTCGCCTTTAAGGATATGATTATGGATTTGCTGAGCGGACTCTTCGTTTCGCTCGAGATCTTCTTCTTGACGCTACTCGTTTCGCTTCCGCTCGGCTTTGTGGTGGCGTTTGGGCGCATGGCGAAGAATCCTGTGGTTTCCGCCGTCTTCCAAGCCTACATCTCGATTGTGCGCGGCACGCCGCTAATGTTGCAGATTCTCTTCGTTTACTTTGCGCCCTACATCCTCTTTGGCGCGTCCCTCGCGCGGTATCCGCGCTTACTCGCGACCGTGCTCGCGTTTTCGCTCAATTATGCCGCGTATTTCGCGGAAATCTATCGCGGCGGAATCTTGAGCATTGACTTTGGACAGCGCGAGGCGGCGAAGGCTCTGGGGCTGGGGCCAGTGCAGACATTCTTTCGTATTATTCTGCCACAGACCATCAAGCGCGTCATTCCTGCCGTGGGCAATGAGGTGATTACGCTCGTGAAGGATACCTCACTCGCGTTCACCATTGCGGTGACGGAAATGTTTACGATTGCGCGGCAACTTTCGAGTGCCCACACGACGATGGCACCCTTGATTGCGGCGGGCGTATTCTACTATTTATTCAACTTTGTTGTCGCGTGGACTCTCTCCCGCGTCGAAAAGCACTACGACTACTACAGGTAAAGAGCTATGAAGAAAATCGTCATAACTGTTGTCGGCAAGGATACCGTGGGCATTATTGCCAAAACGACCTCCCACCTCGCCAAAAACAAGGTCAACATTCTCGACATCTCCCAAACGGTCGTCGGCGGCTACTTCAATATGATGATGGTCGTCGATGCTTCGGGGTGCGGCAAGACCTTCGAGAAGATCGGACTAGAAATGACGCGGCTCGGACAGGAACTCGGGCTAACCATCCGTTGTCAGCGGGCGGAAATCTTTGAGAAAATGCACCGCATCTGAGGCGCGCCATGATAAATATCTCCGAAGTTCTTGAAACGAACAAGATGATTCTCGAGGAGAATCTCGATGTGCGCACCATCACGATGGGCATTTCGCTTCTCGATTGTGCGACGGACGACCTTAAGACGACCTGCGACAATATCTACGCGAAGATTACGCGCCTTGCCAAAGACCTCGTGAAGACGGGCGACGATATTGGCCGCGAATTTGGCGTGCCGATTGTCAATAAGCGCGTCTCCATTACCCCCGCGGCCCTCGTCGGCGCGGCGTGTTGCCATAAGCCGGCGGACTTCGTGCGTATTGCCCGCACCCTCGACCGCGCGGCAAAAGCGCTCAAAATCAACTTCATTGGCGGCTTTTCGGCGATTGTCTCGAAGAGTATGACGACGGCGGACGAATTACTCATCCGTTCCATTCCTGAGGCGATGGCGGTGACGGAACGCGTCTGCTCCTCGGTGAATGTCGGCTCAACGAAGACGGGCATTGATATGGATGCCGTGCGCCTCATGGGCGAAATCATCAAGAAGACGGCGGAGCGCACGAAAGCGCACGATTCTTTGGGGTGCGCGAAACTCGTCGTCCTTTGCAATGCGCCTGATGATAATCCGTTTATGGCGGGGGCGTTCCACGGTGTAAGCGAAGGCGATGCCGTCATTAATGTGGGCGTATCGGGTCCGGGCGTCGTCAATTATGTGCTTAAGTCCATTCGCGGCGAGAGTTTCGAGGTCCTTTGCGAGACTATCAAGAAGACCGCCTTTAAGATTACGCGTGTCGGTCAGCTCGTTGCCCAAGAAGCCTCGCGCCGTCTGGGGATTCCGTTTGGCATTATCGACCTCTCACTCGCCCCGACCCCCGCCATTGGCGACTCGGTGGCGGATGTCCTAAAAGAGATTGGCTTGGAACATCCGGGCGCACCCGGCACAACTGCCGCGCTCGCCTTGTTGAATGACCAAGTCAAGAAGGGCGGCGTGATGGCGAGCTCTTATGTGGGCGGCCTCTCGGGTGCGTTTATTCCCGTCAGCGAAGACCAAGGGATGATTGACGCGGTGAATGCGGGGGCGCTCTCAATTGAGAAGCTCGAGGCAATGACTTGCGTCTGCTCGGTCGGCCTCGATATGATTGCAATCCCGGGAGACACGCCCGCGAGCACCATTTCGGGCATTATCGCGGATGAAGCCGCGATTGGTATGGTGAACCAAAAAACGACGGCGGTGCGCGTAATACCTGTCTATGGCAAGAAAGTGGGCGATACCGTCGAGTTTGGCGGCCTCTTGGGGCACGCGCCCGTCATGAAAGTCTCGCCTTTCTCGTGCGAGGCGATGATTGCGCGTAAGGGACGCATCCCCGCGCCGATTCACTCGTTCAAGAACTAAGAAGGGCTTGCGCGGCAATGGTGCGCATCGCGAATGGACTGGTCGTGGACGGAACAGGCGCTCCCGCATTTGAGGGAGATGTCCTCGTCGAGGGCGACAAAATCGCCGCGATTATTCCGAACGGCGGCGAAGTGCCGCGCGCGGTCGATTGCGAGACCCTTGACGCGACGGGATGTCTTGTCACGCCTGGCTTTATTGATGCCCACACCCATTCCGATGCCTATCTCGTTATAGAGCCAGGCGCACCTTCCAAGATTTCGCAAGGCATTACCACCGAAGTCAACGGACAATGCGGTGGCTCGGTTGTGCCGCGCTATGGCGAGGCGCGGCTTTCTTCCGATTGGGCGAGCATACTTGGCGAGCGTCTCATATGGCATTCACTCGCCGAATATCGTGCGGTGCTGGAAGAAGCGAAACCCGCCGTGAATACCGTGCAGTTTATCGGCCACAACACCCTGCGCTCCTCGGTCGTTGGCTATGCGGGGCAGGTGGCGACACCCGATGAGCTTAAGCGCGAAGTTTATCTCCTAGAACAGGCAATGGACGAAGGCGGCTGGGGGCTGACGACGGGACTCATTTACCAGCCGGGCAAATATGCCGCGCCTGAGGAAGTGGAACTCCTCGCCAAAACTGCCGCGAAGAAGGGCGGACTTTACGCGACGCATATGAGGTCCGAGGGCGACCACATTCTCGAAGCCATTGATGAAGTCATTGACTTAGCGCGGCGGACAGGTATTCGTGCAGAGATTTCCCACTTGAAGACGAGCGGGCGCGCTAATTGGGGCAAGATTGACGCGGTGCTCGAGAAGGTCGAGGCAGGAATGCGCGAAGGGGTGCTTCTCGGGAGTGATAGGTATCCGTATTGCGCGGCAGGGACCGATCTCGATGTGGTCTTCCCCGACTGGGCAGGCGAGGGCGCGGCAAAAGCGGAATGTGTCCGTCTCGCCGACCCCGCCACACGCGCACAAATCGCGGCAGAAATTACCGCCTCTGGACGCGATTGGGCGAGCGTCATGATTGGCGGAACTTGGCACGACGAAACGCGGGCATTCTCAGGGCGTACGGTCGCCGAGATTCTGAAGGAGCGACCCAATCTGACGGCGGGCGAACTCATTTGCGAGATTCTCGCCAAAGATTTGTGCCGCACAGGAGCCTTCTTCTTTACGATGAGCGAGGCAAATCTTGATAAAATACTCGCCAAACCATGGATTTTGCCAGGTTCGGACGCTTCTCTGCGGGCACCGTGGGGACCTTTGGGCGTAGACCATCCGCATCCGAGGGCGTATGCGACGATGCCGGAGTTTTATCGGCGGGTACGCTCTCTAGGTGTGCCGCGCGAGGAGGCGATTCGCCGTATGACGGACGCTGTGGCGCGTCGGTTCGGACTCCGTGGACGCGGCAGACTCGAGCGCGGCGCTTTCGCGGATGTGCTTATTTGGAACGAAGCCGACTTTAAAGGCACGGCGACTTACTTAAAGCCGCATTCGTTTAGCACGGGGATAATTGCCGCGTTCGTGAATGGCGTACTCTCGTATACCCCCAACACCTTCACTCACCCCCGCGCCGGCCGCCTCCTCACCCCATAACCCACCCCACCATGTTTGCTTCATAACATTCTCTCTTCATCTCTGCGTCTCTGCGTGAGATACCTGAATTTTGCGTTTGAGTTCGGCGCGGAGATATGTTATAATAGAGGTGTTTCAAAAGTCTGAAAAATCAAAAGTTTTGAAAGTGTCTATGCTAAAACTGATAAAAAGAGCCTTTTATCTTGATAAATTGATAGGTTTAAGAGGCACGCCAGATGTGAAAATCATCACTGGCGTAAGGCGCTCTGGCAAA
>CAVCJC010000090.1:0-7841 GCA_963602475.1 Lachnospira hominis (ex Liu et al. 2021)
GGTAGTGCGGGACTCGCCCGTGCGAGAGTAGGACGCTGCCGGCTTTTTTCTTTTTTGGTAGGGGGCGGAGTCCCTTCCGCCCCGCCGTAATATGATATGAAGCTACTAATGATAGGAGATGTAGTGGGTTCGCCTGGTCGGCGAATCCTTCGACGCGAGGTTCCCCGCCTGCGCGCCGAACTACATTTGGATGCCGTTGTCGTGAATGCCGAGAATTGCGCGGCGGGTTCGGGCATAACTGCCGCGCTTGCGGATGAAATCCTTTCTAATGGCGTGGACGCGATTACACTTGGCGACCATACATGGGGACAAAAGGAGTTCGCGGGGCAGATTGACAGCTGTACAAATCTTGTGCGTCCCGCCAATTACGCTCCCGAATGCCCAGGCAAAGGCTGGTGTCTTGTGACGCTCCCGACTTGGCGGTTCGCCGTTGTGAATTTGCAGGGACGCGTCTTTATGCAACCTACGGTGGAGTGTCCGTTTAAGACTATCGACCGCGTCCTTAATGAAATCCCGAAGGATGTGCCTGTTTTCGTGGACTTTCATGCGGAAGCGACGAGCGAGAAGATTACTTTCGGGTACTATGTTGACGGACGCGTCACGGCGGTTGTGGGCACACACACCCATGTTCAGACTTCGGACGCTTTTGTTCTTTCTAAGGGAACAGCCTTTTTGAGCGACCTCGGGATGACGGGACCTTATGTGAGTTCCATTGGTCGCGACTTGAAACCTGTGACGCGGCGCTTTGTGACGGGAATGCCTTCGCGGTTCGATGTGGCGGAAGGTCCGAGCACACTCGAAGGCGCGATCATTACCTTTGATGGCGCGACCAAGAAGGCGATTTCCATTGAGACGGTGCGCGTCCGTGAACCGTATGTTGAAGAAAATATACGCTAAATGCGTCAAAATATGGTATAATATTTCTTATCAGCAAGGAGTTTAGTAGAAATGATAGACATCAAGAAGCTAAGAGATGACTTTGAAGCGACGGCGCAAGCCCTCGCACGGCGTGGCGTGGAACGCGAACGCCTAGAAAAGGCGCGTGATTTGGACTCTAAACGCCGCGCCCTCTTGGGTGAAACCGAGACACTGAAGGCGAAGCGTAATGCCGCGTCGAAGGAAATTGGCAAGGTTGCTGCGGCGGGCGGCGATATTGCGACCGCTAAAGCCGAGATGCGTGCGGTCGGCGATCGTATTGCCGAGATTGACCGTGAATTGACCACGGTGGAACACGATTTGCGCGAAACATTGCTGATGATTCCGAATATTCCCGCAGCGGAGATTCCGACGGGCCCCGATAGCTCGACGAATAAGGTCGTGCGTCTCGTGGGTGAGTGGAAAGATCGCGAGTTCGCGGTGCTCGACCATATGTCCGTCGGCGAAAAGCTCGGCATTTTCGACTTCCCGCGCGGCGTTAAGCTGACGGGCACGGGCTTCCCCATCATTTTGGGACAGGGCGCGAAACTCCAGCGTGCGCTTATTCAGTATATGCTCGATTTGCATTGCCAGAAGCAGGGTTATACGGAAATGCTTCCGCCGTTCCTCGTGAACTCGGCTTCTATGACGGGCACGGGTCAGCTCCCGAAGTTCGCGGAAGACTTGTATCACAGCGACCTCGATGACTTCTGGCTTATTCCGACTGCCGAAGTGCCTGTCACGAACTACTATCGTGATGACATTCTTGACGGCAAGAAGTTGCCGATTAAGTTGACGGCGTATACACCGTGCTTCCGTCGTGAAGCGGGTAGCGCGGGCAAGATGACGCGCGGTATGTTGCGCGTCCACCAGTTTGATAAAGTGGAAATGGTCAACTTTGTTCATCCCGACCACGCTTTTGAGCAGTTGGAAGTACTCGTCCACGAAGCCGAGGAAGTTTTGACGGGTCTCGGGCTTCACTTCCGCGTCATTATGCTCAGCTCGGGCGATATGGGCTTCTCGGCGGCGAAGTGCTATGACTTGGAGCTTTGGGCGCCTGGCGAAAAGCAGTGGCTGGAAGTCTCGAGCTGTTCGTGCTTCACCGATTACCAAGCGCGGCGTTTGAATTGCCGCTTCAAAGATGCGGATGGTAAGACGAAGCTCGTCAATACCTTGAATGGCTCGGGCGTCGCTCTGCCGCGTTTGATGGTGGCGTTACTGGAGCAGTGCCAAAATGCGGATGGCAGCGTGACGATTCCGGAAGTGCTGCGTCCGTATATGGGCGGAATCGATAAACTCGTTCCCGTCAAGTGATATCCGTAGCCTCTAGTTCGGAGGGAAGTCCGCTTGCCGCGTTGCAGGCGGACTATGTGGCATATGTAGACACCTATCGTGACGCGACGGGCACCTTGCCAAAGATGATGCAGTTAAAGCTCATCCATACGCAGGGTGTCATAGACGCGGCAACGCGCATTGCTGAGGGCGAGGGCTTTGACACGCCTACAACTATCGCGTGCAAAGCCGCCGCGCTTTTGCATGATACGGGGCGCTACGAACAGCTTAAGCGTTATAATACTTTTCGTGACTCAGAAAGCGTGGATCACGCCGTCTTTTCGCACGATATTGTGAAGGAGAAGGGGTGGCTCGCGGACTGGGATGATAAGGACGCGATTCTTTGGGCGGTGTTCGTACATAACCGCCGAGATATTCCCAGTCCCGCACCTTCCGCGCGGGCCCTCATTTGCGCGAAAACCGTGCGCGACGCGGATAAGCTCGACATTTTCCGTGTACTTGAGGACCAAATCACGAACACTAATTGGCGAGAGGATAATCGCGCCTTTTGGAATCTCAAGATAACTGCCGCGCCCAATCCTGAGGTTCTGGACGCGATTCGTGCGGGGAAGCCAGTCGATTATCAGGCGATAAGTTGCCTCGCGGACTTTGTGCTGATTCAGGTGGGATGGATGATGAACGGACTCGAGTACGCCACTTCGCGGCACTTATGTGCCGCGCGTGGACACCTCGCGTTCCGTCGGCGATTCTTGCATGAACTCACCGATTCGTCCGCCATAGATGAGATTTGCGATTTAGCTGAGGGGGTGCTCGCGAAATGAAGTCCCTTGAAGAGCTTCTCCCTCAGTCGCATCCGATGATTCTGCTCACGGGCTATACGCCGCCCGCCGCTGATTCGGAAGCCGTGGAAGCGTGGGTGGATATCTCTTCTGAATCTCCTTTTTATGAAGTCGAATTGGCGGGCGTCCCCGCCTGTGTCGCGGCGGAATATATGGCTCAGACAATGGCACTTTGCACAGGACTTTATCGCGCTCGCCGCAATTTGCCGCCGAAAGTCGGGTTTTTGCTGGGTTCGCGGCGGTTGACGCTGAATCTCACGCATTTCGCGGCAGGAAGTCGCTATCGCGTCCGTGTCGAGCCGTCCTTCTCGGACGAAGAGTTTGGCTCTTTCGCGTGCACAATTTTTGAGGACGCGACGGGCAAGGAAGTCGCGAGTGCCCAGATGAATGCTTTTCAGCCCGAGGGGGAACTCGCCCTAGACAAATTGGAGGCTTACACATGAAGAAAGTCATTGTAACAGGTTCGAGCCGCGGCATTGGTCGCGCCATTGCGCTCAATTTGGCGGCGGCGGGTTACGACCCCGTCATTCATTGTGTGAAGGGACGCGACGCGGCGGAGGAAGTTGCCGCGCAAGTTCGTGCGATGGGGGGTGCGGGGGACATTCTGCAGTTTGATGTCGCCGACCGTGCCACCACGCGTGCCGCGCTCGAAGGATGGCTTGCCGCGAATGGGGCTCCCTATGGAGTCGTTCTAAATGCTGGCATCGCGGCAGATAATGCGTTCCCCGCGATGGAAGATGATGAATGGGACCGCGTGATTCGTACGGACCTCGATAGCTTCTATAATGTCCTAAAACCACTCGTTTTGCCGATGGTTCAAGCGCATATTCGCGGACGCATCATCGCCCTCTCGTCCCTCTCGGGCATTATTGGCAATCGGGGGCAAACGAATTATTCGGCGGCGAAGGCGGGGTTAATCGCCGCCGCGAAAGCGCTCGCCGTGGAATTGGCTCGTCGCGGCATTACGGTGAATTGCGTCGCGCCAGGCGTTATTGAGACGGAAATGATAGACGGCATTTTCGCTGAGGAAGTAATGAAGGCGATTCCTATGCGCCGCTTTGGCAAGCCCGAGGAAGTCGCCGCTGTGGTGCGCTTCTTGATGTCCGAGGAAGCCTCATATGTGACGCGGCAGGTGATTCAGGTGAACGGAGGTATGATTTGAAGCGCCGCGTGGTCATAACGGGGCGGGGGCTCGTGAGTTCCCTTGGCAATTCGCCTGACGCGGCATTTGCGCGGCTGAAGCGGCTTGAGAATTGTGTGGAAGTTTCGCCTGAGCTCGAGGGCATCGGCAATTTGCAGACGCACCTTTGGGCGCCTAGTCACTTCGAGAAGCCCGCCGAATATACGCGCAAAGTGATTCGTACGATGAGCCCCGTCTCGATTATGGCACTCTACGCGACGGAACGCGCTCTAGAAGATGCGGGGTTAAAAGATGACCCTTTTGTGAAGAGCGGACGCTTTGGGGTCGCTTATGGCTCTTGTTCGGGGGGTGTCGAGGCGTGTGCGGACTTCTTTTCTATTGTTAAGGAGCATGTGGTCCGTAATGTGACTAGCTCTACCTACATCCGTATGATGCCCCAGACCTGCGCAGTGAATCTTTCCGTCCATTTTGGCACGACGGGGCGGCTTTTGCCGACGGGCACCGCCTGTACCTCGGGTTCGCTCGCGATTGGTGAGGCGTATGAGGCAATTGCTTTTGGCAAGCAGGACGCGATGATTGCGGGGGGCGCGGAAGAGTTTAGCGTCACCCAAGTCGCCGTTTTTGATACACTTTTCTCGACTTCTCGCAAGAATGACGCGCCCAAGACGACTCCGTGCGCCTTTGATTCGGCGCGGGACGGACTCGTCATTGGCGATGGCGCGGCGACTCTCATTTTGGAAGAGCGCGAACACGCCCTCGCACGCGGTGCGAAGATTTATGCCGAGGTCGTGGGCTTTGGCATGAATACAGACGGTCGCCATGTTACCCAGCCAAACGCCGACACTATGGCGCACGCCCTCACGCTTGCCCTCGAGGATGCGGGGCTGAGTGCGGACGCGATTGGCTATGTTAACGCCCACGGCACAGCGACGGACCTTGGTGATATTGCGGAAGGCACGGCGACGGCGCAGGTTTTTGGCGCGAGCCGTCCCCCCGTGAGCACAATCAAGAATTATACGGGGCACACCCTTGGGGCGTGTGGGGCACTTGAGGCGATTCTTTCTATCGAAATGATGAATAATGATTGGTTCGCCCCAAACCTGAACTTGACGAATCCGGACCCGAGGTGCGGCGATTTGGACTTCATTATGGGTGATGGACTCTCCAAATCGGTGGAGTATGTGATGTCCGACAACTTCGCCTTTGGGGGCGTAAATACCTCCCTCATCTTTAAGCGGATATGACGCGGGAACTCGAGATTGTTAATTACGGCATTGTCCTGCCCGAAAACGAACTCGACCTTAGTCGCGTACCGCCCGCCTCGCGGCGACGGCTTTCGCCTCTTCAGAAGGTGTTCTTTCATCTCGCCTCCCAAGTAGAAATCGAGCCGAGCGAAAATACGGTGTTTGCGTCCCAATTTGGCGAGATGTCCCTTACGAATCGCCTTGTTGAGGAGTTTAATGCGGAAGGCGTGGTCTCGCCGAATCGGTTTAGTACGTCCGTCTATAATGCCGCGCCCGGACTTTGGAGTGTAGCGACGAAGAATCCTGCCCCTTACACGGCTATTGCGGCGGCGGAAGATACGATTGAGTGCGGACTATTGGAACTTTGGAATAGCCCCGCGCGGCAGATGTTCATTTATGCAGAGGAACATCCGAATACTTACGGACTCGCCATCCTATTTGGGAAGGGCGGACGCTCCGTGCGGCTTACGACCCATCCCCGTAATGAAAGTGCCGCGCCCCTCACTTTTGCCGCGCTTTGCGACTTCCTGCGCGGCACTTTGAGCCCGATTAACGGACGCTTCCTGTCGCTTGAAGGTGCCGCGCTATGAGGCTAAATGAGCGCGGATTTCGGGCATTTCTGCTCCTTGCCCTCTTTAATTTGGGGGGATTCGCGCTTTTGCCCATCTTTCTTCTTGTTTGGGGCGAGTCGGCGCGGCACTTTATTATGCGTTCCCTTTGGCGGTTCTATGTTGTGCTTCTGAACTTTTCCCGCCTCATCCATATTGAGCGCGGCACCTTGGGGAAATATCGCGGCACTATTCTCGCGTGTAATCATCCGTCCCTCCTCGATGTCGTGATGATTTGTGCTTATGTGCCGCGAACCCTTTTCATTGCTAAGAAGTCTCTGCGAAATAATCCGTTTTGCGCGGCGAGCGTACGGACCCTTTCCTTGCCAGCGGATGCAGATCTCTTTGAGGCGGCATCTCCGAAGCTCGCCGAGGGATGGAACGTCCTGATTTTCCCTGAGGGGACGCGCTCCCCGAATGATGATGACCTTCAGCCTTTCAAGCGCGGCTGTGCACAACTCGCTTTACGGACGGGTGCGCCGATTGTCTGCATTGGCGAGACGCTTTCGCCGCGCATACTCGGCAAGGGGCAGTCCGTATGGGATATGGGGGAGCGGTGTATCACGGCAACTTTTAAGGCGGACGCGCCCACGACGGCTACACAAAAGCCCAACGAAAGCCTCCACGCCGCCGCGATACGCGTGACGAATGAACTTCGGGAGCGCATTCAGAGGCTCCGCTAAAAGTAAGAAATCCCTACTATTCTGTCCGCCGTTGTGCTATAATAGTAGCTGAAACGAAAGTTATAAGGCAAAAACTGCTAGCAGAAATGCCGCGATAAGTTTCGCTTCAGCGTGCAGGAGTTCGTAAAGATGGACTACATAAGTGTCGAAGAAGCCGCGAAAAAGTGGGGCTTAACGCCGCGCAGTGTGCAAATTCACTGCGTGAAGGGCAATATTTTGGGCGTTAACCTCGTTGGGAAGGCTTGGCAGATTCCAGCGGATGCCGCGCGTCCTAAGCGTAAGCCGCGTCAGAAGGGCGTGCCCACTACGGTTTTAGGCATTCTTAAGAGCGAAAAGCGCGGACGCATTCCAGGCGGACTCTATCATCAATTACAGATCGACTTCACCTTTAATAGCAATCATATGGAAGGCAGTCGTCTTACGCACGAGCAGACGCGTTGGATATTTGAGACGCAGACAATCGGGGAAGTGCCGCGCGATGTCGCGGTGGATGATGTGGTGGAGACGGCGAATCATTTTCGTTGTATAGACATTGTCATTGAGTCTGCGGGCGCGGCACTTACTGAGCGGTACATTAAGATGCTTCATGCTCAACTTAAGAGTGGTACGACCGATAGCCGAAAAGATTGGTTCGCGGTGGGGGACTATAAGCGCCTTGATAATGTCATTGGTGAAACGGAAACCTGCCCAGCGGCGGAGGTGCACTCTCAGATGGCGCAGTTGCTCAAGTGGTATTGCGTGGCAGAGAAAACCTTTGAGACTATTCTCGACTTACACGTCCGTTTCGAACGGATACATCCCTTCCAAGATGGCAACGGACGCGTTGGGCGGCTGATTCTGCTGAAAGAGTGCCTCAAGTATAATCTCACGCCATTTGTTATTGCGGAAGGCTTGCGACATTTCTACTATTTGGGGTTAAAGGAGTGGCAAGAAGGGCGGCGGCTACGACTTATTGAGACTTGTCGCACAGGGCAAGATGTCTTTATCCAGAATCTACACAAGTTTGGTCACACCAAACTTGCCCAAAAAGCAGCCGCACAGAGCCATTCTGCCCGTCTTATTCTTTGCCTGACAACATGCGGCACGGCGGGCGGCAACCGTGCTAACCCGCCCTGATG
>CAVCJC010000091.1:0-7829 GCA_963602475.1 Lachnospira hominis (ex Liu et al. 2021)
GAGCATCACGTTCGCAACGTGGGGGTCGAGAGTTCGAATCTCTTCTTCTCCACCAATAGGAATAGCAAAAGCGGCTTTCATCGCAGTTGGGCGATGCGCCGCGCTTTTTTTTGCCCTTGGAAGAATAAATGCAATTTCCGTAAGTCCCCCACTATCTTCGTGGGCGGTAAAATGATATAATAATCTCATGTCGCAAGAATGGAATATAAAGTCGCGTGGGCATGTGTGCAGTTTCTGCGCAAAGCCCCTCGTTGATCGTGCACCCGTTGTGAGTGCGCTGAAGGAAGTGCCCTCGGGGTATGAGCGGTTTGACTGCCACCCCGAGTGTTGGAAGACTACGCCCCGCGATTGGGAACCTTTCTCGTTTTGGGATGGCGTTTATGCCGCGCCTGTGCGGGAGGAGAAGAAGGAGCCTCTCAAGAAGGAGGACGCGGGGGAACTGTTGCGTCGCCTCGTGACGCTCGATGACCCCGCGCTCAAGAATGTGATTTATGTGCTCGCAGTGATGTTGGAGCGTAGTCGCATTCTCGTTGAGCGTGATACGCGCACGGCGGAAGATGGTTCACTGCGCCGCGTTTATGAAGACCGCAAGAATGGCGACACCTTCGTGGTGCTCGATCCACAATTGCGCCTTGAGAATCTTTCGGAGGTACAGCAACAAGTTGTGGCACTTCTTTCAGGAACGAAGACCCTCGGCGAAGTAGGACGCGAAGAAGAGGCGGCGGAGGCGACGAGCGATGACCCCAGCGGAACAGAGTCGGAATGAGATGCTCGAGCGAATCAATCGCGGCGCTTATGTGCCGTGCTTGGTTCGTGAGAAAGATGGCTGGCACGCGCGGTGGCGCACGGCCGAGGGCGCGGCGGATGCCACCCTCGACGAGTTTGTGCGCCGCGCGGGGATGACTCCGCTTACGAAGGATGCCGAGAAGAAGCGTTTTGATACGCTCGCGGACGCTTGGATTACGGCGTTGCGCAGTGAGACAGGGCTTGTGAAGGGCGATGAGAAGGAGCTCGCGGCATTTGCTAAGGAGATTGAGGCGTGGAATGGTGTCGCTCAGGCGGATGTCGTCGCGCGGTCTAAACTTGAAATAACCTTTGAGGCGAAGGAGAAGGCCCCGAAGGGTGAAAACTTTACGATTAGTGTCCCTACTCCCAAAGGGCGGGCGGGACTGCGTGCACTTGGGCAGGCGGCGTGTGTATTCTCGCCTTTAAAAGGATTGCGTATGTTGAACTCTCTGAATCAACTTCAAGCGATACTTACAGCAAATGAGGCGGAAACTTTCGCCCGCGTTGGGTTCCGTGATTTGTACGAGTCGGGTTACCGTGTTTATGGCGCACCCGATACGCTCACGATTTCCGCCGAGTTTGAGCTGAAAGACCCCGAGCGATGTCCTACCGCGAAGATGAAGAATGGAGCTGTGGTGCGCATTCCCGCGTCACTTGTTGTGCGTGTAGCGGGCATACGCGTTTCGGCGCTCGAAGTGCGCTTCATGCTTGACCAGGATTCGGACTATGTCTTCTTTCGCGAGCACTGGGTGCATGTTAATCGGGACATCCTCAAACAAGCTCTGCGTGCGCTTGAGAAGTGCAATAAATGCGAATTAACGGCGGCGGAAGCCCTCGGCTACGCGATGGGCATTGGCACTTATCAGGGCTTTACACTTGACGCGGCAAATGCCCACGGTTGGCTCAATAAATTACTCGACCAACTCAAGTCGCGCGGCTGGGACGGACTCAAAATCCCTGCCACCATCCCTGATTTCAAAGGCAAGCTTCTTGACTATCAAGAGCGCGGCGTGGCGTGGATGAAGTTCTTGACGGACTATGGCTTTGGCGCACTTCTCGCGGACGATATGGGTCTTGGCAAGACGGTGCAGACCATCGCGTGGTATCTTTTGACGCGGGTTAAAGGCGAGGGCCCGCTTCTCGTGGTGGCGCCCCTCTCGGTCGTCCCCAATTGGCGGCGTGAGTTCGCGACATTTGCTCCGTCCCTTAAGGTTTATGTGCACCTCGGCGATAAGCGGCTACGGACGACAAAGTTCCGTGAGATGACCGAGGAGGTGGATGTCGTCATCACGAACTATCCGTTGTTTGTGCGTGATTGGCCCGCGTGGAAGTGGTGCACATGGGGGGCGGTTGTGTTCGATGAAGCGCAGGCGGCGAAGAATCCTGAGACGCATCTCGCGCGGCTAATTCGCATTTTGCCTGCTTCGCGGCGGGTGATGTTGACGGGTACGCCCGTAGAGAACTCGGCACTCGATATTTGGAGTCTTCAAGATTATCTCAATTCGGGCTTCTTGGGCATTCGAAAGGACTTTGAACAGCGGTTTGTGAAGCCGCTCGCGAAGAATCCTGATTGCATTGAGGGTAAACGCCTCAGCCGTGCGCTCGAGCCTTTCGTTTTGCGGCGCCTCAAGACTGACCCCGATATTGCGCGCACATTGGGCCCCAAGCGTGAGATTAAGGAGTATTGTGAATTGGGCGACTTCCAGCGTCGCGAGTATGAGGAGACCTACGCGGCATTCTGCAAGAATGGTTTCAGTAAGGGAGATATCTTCGCGCTTTTGACGGCACTCAAGCTCGTGTGCGACGGCGAGAATAAGATTGTCCTCACCCTCGATTTGCTCGAAACCATCTTTGCCGCCGGGGAAAGCGTCCTTATCTTTACGCAGTATGTAAAGGTCGCGACGCGCATTGTCGCGGCAATTAAGGAGCGCTTCAAATGCCGCGTTCCCTATTTGCACGGAGGTCTCACTTCGGCGCAACGGCAAAAGGAAATTGATGCCTTTAATGAGGAAGGTCCGCGCGCGTTCGTCCTGTCGCTCCGTGCGGGTGGCTTCGGTCTCAATCTCACGAAGGCGACGCATGTTATTCACTTCGATAGATGGTGGAATCCCGCCGTCGAGAATCAGGCGACGGACCGTGCCCACCGTATTGGGCAGACCCAAACCGTAATTGTCCATACGATTATTACGGAAGGCACGCTCGAGGAGCGCATTGACCACCTCTTGGAGAAGAAACGCCAAGTCGCGGGAACGCTGGTTACGGGTGGCGAGAGCTTCCTGAAGAGTCTTAAGATAGAAGAAATTGAGGGGCTTGTTAAACTATGAGTCGTAAGCGTTATCCATTGCGAGTCCCCTATTTCGCGCCTGGCATCCGTGCGCAAGAAACGCGCAGTGGGATGGTGCGCACCTGGTGGGCGGCGCGGTGGCTCCATGCGCTCGAGGGTATGCAACTTGGCGGACGCTTTACGCGTGGGCGCCTCTATGCGGCGACGGGGCAGATTACGAAGATGGAAATGCGAGGTCCTCACATTGACGCGACCGTCGTGGGGACGCGTCCTGAGCCTTATAAGGTGACGGTAGACTTCCGCACGCCTGAGGGCGAGGTTCGTGAACGCCTCATTGCCGCGATTCGCCGCGAGCCAATCTTCGTGGCGCGGCTTTTAGCGGACGATTTGCCGATGGAAATTGAGGATATATTCCGTCAGGAAGGATTCTCGCTTTTCTTGGGCACGAAACTTGGTCCTGGCAAGTATGATGTGACGACGGCTTGTAATTGTCCTGATTATGCGAACCCGTGCAAGCACGCGTGCGCCGTTCTTATCATTCTTGGAGAGGAAATTGCGCGGCGTCCGCTCACACTTCTGGAGGCGCGCGGCATAACAGTGGAGGATTTAGTCGATGAAGATTGAAACGCCTATTCTTAGACGCCTAGGGCCGATCCCGTTTTGGCGCGGCAGAGAGAAGTGCTTGGATACGCTCGAGGAAATTTATCGCCGCGCCCGGGAGCGGTCGGGGCGGCTTCTTGACCTCCAAAAGGCGAAAGAGGCCAAGGCAAAAGAACTTAAAGGACTTCTTGATAGGTGAAAAAGCCAGAGATACTTGCGCCTGTCGGTGACTTCATCTGCCTTCAAGCGGCATTGGACGCGGGGGCGGATGCCGTCTACTTTGGTCTCGGCATCCTTAATATGCGAGCGCGGAGTGGCGTGAACTTTAAGCCAAGTGACCTGCCCGAAATTGCTGCGCGGTGCCATGCACGAGGTGTAAAGGCGTATCTCACTCTAAACGCGATTATGTTTGAGGGCGAGCAAGAGAGAGTCGCCGAAATCATTGCCCTCGCGAAGCCCTATGTGGACGCGATTATTGTCGCGGACTGGGGAGTCGTCGCCCTCTGCAAAAAGGCAGGCATCCCTATTCATATTTCGACCCAACTTTCGCTTTCGAATGCGGATGCCGTGCGTTTTGTAATGTCCCAAGGGGCGACGCGGGTGGTGCTGGCGCGAGAATGTACGCTCAAGGAAGTCGCGGAAATTATCCGTGAGACGGGTATCGAGGTTGAGTGCTTCGTCCACGGAGCCCAATGTGTCGCGGAATCGGGGCGCTGCCTGATGAGCCACATTACTTTTGGCAAGAGTGCTTGTCGCGGCGAATGCCATCAGCCCTGCCGCCGCCGTTTTGTGGTGCGGGCAGTCGACTTTTATACGGATGCTCAGGGCAACCCGATTCACGATGCCACAACGGAGTTTGAAGTAGAGCCGCATACCGTGCTTTCCACAAAAGACCTCTGCTCGCTGAGCTTCATCGATAAGCTTATGGCGGCGGGGATTGCCAGTTTCAAGATTGAAGGGCGGGCACGGAACGCTGATTATGTGGCAACTTGTACCCGCGCTTATCGCCGCGCGGTGGATGCCGTGGCGGACGGAACTTACACGCCCGAATTGGTGACTGAATTGACGCGGGATGTGTCGCGGGTCTTCCATCGCGAGTTCTCTAGAGGGATGTTCTATGGACGACCTGGCGAAGACCAATTCACTTCGGCGGAAAACTCGTGTGCGACGACGGTTAAGCGGCACGCGGGGGTTGTGAAGGACTATTTTGCCAAGGCGGGCGTTGTGCAGGTGCTTATCCACGACCACGAATTGCGCGTGGGGGACGAAATACAGATTCACGGCACAACGACGGGCGTAATTGAGATGACGCTCGGGGAATTGCGCCGCGATGAGGAGCGTCCGACCGTCGTCAAGCGCGGTGAATGGGCGACTTTTGCGTGTCCGCGTTGCCGCGTTGGTGATAAGGTCTTCTTTGTGGAGAAAAGAGACCCTCAAAAGAGTTAAGTTATGGACTCGCTGAAGACACAATTGCGGCGATTGACCGTTCCTATCTTTATGGAAGTCGCGCTGGTGATGCTCGTCGGCTTCGTGGATACCCTGATGCTCTCGCGCTATAGCGACAATGCCGTCGCGGCAGTTGGGCTTGATAACCAAATAATAATGCTCGTCTTCCTTGTGTACCAGTTCGTGTCTTCTGGGGCGGGTATTGTTTGCGCCCAATACCACGGGGCTGGACTTCGCAAGCGGCTCGTGCAAGTCGTGGGCATCGCGCTCATCATAAATGCCTTGGCGGGGCTCCTCGTAAGTGCCGCGCTCTACTTCTACGCCGAGGACATTGTCCGTTTGATGGGGCTTCGAGAGGAACTTGTCGCGGATGGAGCCATTTATTTGAAGATTACAGGCTCGCTCTCGTTCTTCCAGTCCATAACCTTCGCCTTTACCGCGTCCCTTCGCAGTGTAGACCGCGTGAAAGCGCCTATGATTGTGACGGCACTTGCCAATGTGGTGAATGCGCTGGGCGATTACGCAATGATTTTCGGACATTGGGGATGCCCTGCAATGGGGGTCGCGGGAGCGGCGTGGGCGACCGCCATTAGCCGTATAGTCGCCTTCGCCCTCATCGCGGGCATACACTTCCGCACCCACATTCCGAAGTTTCCGCTCGCGTGGTTTCGTCCGTTCCCCTGGAGCGAGGTGCGTAATGTCTTCAAGATTGGCTTGCCCGCGATGGGCGAGGAACTTTCGTATAGCCTTTCACAGGTCACTATTACCTACTTTGTGAATAAGATTAGCACGGACGCTCTAATCGTACGTACCTACGCCGTCAACTGCATTATGTTCGTCTACCTCTTCTGCGTGAGTATCACTCAGGGCGGCGACATCCTTGTCGGACACCTCGTCGGACGCGAACGGTACACGCCCGCCTATCTTATGGGCAACTACTTTCTCGGACGCAGTATGATAATCACCCTTACCTGCAGCATTTTCCTCGCGATGGGCGGTCCGTGGATATTTGCCGCGCTCTCGCACAATCCCGAGGTTGTGCGTCTCGGCGTAATTATCCTCTGGATTGATTGCGTGCTAGAGATTGGGCGGGTACGGAACATATTCGCGTGCGGAACCTTGCGTTCTGCGGGCGACGCGGTGTATCCGCTTGTCGTGGGCATCATCTTTCAGTGGGGGGTCGCCGTGGGGCTCGGATGGCTCTTCGCGATTCCGTTTAAGTGGGGACTCGTGGGTGCGTGGATTGCCTTCGCGCTGGATGAGAACTTGCGCGGCATCGTACTTTTGCGTCGTTGGCACACGAAAGGGTGGGTCGGACGCAGCTTCGCGACGCAAGTGACATGAGAAAAGGCTCGCCATTTGCCGCGCTCGCGGCACTTTTCCTCCCCGCCGCGCTCGTTTATCTCGTCGGGGCGGCAACCCGCGCGGCAGTGCCCGGCATGACCTTCGATGCTTTGCGTGTCGACCTCAACGCGAGCGCGGCACAAGTCGCGGCAGTTGCTTCCTCGGGAGTCTTCGGATGCCTCCTTTTCGTTGGGTTCACGGGTTTTCTTATTGACCGCTGGGGGTGGCGGCGGATTATCCTCCCGGGGGTCGTCCTTCAAGTTTTTGGCGAGTGGCTTCTCTATTCCCAGACTTCGCTTCCGCTCGTTTACCTCGGCTCATTCCTCAATGGCGGGGGTAGAACCATTAACTACCTAACCCTCCTTAAGCTCCTCGATGTTGAGTTTGACCGCCGCCTATTTGCTCCGTTATTGGGGGTCTTTTACATTTTCAGCTATGGCGGAACACTTCTCGGCACTTCGTCACTCTGTGAAAAGGCGCTCGCGGCAGTTGGTTGGCGGTCGCTTATGCAAGGGCTCAACCGATTTACCGTCCTTTGCGGACTCCTCCTCGCCGCCGTCTTGCTCATCCGCCGTCTGCGTTCCCCTGCGACGGAAAGTGTCGCGTCCGTGAAGAGGAGTGTAACCCTGCGAGAATTGGGGAGTGCCTTCAAAAATGCCCCTCTCCGCCGCGTTTTCTATCAAACCGCCCTCAATATCTTCGTTTATTGGTCGATTCTTGCCGTGGTGGCGAAGAAATACCTCGCCGACTTGTGTGGGGTTCCGCCAACAATCCTAGAAACTATGAACATCCTCGTTATTATCGAGATGGTGCTGGGCGGGACGGTCAGCTATTGGCTCGGGAATCGCCGTCGGGGCTTCCAGATTGTAAGTGCCGCTGCCTTGACGGGGGGCATAGCGTGCCTTTTCATCGGAACTTTTGCCGCGCCGAACCTGACGCGGATTCTCGCTACGGTCGGATTCCTCGCGTTGGGGGTGGGCTATGGCTTTACAGGCGTGATCATCGCGGCACTTCGGGAACAAGCACCTGACGGATACTCCGCGAGTGTGATAGGACTCGCCAATTTTGTTGCGAATATCTCGCTTATCGCGATAATGCAACTCGGGGGATGGCTCTTTGATTGCTTTGCCGTAGAGCCCCATTCGCTCGCCGTCGCCCCCCACGGATACCAGATTCTGCTCGGCATCTACCTTGTTCTAACGCTCCCTGTTGCCTTTTGCGCCTCCCACAAATCCTAAGGCGTCGGCCCTATCTACCCACTACTGTTCGACTTCGACTCTCAACTTCGACCTTGCCCGCGTTGTTTTGTGCCTGACAACATGCGACACGGCGGGCGGCAACCGTGCTAACCCGCCCTGATGCGGGCGTC
>CAVCJC010000092.1:0-7769 GCA_963602475.1 Lachnospira hominis (ex Liu et al. 2021)
GTTCAAGTCAGCCAATGTGGATATAGGGAATGAGGCCATGGCTCCATTACTATCCTTAGCCGCAGTTCCCAACAACATCAATGGATAAGCCGCACCTAATTTATCTGCGAACACATCCTCATCTTTACCAACATACTGCATATCAGGGTTCTGGATTTTATCATCATATGCACACGCAGGAACCATATCAACAGTAAAAGTCCCATCTTTAACTCGTATCCATACTGCCGCATTTAGGCGGAGATCTTTAAGAGGAAACTCCTCTCCAGCCTTCAAATCAACTTCTTTCCCCTTTTCAACAGAGACCCCTCCGTTTCTATTCAAAATGCTCATTCCTATTGTTGCTTTTACGGAGTCTACCGCTGTATGTCCCATATTATTTCTGATGTCCTCAAATTTGGGCGTCCAGTCAGACACAGCCCATTTTGAAGCCGAACTCTTCACTTGTTGCCATCTATAAACAACGGTTACAAAATCACCTGCCTTTACTTGAGCTGCCAGTGAACTTGCCCCATTAATCGTCAGACCTATATTATTATTAAACGCGCCATCAAAAGACGCTCTCGATTTTGACACATCAAAAGGTATACTCGTTTCATCCATCTTCATTGCAAGAATGCCCTTATCATCAAAGAACTTAGAATCCGAGATCTTCTTATTATCTATGTGGAAGGGGTCTGATGCATTACCCGTGCGCAACCTCATTTCTTCAGACGAGAAGAAAAGGGAGAACCGTCCGTCAACTGTCCAATTTTGTCCATCTTTATCAGCCTTATGTACAAAGGGAACTACGCTCATCACTTGAATCCCATTTAACTTGTCTAACAATTTATCCATATTTATATGATACTTCACCGTAGCTACTGCCGTACGCGTTTCATCCGCTACATTCTCAAAGGTAATATCCTCAGAGTCACTAAAGTCACTAAAAATGCTCACCTCGCCCGCTGTACCACTCGGGACTTTAAAGCCGCAAATCATAGGGGCACGCTCAACTGTCGGAATTGCGAGCGATGTTGGGACATGGTCTGGGTCTAGATAATCACAGAGAATTGCTAGCCCTGTAAAGCCTAAATAATCCGCCCACAAACTACTATCATATCGTCCCGAAGCCATCTCCCCTAAACTAAATGGTGCGTTTTCGTCCCAGTCCCATCTAAAGAAATTAAATGGTTGAGCATTCCCCGAAGAAAGGTCATAAGCATTGCCGCCGTCAGGGTCTCCATTCCCAGTCCATATTCTCTTGTAAGCCTCGCTTGTTTTAATAACATCATTTGTTATGAAGCAGGCCTCGGTGATGAGGGGCATAAGACATGGGTTATCGTTATCGGACGAACTACTCACAGTCATAGACTGTCCACCATTTTTATCCATATACTTATGGAACCAACTCTGAAAGGGCTTATAATCCGTCTTTCCCCCGATAAACAGATTCATATCGGCGACAGAAGTTAATGGCAGATAGCTCTTAAAATCAATTGCCTTCGTAGTACCGTCAACATGACGCGTTACATTTTCAAGTGCATCATCCCAATCCTCCGCTCCTGTGCTATTATTCTCAAACAAATACGAGAGCGTAATGCGTGTGTTGGCGGCGGAGGAGCGGGGCTCGTTGGCGAACATGCGATTGACATCAAAGTAATCCGAGACATCGAGGGCGAAGTAGGCGTAGCGGCCCGCGTCAAAGTCGAATGAATGCCATTCTGCCGTAGGCGTCCGCCGCGAATAGTACCGCGCCTCACCTTGCAACGGAGCTGGCACATAGGCGAGTCCCTCGAGCGAGAGTACGGATACCGTATCATTCGGGTCCGCCGCGCCACTGGGAGCATTGTCCTTTGTGGTGCTATTATTGGACATATCCGTGTTCATGAAGACACGTCCAACCCATCCGTTACGATTCGTGTTACTCGTTCCTGTATTCTCGTCGCGATGATTACATTTTTGTGTCCCCAGTCCAGGATGGGGATTGTCATTAACGGCGTGGTCAATATCATCAATGGCGCGGGCGAGCGCGGCTTTGACGAGTTCCCGCGAAGAAGTGGCGCGGCGCAAGTAATTGGAGGGCAGCCGTGCGCGGCGCATATACGCCGAGAATGCGACGGCCGAGACGACCATAAACGCGAGCATACCTAAAACAACTAGAAGCGCGGAACCGCGGCGCGAGGCAAAACTTCTCATTTGCGCTCCTCCTCCGACAGACGATACAAATTGGGTACTACGAAACTCGTTTCCATTCCGACCGTCGCACTCTTAATCGTGGACGCGGCAGAACCTTGGGTGATACGGACTCTATACGGCTTGCCCCACGGATCCAGCACCTTGCCGCCGCTATTCACCGCCGCCATAAAGAGGACGGGAATATTGCCTGTGCCGCGCTCATCTTTCCCTTTACCAAAGAGATCGGGGAAGGCATCGACCGTGAGTTCCGTCCAGCTTGACGCACTCTGCTGCTCACTATCCTTCTTAAAGTTTTCCGCCGCGACAATCGCCTGCGTAATCGTCTTTACTTCTGCGAGTGCCTTCTGCTTGCGGGCACGCTCTTGGGCGGACGAAATGGACATCGAGAGTGCCCCGAGAATCACCGCGATCATACCGACCACGACGAGGAGCTCTACGAGCGTAAAGCCTTTTCGGTTATTTGTTAAGTATTGCATCGACGGGGTTACTCCAAATATTGTCCCAAGTTTCTTCATAGTTGCGGTCAGGTCCCGCACTTTCCACATTCACCAAATAGGTATTAAAGCTCTCGCCCGAACTTCCACTGCCCACATTGACGGACGGTGATTTGTTCGCGCCCTCCTCAGCATCCGACACCGAGAAATAGGCGTTGCCCATCGTCGCAATGGCGCGCGTGTTGAGTTTGTCGCTTTCATCCCAAAGCGACTGCAGTCCGTAGATTGTCCCATTCCAAACATAGGTGCTATCCGCCTGGTCACGCACCATCGCCGTCTTGGCACGCACTTCGTCCAAATCGGAAATGCCCGCCATGCCCGTACGCCAGGCAATGGACGACTGATTGAAAATCATCGTCAAAATCGTCATCAACAAGCCTAAAAGAAGGCTCGCCACCAGCAATTCAATTATGGTAAAGCCGCGCTTCATTGCATCTTACTCCCTTGGAAGCGTACCTCGGTATAGTAAAGCGGAGCCGCCAACAGAGTATCGTCTGTAAGCGACGCACGAAAGCCGATACGCACAATCGCCGAGTCCTCATCGTGCAAGACTACGAGCCCCGCCGCCTTGAGTCCGCCCGAAGCACTGGAGGGCCAACTCGTCTTCGCATAGGTGCCGAACACGCCTTGCGCTCTACCAAGCGACCCCGAACGAACGCTAAGTTTATCGCCTTTCTTTTCCAAGTAGTCACCCCACCCTTGGTCAGAGGGTTTGGACGAAAGATTCTTAAAAGTCGACCAGGTCATGTTCGTATCCGAGAGATAACGCACAATCGGCGAGATAACCGCTTCCGCATAGGCGGCGGACGCTACATCGTCCGTACTCTGCTGATTCTCCCGAAAGCCCATCGAGTAAAGTCCGACGACAGCGAGGACACCTGTCGCCATAATGAGCATAGCGAGGTTGACTTCCATCAAAGTAAATGCGCGGCGCATTTTCATCGTTTTCATCTCCTTAGTCCACACTCGCATTTGAGTTGCCTATCGATACCGCCTTCATACCGCCTGCCGACGGACGCAGCTCGCTGACCTGTATCACATCCGAAAAAGTCTTGTTGTACGCGTCCTTCAGCGGGTCGAATGTGTAGTTAAAAACCGAAAGCGTTTTAATCGGACTGCTCGCGCTCTCGCTATAGGACGAACCAAAGATGTAGTTATGGGGCAGCTGAATCTCTTGAAAGGCAAATCCGTAGGGAGTGCCCGTATTCCATTTCGACGTAGACCCGTCAACTACACGAAAGCCGAACGGTTGAATCTTCACATCCCTAAAGTCCGCGTTCTCCATATCATTGATGTTCTGCACATACACCCAAACCGTGAACTGCGTATTCGTTTCGGTGTCGGACGCGATAAGCGAGCGCTCAAAAGAGGTTCCCTTATCCATCTTATAGAGATAGAGCCCCTGCTGCTTGTCGTCCGTCTGGTGCACCCTGCCGCTAGAGTCCGTCTCCGGCAACATCGCCTGCAAGTCACCAAACTCATCATAGAGATATCCGCCTTGAACCTGCGTAATGCGTCCCGTGCGGCGAACAGCCGCCGCCTTGCCCACAATGACGGGCGGTTCGGTATCCGTCTCTTCCTTGAGCGTCTCATTCCAGAAGTAAACTTTCACCGGCACGCGGTCAATGCGCGCACGCTCCTGCGCGGCCAGTACGAACTGCCGCACATTCAGCAAAACGCCGCGCTGTTCCATGCCGCGTTGCATCGCCCGATAGCCGCCGACGGAAATTGTGCCGAGCAGACCCATAATCGCCATTACGACGAGCAACTCGATGAGGGTAAACGCACGATTCTTTTTCATTTTCTCTCTCATTCTTGCGTCCCTCTTAACTTAGAGTCCCTGATTCTCATTGACCATCCGTGACACTTTCATGCTGTCCGTCGGAATCGAATAGAGCACACGAAAGTTGCGGAAGTATCCCTTGCTTTCTTCAGGATAGCCGTAGTAAAGCGCGTCAATCGAGACGCCCGACTTATTCTTGCGTGTGCCGCGCAAGGCGTCTAGGATGTCCATCCCATGCACTTTTGAGCCGCGCGTACCAGACTTCGTCGCGACGAAGAGTCCCGAGATATCCATCAGCGGATTCCCCTTGCGCGTTTCGTCCACAATGGCTTTAATCATTTTACGGACATCTGAGTCGCTGATTTCATAGTAGTCCGTATTATCCTTTTCATCACCCATCGTTGGGGTCGAGCCCGAGACGCCTGCGGAACTAAAGCCTGGCCAATAGCCTTTTTGCGCCTTGTAGGTGGCAAATGCCTGCTGAAGAAGCTGAATGCTCGCGTCCGCCTTGCGCTTACGCGCGTTCTTTATAGAACTTGAGACCGCCGTCGTGACAATACCGAGCAAACTGCCGATAATGGCAATGACGGCGATGAGTTCAACAATCGTAAAGCCGCGGCGTTTCATTATTCGACATTCCTCGTCTGACCGGGCGTCCAACTATACGAACACCCCTTCTTGATGCCCTTTGAGTAGGGGTACTCAGTGCCATCTTTCGCGCAAGACCACACAATCGCCGTCGCCCGCACGCTGACGGACTCGCCGCCGACACTGACATTCTTGATAATGCCATCGCCATCATCATCAATCGCGTAGCGGAGGATGTGGTCTTTAATCGTTCCGCCACTCGGCACTTTACTGCTTTCTGAAGCCGAATTGCCTTTGCCCTTGATGACTGTCATAGCCCAGGGCGTGACAACGCCAAAGCGGTCGAGACCCGCGAGCTGGCTATTGGAGGTCGTGAGAGACATCGTCTTCGCGAGGGCGAGCGCGGCCTTTTTATCGAGAAGTTGCGCGGCGGCTCCATCCCGCAAGCACCGTGGCCACATTCCCTTATCTTGAAAGATGTAGGCGAGGGCCGTCGCCGTATTGGCAACGAGCTCTTGGCACTTCTTATTTTCTGCCGCGCGCGTCATTCCCGCGAAGCCGCCGATGGAAGCGCCAACTAAAACCGCGATAATACCAATTACCACGAGCATTTCAACGAGTGTAAAAGCTTTTCTCATCTTTAATTCTCTCCTTACTTAGTTGCTCATCTGAATGATGTCGTCCGACACCCAAGTTGTCGCCGTCGTGCGGTCAGCGTCCGAATTAAGCATGCCTAAATCCATCCACGGAGGAAAAGTCTTCTCATTCGGACCCGAACTCCAAAGCGTATACGACTGGTAGGGCGGCAACGAATAGTAGTAGAACTCAATGCCCCAGCCATCGTTGACCGTAATTCTGTCGAGAACATAAGCGGATGAAGTTGAGTTGTATCCGCCAATCATATGTGCCTTGCCATCCTCGTCTTCATCGTGCCAAGCACCTGTTGAAAGCGAGCCGCCAAACGCCTCCGAGTCACTCGTCAACCGCACACCAAAAAGCGTCCGTGCCCGCGAAGCACTGCATATTCCCTCGAGATTCGGTAGCCAACGCGCGGTGACGGCCTGTGACGGAATCGCCCTAAGTCTGGCTGCGATATCCGCCGTCGCATTGTTGTTTGTGCTCATAGAAGCCCAGTTACTAAACTTTTGCCCCGTCCACGGATCGCACGGCAGACTATTATTATCGAGCCACTGCGCATAATCAAGAAGATCCTGTTCTCCGTCAATCATGACAAGATAGCGCGGCAAAATAAAGCTCATTACACCAAACTTGAAGAGCTGGACTTCATTCCATGTCGACTTATCCTTGTAACTCGAGAACATACTGCTGTTTATCGGCTTGAAGTTATACTTCTCGGGATTCTTCCAGTTATACTGCTGCGCGCGCTTATACGCATACTCGCCGATTGCCTCAATTCGCTTATTATAGCGATTATCATCGGGGAACGGACACTCCAAGCCTACTGGCTGAGCGCGGCACGCCGTCTTTACATTGTTCCAATCAAGTGTAGATTCCGGAGAGCCGCTCGTATCTTGCCTCCCGTAATCATCGGCCTTAAGGTAGATGTCGCGGGACGCGTGGAGTTTTACGGGCGGATAGCTTCCGAACGCGGCGTTGTAGCCCGAGAGGCAGTTTTCGAGGCGCTGGAGGCGCGTGATGGTCGTGATGCGCTTTTCTTCATCGCCACCAATCGAGCTGAGCTTGAAGGCGATGGACATCAGCGTCACCAGGACGACGACGACAATCAGCATTTCAATGAGCGTAAACGCGCGCTTCATGACTTCCTCCAGCCTCATTTATTATGCCGCGCCGCCACCCGAGACGGAACTAATAATCTTAATCATCGGCAAGAACATCGCGATGACGATGGTTCCGACGACAAATGCGAGGACGATGATGAGCGCGGGCTCAATCGCCGCGGTCATACCCGCGACGGCATTATCGACTTCATCATCGTAAGTGTTCGCAATACGCGTAAGCATATCCGCGAGCGCACCCGTCTCTTCACCGACTTCCACCATCGAGGTCACCATCGGAGGGAACACCCAGCATTGCGACAGGGGTTGCGTCATGCCTTCGCCTTGCTTGACGGCATCGTGAATGTTCTGAATCGCCTTCGAAATGACGCGGTTGCCTGTCGTATCCCGCACAATGACGAGCGTCTGCAAAATTGGCACGCCCGAGGCGAGGAGCGTACCCATCGTACGCGTCACACGCGAGACAGCCGTGCGTTGCACAAGCGTGCCTGTGACAGGCATCCGTAGCGAAAGGACGTCATAGAAGTACGCACCCTTCTCCGTCTTGCCAATGAGCTTCTTAATGATGATAAATGCCGCGACAATAATGGCGATGGTGAGTCCGTTATGCTGCACCCACTCCGAGAGGTCAATAACCGCCTGGGTGATGCCCGGCAGTGCCGCGCCTCCGAGCATGTCATTAAAGACCTGCTTGAACTTCGGGATGACCGCGACAAGCAAGAACGCCGTAATGCCAATCGCCGCGACAAGTACGACAATCGGATAAATCATCGCGCCTTTGACCTTGTTCTTAATCTTGTCACTCTTTTCCGCGAACTCAGCGAGACGCGCCAAGACGACTTCAAGGACGCCGCCCGCTTCGCCCGCCTTCACCATATTCACATAGAGATTATCAAAAATCTTCGGATACGCCGTCAGCGCTTCGGAGAATGTTCCGCCCGAGGAAATCGTCTCGCCAATGCCCGTCAG
>CAVCJC010000093.1:0-7647 GCA_963602475.1 Lachnospira hominis (ex Liu et al. 2021)
GAGCGGGGCGCGGACAAGCAAGACGCCCGCATCAGGGTGGGTTAGCACGGTTGCCACCCGCCGTGCCGCAATGTTGTCAGGCACAGGCACAAGGCGCAAACACAAAGCAATCAAAGAGAAAAAACCACCTCCCAACCACCCAAAACTTGCGAAAAGTCAAAAAAGTGCACCCCAAAGCCCCCGTAATTTGGTATAATATTACCTATGAAGAAAAAAGCGAATAGTCCGTTGAGATCGTGGTTGGTGATTGCACTCATCGCCGCCGTCTTCTTTTCGATGTATCGGTTGAATCCCAACCGTGCTGAAATGCGCGTTTTATCGCAGCGCGAGTTCTATACGGCACTCGAACAAAACCTCGTTGCCGAGCCTATTACACGCGTCATAGATCGCGATGAAGGCGAGACCTTCCTCGCGGGCTTCTTGCGTCCCGAGGGTGCTCCCAGCGTGGCAGAAAAAGAGGCGGACCCTCTTGAAAGTGCCGCGCCTCCGAAAGTCGCCTTTCGCGTCCCTCTCGTGCCGGGCGAAAATGACGCGCTCATGCAGGACCTCTTCCGTCGCGGACTCAACATCAAAGTTGAAACGCGGCAGAGCGCATTCTCTCCGTTCATCACTCAACTCCTCTTCTTCTTTGGCTTCCTCGCCCTCTTCTATTGGCTTATGGGTCGCCGCTCGGGCGGTGGCAGTGGCGGACTCTTTGGTATGGGCAAGTCCCGCGCCAAATTGCTCACGGGCAAAGAGGAACGCAAGCGCGTCACTTTCAAGAATGTCGCGGGCATTGACGAAGCCCGCAATGAAGTGCAGGAAGTCGTCGAGTTCCTGAAGACCCCGGAGAAGTTCCGTAAGATTGGCGCACGCATTCCGAAGGGCGTGCTTCTCGTGGGGCCGCCCGGCACGGGCAAGACCCTACTTGCCCGCGCCATTGCGGGGGAAGCGGGGGTGCCCTTCTTCGCGATTTCCGGCAGTGACTTCGAGGAGATGTTCGTCGGTGTCGGCGCTTCGCGTATGAGGGATATGTTCGCGGAAGCGAAAAAGCGTGCTCCTTGCATCATCTTCATTGACGAAATTGACTCGATTGGCATGAAGCGCACGGGTGCGGGGGCTCTCGGCGGAAACCACGCCTATGAGCAGACGCTGAACACCCTGCTCGTTGAGATGGATGGCTTCGACGCGAATGAAGGCGTGATTGTCATTGCCGCGACAAACCGTCCCGATACACTGGACGCGGCACTTTTGCGTCCGGGGCGCTTCGACCGCCAAGTCATTGTCGATCTGCCCACGCTCAAGGGGCGCACGGAAATCCTCCAGCTCCACGGCAAGAAGATTAAGTTCGCCAAAGACGCGGACTTGAGCCGCGTCGCCCGCGGCACTCCCGGCTTCTCGGGCGCGGACCTCGCGAACCTCCTCAATGAGGCGGCTTTGCTCGCCGTTCGCAAGGGACTCGAGGCCGTCGACCGCGTCACTTTGGATGAGGCGCGCGATAAGGTCATTTGGGGCTCGGAACGCAAGAGCGCGGGCTATTCCAAGCACGATCGCGAAATTACGGCTTGGCATGAGAGCGGACACGCCCTTCTGCAACTCCTTCTTAAGAATACCGATCCTCTCCATAAGGTGACGATTATTCCGCGCGGCAGAGCCCTCGGCGCGACGATGTCCCTGCCTGAAAAGGATGTCCTTAACCGCACAAAGGCACAATTCCTCGATGAGATTGTCGTTATGTGTGGCGGACGCATCGCCGAGGAGATGTTCACGGGCGATATTTCGACTGGCGCGGCACAAGACCTCGCTATGGCGACCGACACCGCCCAAAAGATGGTGTGCACCTATGGAATGTGCGATAAATTCGGCTTTAGGACTGTTCGCGCGAAGAGTCCCTTTACTAATGAGTCCCTCCCGCCGCCCTTCAGCGATGAAACAAGCCGCGCGGTGGACGATGAAGTAAACGAACTTGTCCATAATGCCTATGCTAAGGCGACGGAACTCCTGAAGTCGAACCGCGATAAGCTCGAAAAACTTGCCGCGACACTGCTCGATAAGGAATCCATGGACGGACGCGATGTGGCGGAACTCTTGGGGCTCCCCTTCAAGGATGAAGCCCCCGAGGAAGTTCACCCCGCCGCCGAGGAAGAAAAAGCCGAAGTTGAGCCTGAAAAGT
The DNA here is from genome assembly GCA_963602475.1 of Lachnospira hominis (ex Liu et al. 2021). Lineage (GTDB taxonomy): Bacteria > Verrucomicrobiota > Kiritimatiellia > RFP12 > UBA1067 > UBA1067. The sequence goes on from CAVCJC010000093.1 coordinate 2,153, forward strand.
CCGAAGAAGCCACTGCCGAGGAGGCTAAACCCGCCGAAGAACCCACTAAAGAGGAAAACCCGACATGATATCCGTCACCGCGATATTGCAGATAGTTATCCTTTATTTGGTTATTTACACCATCTTAAAGGGTGCGAAAGGTTCACGCTTTGGACAGGCCCTCGCGGGCATTGGTATGCTCGCGGCAGTTCTCGCGGCGTGTTCATATATCTTGCACTTCGATGTGCTCTCGATTATCCTCAAGTTCCTACTCGCCTATCTCGCAATTTCGACGGTCGTTATCTTTCAACCCGAAATCCGCCGCATTCTCGCGACGGTGGGTGCCTTCGGCTACTTCGATAAGCCTAAGCACTACTCCAATGGCGCGGCGACTCCCGAACTGATGTTCGAGATTATCCGTGAGCTTTCGGAAGCCAAGGCGGGAGCCCTTTTCGCCTTCGAGCGCGGCATTTCCCTTCGCGGCTATGAGGAGACAGGCATTACGACGGATGCCGTCATCTCCCGCGAACTTATGAGGACCATCCTCACTCCCCCGCTCCCCCTACATGATGGCGGCATAATTATAAGAAACGGACGCCTCGCCGCGGCACATTGCCTTTTCCCCGTCTCTAACAACCCCAACCTCATTGCCCACGGCATGCGTCATCGGGCGGGTGTTGGGCTTTCGGAAGAGACGGACGCGCTCATCATTATTGTCTCGGAGGAATCGGGCGTCGTTTCGCTTGCCCACAATGGCAAGCTCATCCGCTTTGTGGACGAAAGTGATAGCTCGTCCCTTCGGCGGTGGCTGAATAAGGCTCTCTCCCGTGATGAGGGCAACAAGTTTTTGACGACCATTTTTGACTTCCTGCAAGCGCGACTTCAGGCGAAAACCAAGCGCGGCACTTCTCCAAAAGTAGCCAAAAAGACGGAAGTTAAGGCTGAAACCCCTAAAAAGGAGTCCAATGAAAAGCAATCTTGACCTAAAATCAATTGGCGCGGCAATTGGCGGCTCCCTAACACGCAATTGGGGGCTTAAGCTCATCTCACTCATTCTCGCCATTGTTATCTACTATGTACTCGTGCCGTCCACGACGGATCACGATTCCCAGCAAAATGACACGCAACACTTCATCAAACGGTAATACAATCGTCCATTCGGGGCGGCACAACATTGTGGGATGGATTCTCATTCCACTTTCTCTCTTCCTTTTCGTCTCGCTCCTGACCTACGAATGGCAGTCCATCGCCTTTTTGCAGACTCCGCCCAGTTCGCCGACTGCCAACTGGATGGGCCCCCTTGGGAATTACACGGCGTATTATGGCTATCTGCTTTTGGGCTTAGCCGTGTGGTGTTTGCCCATAATTTGCTTTCTACTCGGTTTTTGTGTAGTTACCGAGCGCATTAACCCGATTGGACGCCGCGAATTGTGGCTCGCTATCTTCGTTATTGCGCTCGCTTGTCTCATCCAGCTTCTCGCGCAACATCTGCCGCTTATTAACCACAAAGTCGAGGCTCTCAACCTTCAAGCTGCGGGCGGCATCCTCGGCTATTTCATCGTTTCACGCGCTTTAGCGCCTCTTTTATCCGACTTTGGCACAGGCGTATTCATTCTCGTCATCCTCGTCGCCGCGCTTATTGCCGCGGTCGGCGCGCGGGTGCTCCTTGGCATTTTCAAAGGGCTCCTCCATTGGGCACTCAATCCCGCTATGCGCAAGCCTGAGTCCGAAATGACGGACGACGAGCGCGCGGCACTTGAGGCGGCGCGTGCCGCCAAGGAAGCCGCCAAGCGTGAACGCGAGGAGGAAAAAGCGCGTATTCGTGCGGAAAAAGAAGCGGCGCGAGCGCGGCGAAATGCCCGCGAACCCGAGCAGCAGACCTTTATTCCGCCACCCCCCGCACCCCCCGCGCCTGCGCCACGGACGCGCTCGGCGGCTCCGAAGGCTGCCCCCAAGGTGGATAGCGTGGAAGAGGAGGTTGAAAATAAGGGGCCTTATATTCTCCCGCCGCTTAGTTTGCTCAATCCTCTTAAGACGGTTAGTGCCGACCATAGCGATGTGGAAGAAATGAGCCACCGCCTCATTGATACCCTCAAGCTCTTTGATGTGGACGCGAAACTCAGCTATACGGTTAAGGGCCCTGTCGTCACGAAGTACGCCCTTCTGCTCGCGCCAGGCGTCCGTTATCAGGTCGTCACTACCCTCGCGAACAACATTAAGGGTGCGCTCCACGCGAAGTCCCTGCGTATTGAGGCGCCTATCCCGGGCGAGGAATGCATTGGTATTGAAGTTCCGAACCGTAGCCCCGTTGGCATTTCCTTCCGTGAAGTTATTGAGTCCGATAGCTGGAAGAATGCGAAGATGGAGCTTCCCCTCCTCTTTGGCAAGGACGCCTCGGGCAAGGAACTCATTGCGGACCTCACGAAAATGCCCCATATGCTGGTGGCGGGCGCGACAGGACAGGGCAAGTCCGTCTGCCTTAACTCGATTATCTGCGGCTTATTGATGTCCCGCACCCCCGAACAGCTCAAGCTCATTATGGTGGACCCCAAGAGCGTGGAGTTCACCCCCTATACGCGAATCCCGCATTTGCTTGTGCCCGTCATTACCGACAACCGCAAGGTCGTCTTCTCCCTGCATTGGGCGGTCGCGGAGATGGAAAAGCGCCTGAAACTCTTCGCGAAATGCGGCGTAAAGAACATTTACGACTTCAACCATCGTAAGATCATCGTCCAGCAGGATATGTTTGATACAGGGACGGAAGCAGAGCCAGCCGAACCACGCACCATTCCTTATATCGTTATCATTATCGATGAAGTCGCCGACCTCATGCAGGCGGCGGGCAAGGAAGTCTCTCCCGACATTTCGCGTCTCACCGCTAAGGCGCGTGCGGCGGGCATCCATATCATTATGGCGACCCAGCGTCCCGATACGAAGATTATCAATGGCACAATTAAGTCGAATATTCCGGGTCGTGTCGCCTTTAAGACTTCACAGTCCATTGACTCACGCACCATTCTCGATGTTACGGGCGCGGAAAACCTAATTGGACGCGGCGATATGCTCTTCAGGGATTATACAGGCGTCCTCATTCGTGCCCAAGGCGCGTGGATTAGCGATGAGGAAATTGCGAATATCACGGGCTTCATCGAGAAGCACTCAAATGTCCAATTCGATAAGCATTTCGCGACGAAACTCGGTCGCGTCAAGGAGTCTTCCATTGACGACCCCTTCGCGGACAACGAGGATGACCCTGATAACCAGCCAAAGCCCGAGTCATCCCCCGCTGAACAGAGGGAACTCGCCCGCGCCAGTGCCAATGCGGATCTCTTTACGAAGGCAATTGAGGTTATCATCAACACCAACCGCGCCTCAGTTTCGCACTTTCAACGCAAACTCGGCATTGGCTATAACCACGCCGCCCGTTTGTGTGATGAGCTGGAAGAACGTGGCGTTGTGGCTCCCCATAGTGGCGCAGGGCCCCGCACCATCTTACTCGACCAAAGCCAATTGGAGGCTATTTTGCGCGGAAATGACGCGGCAACCGAAGTCGCGGGCTCCGTCCCCCCAACTGCCGCGGAACCCGCCCCCATTGAGGGCGATATGTTCGCCGATTATGTTGACACAGAATCTACAACTGAACAAGACGATACGGACAATTCTACGGAGGAATCACTATGATAGAGTTTGGCAAGACCTTGCGCGAAGCGCGTGAAGCTAAGGGGCTTACAATTGAAGATATTGTTAAGAAAACCCATATGATGAGCCGCCAAATCGAGGCTCTCGAGAATGAGGATTTCTCCAGCTTCGCCGCCCCTATCTACGGACGCGGCTTTGTGAAGCTCTATTGCGAGACCGTGGGGCTGGACGCGAAAGTTATGATTGCCGAGTTTATGGATATCTTTAACGGCAACCGCGAACCCGTGATTCGCACCCGCGAAGAGGCTCCCCAAACCCCCGCAGCACCCGCTCCTGCCCAGACCCCAGAGCCAGAGCCGGAAGAGCCTGCCGAAGAGCCGATTCTCGTCCCTGAGACCGCGCCGTATGAACCGCCGCGTGCACGCTATGCCGCGCCGACCCCCGAGAAGTTCGAAGAACGCCGCGCTTTGCCAGGCAGCTCCTACTTCTGGCTGTGGCGTCCGTTTGTCCTCCTCGTATCTGCCGCGCTCATCATTTGGTTGATGTTCATCGGCATTCGCGCCCTCTATCGGGCTATGCAGGCGAAACCCGTCGAAGCGGCTCCCACCGAAGAGAAGGCGCCCCAGCCCAAGGTTCCCGCCCAACGCCAAAAGATTGTGGTTGAACCCCTTTACATTGACTAATTGTGAATCATGAGCAAGAGTCGCTCCAAAAAGAAGAAACTGGCCGCCCGCGCACCTAAAAAGCGCGGCAAATCGCGCAAAACGACGCGTTTTAACCGCTTATCGCGCTGGGCGACCCTCCTCGCCGTAGTCTATCTCGTCCTTTGGAGTGCCGCAGGCGTCTGGTTCGTCCATCACCCCAAACGGTGGCTCGACCAGAAGACGGAGTCATATCCGCTCATCTCAAACTTCCTGTGCTCGATTGGCAATCCCGTCGGCGACTTCACGGACTCCCTAGGCTGGACGGGACACGATGCCGTCTATGAGTATGATGAGGAAGCCCCAAAAGGCGAAGTCCTCTTCGCGGGGGCTCCCGTTCGCGTGGGCGAGCCTGCCCCAAACGATATTCAAATCATCAATCGCGGCGAATTCATCATTGGCTGGTCGCCTAAACTGCGCCATCCTGCTTGGGTCGCCTACCATGTGCCGCGCGAGGCAAAGTTTGAAACGGGCAAGCGTCCGAGCTTCCAGCGCGACAAATCGGTTCCGAATTGCCCGCTTTCGGGTGCTTACGACCGCTCAGGCTATGATCGCGGACATATGGCGCCCAACTACGCCATTGCCACTCGCTTTGGCGCGGCAGAACAGCGCAAGACCTTCTTGATGTCCAACATCGCCCCCCAGTCCCCTTCCCTGAATCGCGGCATCTGGAGGGAACTCGAGCGGCGCATTGCCGACTTATGGACCGCGCACTGGGGCGAGATTTGGGTCATTGTCGGCTCGATTTCGGACTCCAATGAGACGCTTTCAGGCACGGATATTGATGTCCCTACCCAATACTATGCCGTGGTCGTCTGTCAGGAAAACCTCGATATTCGCGCTTTTGCCGTCCTTTTTGACCAATCTATCCCTTGGCACAGCTGGCCCACGCGCTATCTCTTGACGATTGATGAGCTCGAAGATCGCACAGGACTCGACTTCTTGCCCGATTTGCCGGACTTCATTCAGCGTCCCCTCGAGGCGGAACTCCCCTCGCGTCTCTGGCCCATCCGTCCCCTCGATGTCTTCCGCGAAATCGCCCTCCGCTTCAAACGCTACTAAGTTTTCTTAGACAGGATTAACAGGATTACAGGATTTGGGGGCCAGGCGTGGTGTTTTAACCACGGATTTCCACGGATTGTCACGGATTGGTAGGGCGGGCAGTCCCTTGCCCGC
>CAVCJC010000094.1:0-7554 GCA_963602475.1 Lachnospira hominis (ex Liu et al. 2021)
CGAATAGGGCGTGCACTGGAAGAAAGTCTTGGACTTGGTCGGGTGCTCCATACGAATGACATAGTGGCAGGGAATGCCGCGCTCATTCGTGTAGACATACTTCGTCTTCTCAGTATAGCCTTCAGCGATAAGTTCCTTGAAACGCAGGGAGCATTCGCGGTAATTGTATTTAACGCGCTCTGGAACAATGGCGGGGGTCAAGCCGAGCCAATTGCCGAGAAAGTCTTGGGCTTGTTGCTTTGCGGACATTTCGCGAGAGCCGAACTTGGTCATCGCGCAGAGGTCAATAAGCCCGCCGCCTTCCTTCATTTTGTGGTCATACCAGCCGTGCTCATCCACAGCGACATTAAAGCCTGTGCCACCACGCCACTTCGCTTGAATGCGTCCATTGCGCATTTCATAACCGAGGACTTCCCTAACGAATCGGGCGCACGCGCCTTGCCTGTTTATGTCTTCAAACGAATAAAAGTTCATTTCGCCAACTCCTGAATGATGGTATTCTTGTGGTCAACCGTGCCTATCGCATATGAGAAAGTCCGCATATCGCCAATGATGTGGCACTCCTTCTTGGCGCGTGTGACAGCGGTATAAATCATTGGGCGCGAGAGAAGACTGAATGTATCGCGCTTTGAAACGACAAAGAAAACCTTGCGATACTGAGAGCCTTGCGACTTGTGGACGGTTAACGCATAGGCAAGTTGCCAATCCTTGATTTGCTTTCGGGGGATAAGCACTTCGCGTTCGCCGTCCGCCTTGGGAAAATCTAGGTCAACCCACATCGCGCCGTCCGTATCAAAGTCACGGCAACGCCCCGTTGTTCCGTTCCAAACATCTAAGTCGGAGCAGTTCTTTGTGTTTATAACGCGGTCTCCTGCCGCGATTTTATACGAGCCGTCTGGGTTAGGGTTGACAATGTCTTTAATGTCGTGGTTAAAACCTAGAACAGAACAATCATTATCCCCCTCGCCTTCTCCGTTGCGACAGCATAGGACAATGTCCAAATCAAAGTCAATCTCGCCTTGGCGGACGGCGTTGAGAATCTCGCGGTGAGCCGTACGTGAATCGGGAATCGAGCGCATTTCCCAAAGTTCTTGGTCGCTTTGTGCGTTCGGTGGCGGCGTAAAACCTTTACGGATAGATAATGCCGCGTGGAAGATTGCTTCCTTATTGCGATAGCAAGTAGAGAGTGTCTTCACGATGTCGGGCTTGAGCGCGATTAAATCGTGAAAGGGTTGCCCAGAGCCGACTGGCGGAAGTTGGGCTTCGTCCCCCACAAGAATAAGCCTATCGGGGTTGCGCTTGACAATTTCCGCCATAAGATGAGAAGAGACCATAGACGCTTCATCGAGAACGACCGTCACACCCGAAAGGGACTTACGAGCGAAACCTTGCTCCTCACCCATATAATGAAGGGTGCGGTGGATTGTTGCCGCATCGTGCGCGGTCGCTTCCTTGAGCCGCGCGGCGGCTTTGCCCGCGAACGCACAGAGTTCCACGCGCCCGCCGAGCGAATCACAAATCGCCTTGATTAGGCTCGTCTTGCCACAGCCCGCGCCGCCATTGATAATCGAGAATGAATTATCAAGCGCGAACTGTACCGCATCCATTTGTGTTGCGTCAAGTTTGAATGGAGATTCAATGGGCTGACGCGCCTTGACGGACGCAACAGGCGCGGAATTGCACGCGGCATTCCAAATAATGTTCTCGGCTTCGTAGTCACGGAGTGCCGCGATACGCTGTGTCGCGGGGAATGCCACCAGTAGACTTTTCTCGAACAGCGCACGGCAACAGTCAGAGATTACAGAGGGGTCTGCGTCAATCGCCTTGGAGACCCTTGCGAAGAGTTCGTTCCAATCAGCGGTTGTATTCTCTTGAGTGAGTTGCGAAATGTAATACTTTATGCAAGCGGACACGCGGCGTTCGTCATTGCGCCCAATATCAAAGAAGGGACGGATGTGACTATCAACATCCGCGAAGCCATAATTCGGGAGACTTGCAAGCGCGTAGCAATTACTGGTGATGGTTTCAATCGTATGTATCTTCCACTTCGCGAAAGCGGATTCCGCCATTTTAAGGGTGCACCCAATGGAGCAGAGCCACGCAATGGCGCGTGTCTTTTCAGCGTTGACCGCGAGGAACTGAATCGTCTCCTCAAACGCCGCAAGTTTTGCTGGGGTAAGCCCCTTGATATGGTCAGCAAGCGAAACCTCACGCCAATCGTTGTGCCGCGCCGACCAAATTGCGTCCTCGAGAGACGGTCCGAAGCCCTTTGTCATCTCGCAAGCATACCTAAGCAGGGCGCGTTCGTCAGTCGGGATGAAGACTGAAGCGCGGAAGAAGATAAACTCGGGTTGCCCATTGTAGGAAGAGACTTCCCACTTGCCTTCAAGGGTTAGGCGTTCATCTAGTTTTGGAATGTGAGAGAGTTTGCCCTTGACCACGCCGACATCACAGCGCAGGATATAGAATGCGAGAACGGAATCTACCAACGCTTCTGGGCGTGGATAGAGAATCTTCTCAACTCTCGCTGTTATTTGTTTGTCCTGAAAGTTCATTTGCATCATCCTTATTTAGAAACTGGTATCTCGCATAGAGAATAGCCATAGCCCACATAGCGGCTTCGCGTGGTCCGTCCGCAAAACGGGGCGAAGCGCCTAGGCACTCAAGTTCGCCAATGCGCTTGAGCACAAGGCCTGGTGTCATTCGGGGGTGCTCGTGGTCGGGTGATTCAATCTTGCCTTGAGCATTGACCGTGAAGAGGAAGTCGGTAAACCGCGCCTCCACGATGATAGGCAAGTGGAATCCTGCCGCACGCGCACGGTAAATCTCGCGCTGAAATCGTTGCCATCCGTGCCCGATAGTACCGAGGAAGTCATTAAGCGACTTGCGCTCAATGGCGAAAAGCGAATCATTCGCGACTGCATAATCACCCGTACGAAGCGTGCCGCGATGGACGCGCACACGCGCAGGGTCGAAGTGCCACGGATTTTGCTCTCGCGTATCTATGATAATATCAAACATTAGTTAGGGAAATGCACGGTGTCCACATAACTCAGCCGTGCCTGAGCGGATGATGCAACTGGCGAACTTGCGACATTCGCCAAGAGAGTGGGCTTCTCCAACTTCATACTGATTTACACCTTTTTGCTTACGCGAAGGGGTTAGGCGGGTTGACCGTGCCAGTGCCACCGAAAGCAGAAGCCACCGCCGTTGTCGCGCCACCCATCATCTGGGCAAGCATAGCGTTCGCGGTTGCTGCGTCCACTTCTTGATTGTCCTTGCGGAAGGAGAAACCCCAGCGCGGGCCGTACTTGAGAGCCACGCCGTTTTTATCCTTCGTGACATAACTCAAGCGGCACGGCTTGTTGTTGAGTTGAGAGAGTTTCGTCAAGTCAAACTCACCCTGCCAACCGAGTTTCTCGAGTTTTTCCTTCGTGATTTGCCATTCCATTTTCGAGGAATCATTGCCCTTACTGTAGCGATTGGACAGTTCGAGGTAAATATCACACTTACCTGCGGGCTGTTTCGCTTCGTCATAGTAGGCACACTTAAACCACAGTTCGAGTGTGTCCTCTTGATTGAAACGGCTCTTGATGATTTTGCCTCCGCAAATCACGCCGTCATAGAATCCATCTTTTAGTTCCATTGTTTAGCCTTTCTCTTTAATTGTTAGTATTTAGTGTTGCATTTAGCGGCTATACACCTGCATAGACGCTGAAATCTTTAGCCCCGCGACCGAGATTTGGTCGGCTTTGTAGCCTTCCGCCTTCTTCGCATTGAGGAAAGCGCGAATCTTTGTCTCGTCCACGGAGAGGAACGGACGCGGCACTTGCGCGGCATCCACAACCACGAAGTCCCACTTCTCGACCACACGATTAGAAGACGAATGCGCCTTCTGCACGGTCGGCTGGGGAATGTATGGCGCGGCGGCTGGCACAGCGGGTGTCTCGTTGAAGCCGAATGGGTCGGCGGCTTTCGCTTCCTCAGCGGCAACCTGCATTTCGGCGTACTTGCGCTCCGCTTCCTCAATGCGGCGGCGTTCGGCTTCCGCCTTCCGCGCTTGCTCGGTCGCATAAGCGTTGGTCAGCGCACGAATGCGATTGACTTCCGCTTCAATGTTCTTGCGTAATTCCTTTTCCTTCGCCATAATAGACTTCTTGAGGTCGTCAATTGGCGCGGTCACATTCTTACGGGCGGCTTCCAACTTCTTGAGAAGTTTCGTGCCTTGCGTTTGAATTGCGCCCGCCTTCTCGAACTCGTCCTCGTTCGTCACCTGCGTGACGGCGGTCGCTTGCGTGATGAGATTGTCGCGGGCGGATACCCACTCGGCGGCCTCGATACTCGTCTTGACTTCAACGATTCCTGTTTCGTTAGCCATTGTGCACCTCCTCGGCTGTAGGCATTGCGGGCGTTTCAGTCTTCTGCGCATTGTCCAAACCTTCCTCCCGCGCTTGGATAATGCCACGGACATAGTCCTTGACCTCGGGCGTAAGGAGCGGATTCGTGCCTTGAATGGCTTGCTTGAGCGTCTCCAGTGAGAAAACGGACTGGTCATCCCAACGCTTGCCAGCCGCAGGTCCGCACGGGCACTCCTCGACGGAGAACGGGGAAGTGGATTCGGCAACGAATACGGCAGGTTCTGCGGGAACTGCATTCGGGGCAATTGGCGAAGCAACTGGTGCTTCGGTAAAGTCCTCGGTCTCTTCGGGGGTGTAGATTCCCTGTACGCATTCGGGGGAAACCACGCGAACGCCGTCCGACACGCAACGCGCCCAAAGCATCTGCATACGGGAACGCGGGGTGCGATACTTCGCCTTGACGACAAGACGGCTTGTATTGCCGCGCTCCATCATCGCGAGAATATCACTTTCTTTGCCGTTGTAAACAAACGGCTCCAATTTGCAGTCTTCCCACGAGACTTTTGAGTCGTAGGTCGCTTTGCCAAGCGTGAACTTCGCTTCCGCCACTTCTGGGGTGCGCGAAATGATTTCGTGCTTGCCACCCATACGATGGAAGTCGGCAAGAATCGCGTCCGTTTTCTTCGCGATACGCCCTTGAATCATATGGAAGTTCTGCATAAAGTCCATCCACGAGATGCGCTTTTGCTGGCACATCGCGACAATGGCTAGACCTTCTGCTGAATTGTTCGCACCAAAGAGTTTGCTTTGGGCGAGGACTGTGCCGAGTTTTTCTAGGTCGGCAACATTGTTTATTGGCAGGAGTGCGGCGGGTCTTTCCGCTAGCACAACTGCATTATTTTTTGTTGTTGCATTCATTCTTATTTTCCTTTTGTTGTTGTGAGGAAAGGGTGTACACATAGAAAGAGTTCTTGCGCTTGCGAACAATTTGCTTGAGGAGTACGAGCCGCGCAAGTGCTTGAGCCTTGTTCTCTTTCGAACAATCGGGCGGGAGGGTAATTTCGGCGGCACGAAGAGGACGATTCGCGTCCTTGAGCCGCTCAAGGATGAGCCGCATACGATTCTCTTTGGTGCGCTTTGAAACCATATTGATGGACTGCGATTCCTCGCTGATTAGGTTGAGGATGAGCCGCGCCGATTGTGCGGCGCAAGATTCACACCGCCCCTCGCTTTCGTGGAAGCAAGTCTTGCAACTCGCAGATATTTGTGAGAGGAAAGCGTGGATGCGCCGAAAGAGATTGTCGGACAATGTAGCCATTTTATCCTCGCTTGATGATTTGTCCATTGCGCTCGAGCCACTTCTCAACTTCCGTGCGTAGGAAGCGGCGGCAATGGGAATTGAAATAGAAGAACGGAGGCACATTGCGCACGCGCTTCGTCCAATTAAAAACGCGCGTGCGGGAGATACAACCAATCTCTGTGGCTAGTTCGGCTTCCGTGAGGAAGTCTGTTGGTATATTGGTGAGAAGTGGCTGGTCTCCGCGCCGCGCTTGATTGAGTATGGCTAGCACATCATTGGACGAAATGAGATTATGCCGCGCCGTGCCTATGATTCGGTATGAAGCCGAATACGACAGGCGCAAGCGTTGCATAATGTCTTTTCGCGTTAGGTAATGCATAGCCATTAAATTAAATACCCCTAGGCGTGCCGTTAATTCGCCTTTGCCGCGTGGGGCAACGCGGAATGATGGTTGTTGCAAGAATAGTGGGTATGCTCCGCCTGCTCGGCTAGGTCATATTCTCCACTCATCTGCGAGGGGGTTGCTAGGCAGTATAGCCACACGAACACCACCGTAAATACGCAGAATAGTACGGCTTCAATAAAGTTTTGTAAGTTGTTGCTCATTTCTTTTGCTCCTTGTTGTGCGGATGTCACGCCGCGTTTTGAAATTGAAAGCGCGTGTCTCTCCACGCCGCCACCCCGTATGGTAGTTCAGTGCGAGGTTCACCTAGCCGTGCCCGCTTTTGGGCGGTCGCGGCGTTTTGGCGATTCCAGCAAAGACAACAGCCTTTGGGCAGTTGCTTCGTTAGTTTGGTCGTTTCCAGCGAACAGCCGTTGTTGGAGGTCAACGACCGCTTGACCGTTCGTTTGGTCACCGTTTGTGGGGTTGTACCAGTTTTACACCGCCCCCCACGGGCGGCACGGGTTATCCCTACAGCGCGTGCACTCGCTTCGGCTTCTCCGTTGGGTGATTTGCCTGTAGTGGAGCACCGGCTCACCCCGCCTGTAAAGATGTCTTTTAGCGCGACCATTAGTAAGTTCCTTGACGACCTAAATCGCGATAGTCGAGTTCGATTGAACGCTTCAGCCAATCCGTAAATGAACGGTGCTGTTTGGCAAGTACAATATCCAGCATTGTCGCGGAATTGCAATCAAGAATGCATCCCACGCGGCGCGGCTCAGCGTCTTGCGGCTGGACAAAATGAGTACCTTCGTTAATCTCTTTACTGTTCATTCTCCCTGCTCCTTATTCTCATTGCCGAGGAACATATCGAGTAATCGCGAAGCCTTGCTGGCAAGGGTGTAAAGAGCCCCAACAGTTGCCACGCTTTTAATCTGTGCGAGTTCGTAAATGGCTGATTCGGCTCGATCTAGCCCTACCGTGAACTCGCTTACTAGTTTTTTTTCTTTGCCTGTCATTGCTGGGACTCCTTAACGGCTTTTGCGGGTGTCTACACCCTTACGGCAAAAAGAACGCTTGCTAGCCGAGCGCGTATGTAGACGCTTTGTGGGTGTAGACACCCAATTAGCAAAAAAAGATGAGAGGAACTTGCTAAACGAAACGCCGTTCTCAGTTGCAAGTTTCTCAATTTTACGATACATAATAGGGTCAAGCGACAGTTTGATATTATTCATAACGACCTTTCTTGATTCGTTGCGCGTTAGCGAACGCTTCATCTGCAATCAATTTGTAATCCTCGGGGGTGAGTTCGACATCACGAACTGCATCCTCAAGGGCGCGGACAAATGCTGGGGTAGCATTTGTGTCTGTGTCCTGCCGATATTTCTTCTCGACAGCGCGGCAAGTCTCAATGTTCACGCGAACAGTGATATGCCGCTTATTTATATTTGGCTGATTTGCCATTTAAAGAACCTTTCTTTTCTCATTGTTGATGATAATATTATATCATAAGG
>CAVCJC010000095.1:0-7468 GCA_963602475.1 Lachnospira hominis (ex Liu et al. 2021)
CAAGCCGCCCACCATTTTGTTTTGCGGCGGGCAAGGGACTGCCCGCCCTACCAGAATCTCCCGATTCTCCCGATCTCCACGGCAAAAAATCCGTGCAAATCCGTGGTTAAAAACATCTTTACACTTGTTTCGTTTCACTTTCTATCTTACTCTTTTGCCTTCTCCTTATGCTTCTTCACGGCTTTTGTGTGAGCTGACGAAGTACCTCCGCATACTTTCACTGCCGCTTGCAATCTTTCTACTGGAGGCAGAATGCGCTTAAGTTCATAATCAGTAATGCCGAGTGGAGTTTTCAACTCGTCTATCATATACTGGGCAAGGATACGATTGTGATCCTTACAGACGAGAAGTCCGATTGGCTCGAAATCTCCCTCAGTATTGAGCGAATGTTTGACCATCACCTTATAGCCGAGAAGTTGCCCGAGATCAGCAGGTTCGAATTTCTCAGTCTTCACTTCAACAATCAGATAGCGGTGCAGAGGGATTATGTAAAAAAGAAGGTCAATTTGCTTTTCCTCACCGCCTAACTCGACCACATATTCACGTCCGACGAATGCGACTCCACGTCCAAAAGAGAGCAATGTCCGTTCAATGGCTGCAACAAGTGCTTTCTTTAAGTTTACCTCTTGGTACTCTTCCTCAAGATCAAATATCTCAAAAACCTGCGGATCCTTAATAAGTTGCCTCGCAAGGTCGCACGCGTCGGATGGCATCGTGAGAGCAAAGTTTGTTTGCGCCTTACTTTCGCGTTCATACAGATTCGTTGAAAGCCAGTTAAGGAGCGTAGCTCGGCTCCAACCATTCTGAATAGTGCGCCGCACATAAAACAACGCCTTCTCACGATTACCCTTACACTTGTCGATAATATAACGGTGATGCCCCCACGGAACCTGCATCAACATAAGAACTATCGCCTGTTGCTGGTTCAAATCAACAGAGGCATTCGTAACAGCATTTTTGTTGAAGTCCACAAGTTGTGGACTTGTACCCCCACTGAAGTCCACAACTTGTGGACTTGCTTCGTTAAGTGAATAAAGACGATAAAAATAGCCGCAATATTTCAGGTTCTGGGCAGAAAGACCACTTGCCTCGGGCATGTCACTCTTCAAGTCCGCGCTTAATTGTTGATAAAACTCGTTGCCAAGTTTAGCTTCCGTATATCGTGCACAAATATCGCGACCTAGCTGCCAGTAGAATTCGAGCACCGCTGAATTAACCGCAACTGCCGCCTTAATTTGCGTGGATTTGTATCGCCTCTTCAATTCCGCAATCCACGACAAATAATCTTTGCTGACCTTAGCAATCTTCTTCATATATTCCTCTCTATTATACTCGCCAAAGTTGGTTCTAGCATTGATATTCAAAGTAGAATTCAAACAGGTGACATAGGGGTGCATTTTGCCCCTTTGCCCCAGCCACTGAACCATCTTCGCAGGCAAGAAAACAGGATATATTATATCATATTTCGTGGCACAAATGAAACCCCATTTGTTTTCATTCGCGCGCCCCCGCGCTTGAGGGGCGTGCGCGGTCTCGCTACCGTTCGGCGGGGCGCCCCTCCCGCTCCTCACCAACCGTCTTTCTTTGCTTCGCATGCTTCTCTCATCATTTTATTCAATGCGGACAGAACAAATGGTGGGCGGCAAGCCCCCGCCCAAGCCGCCCACCGCTTCTCTGTGCCTCCCTCTCTTCCTCGTCGAGCGAAATACAAAGCTCACTCTTACTTCTCGTAGATACGCGCTTTGACTACAAGTTGGTTTTGCCCACGGGCCTCAAAAAGACGGTAGTGTCCGTTTCGGTTGCCATAAATCTTATCTGTAGAGATGATTCGCCCATCCGTTTCATAGTGGCATACCCAACCCTTATACTCTATATTAAGCCAGTTGTTTCCGTAACTAATAGTAGCTGTGGTTTCTCCATCGAAGGAGAGTGCGGGCAAGGCGAAAGAGATGTCCTTATTATCCGTAACCGTCATAGTAACGCCCGAATCGTCTACGCGGCTTTCCCATAATAGGTTTGTGTTTGCGCTAAGAACAACGCTTTCATTTGTCGCTTTTATGAGTGAGAATGATTTGCTCTGAGGTCCGATTGCAAGCGATGTCTCATTAGTAACATCTAGTTTATAATGTGCGTCTATGGGGAAGGGAACGGAAAGCGCCAGCGCGGAAGGTGCTCCGCGGCGTTGTAAGCGGCCAAGTCCGCTCGCGTCATAGCCAGATTGTCCCTTTAGGTCGAATTGCAAAGTATATTCTCTCGCATTAAGCATAACTCTATGAAAGTCTCGGCTTGTCACAAGCACGCTATCGGGTTCACGATAGTCGCTTTCGCAAGGGATAGTCTCATCCGCAAAGCGTGCGGCGAGTGCTGCCCACGAACCCATCGTGACCATATACTTATTGAAGTAAGCATAAAACTCACATCCGTACCCCGTTTCTGTTGGATAGTGATTCTTTATGTGCCGAATGGGCTTCTCATTTGTCCACCTGCGTACTTCTTGGACGGCACGATCTGCCGCGCTACGGAATCGTTGTGCACGCGCAATGTCACCCTTTGAAACGAAATATTTAGCGTACCATTCGCAAAGCGCGGCATATAAGGTGTCGGTGTGTAGGAATTGTTGGCTGCGTCCGCCATAGGGGATTTCCCCTGTCACGCTGTGCATAGCGAGTGTTGCTTCCGCCGATTGCAAAAGTGCCGCTTCCACATTCTTACTCGAGGGACCATTATAGCCACAATCAAGCGCGGCGGCATATTGTAAGCGCGGCACTAAATCGTATACCATAGGGCATCCAGGGTCACGGAACATTCCCTTCTCATCAAAGAACCGTAATTGATCTGCCGCGTATTTCTCCACCCAAGCAGGGTCGCCGCCCATATTAGAGGCAATACGCGCTTGTTCACTCGCAATGCCAAAGATTACCCAATTCCGTGCTACGGGGTCGCCAAGCTTAGGCTTTACGGAATAAACATCGTCCGCTTGCATTGCACGATACGCGGCACGCCATTTCGCCGTCTTCTCCGCAGGGAATATCTTGGCGCGTTCAAGTTCCACCAGCGCGAGCACGAGTTCACGAATGACGAACTCTGCCCCCACATCAAAACGCCGCCCCGCTTTCTTCCCGTTACGATTATGAGCAATAGGCTGTTCGCGTGCACAAAGATCCATTAGGTGCTCAAGTTGGAATTTGCGTTCGGGGAGGCGTCCGTTAGCAACCGCGACCGCAAGATTTGCCGTGAGGCGTGCGAAGCCGTGCTCTGTTATGCCGTTCTTCTCGACCTCGGCAATATAAGCTTCGATGCGCTCGGGCGTATAAGCCTTTACGGCTATCTCAACAAGGTCAATGTAATCCGCCTTAGTCGCGGCACTTGTGCCGAAACTAGCGAGTGACAAGAAGGCAACGAGTAGTAGAAGAGTTTTCATAAGGCATATTATACCTTAAATAGGCCGCGTTGTAAATTGCACTTTTTGAAAAATCTATTGCCTTTTCTGAAGGGATCCCCCTGCGTAGGGAGCCAATTGAGCGTCCAAGGACGTTTCAATAATTGTAACCTATCTTTCAGGAGTCGCAATAGAATATCCGCAAGAAATATGTTATAATATTAGTATCGAAAATTGGAAAAGAAAGGTTCATGCCTATGACAAAGACAATCTATTATGGAATTGGTATGCTAGTTGCGCTAGCAGCAAGCATGCTTCTACCAGTGACTGCAGATAATGACTACACATTCATTATCTCAGGTTATCCCGCACAGAATGAGTCCTTTTCTCTGGCTACGGCAGGGACGGCACTCATTACTTCAACGCGTAGCACCGTCACGCTTGCCGCGCCGCTTGAAGCACGCTACCGCACAATTCTCCCCACAAATACATCCGCACTTCGTACGGATAAGATGCGTGGAATGCTTCTCATCTTACGCTAACTATGTTACTAACTTTCACAACCAACCAACACAATCAAAGGAGTAAACCTATGAAAACGCGAAATACCGTGAATTACGCCAGCATATATACCCCCCCCCCCCCCCCCCCCCAGCGGTTAGCATTCTTGCGCTATACGCTGGCGACGCTTAGCCTCACGCTCAGCGCGGCACTTTCTGCCGCCGTGCCAGAGATTACGACGGCTACGATGTCGCAAGACTCTTCGCGCCTCGTGACCATCACTTATTCTCTCGCGGAAGGTCCCGCTGTTGTGACGGTCGATATAGAGACAAACGCTACGGACGGAACTTGGGCTTCCATTGGTGGCGCAAACATTCAGAAGATGACGGGCGATGTTTGGAAGCAAGTAGAAACAGGCGACCACACGATTACATGGCGTCCTGACCATTCGTGGCCCGACCATAAAATTGCGGAAGGTGGTGCGCGCGCCGTTGTGACGGCTTGGGCGCTCGATAATACGCCTGATTATATGGTCGTTGACATCTCTGCAAAGGCAACGGCTAATTCGCAGACCTATTATCCAGCGGTTGAGTTTTTGCCAGGCGGACTCCTTGGCAATGACGATTATCGCACCTCCAAGATTGTTATGCGCAAGATTATGGCGAAGGATGTGACTTGGACGATGGGTTCTACCGCGCTCGAAACACAGCGCACTTCTGCTTCTGAGGCAACCCATACAGTCACTCTCGATAGCAATTATTATATTGGCGTATTCCCCGTCACGCAAGCGCAATGGGCACTTATTCAAACAAAGCGTGTTGCACCCTCCTATTTTAATAATGCGGCTGATCGCGCGATGCGTCCTGTTGAGCAAGTTAGTTACAATGAAATTCGCAATGCCGCGAACGCGACTGCTGCTGGTGCTGATTATAATTGGCCAAATAATCCTAATCCAGGTTCATTCCTTGGGCTTTTGCGTGATCGGACAGGCCTAGACTTCGATTTGCCTTCTGAAGCACAATGGGAGTTCGCCGCTCGGGCGGGTAACGGTGCCACAAAGTGGGGCGACGGAAGCGGAATTATGAATAAAGACGAGGATGTCAATCTTGATAATCTTGGACGCTATGTGAGCAATGGTGGCTATGTGGATGGCACGGCACCTGCACAAGATTGTGATGCCTCCAATGGCACAGCAATCGTTGGCTCTTACGCGCCAAACGCTTGGGGTCTTTATGATACGGCAGGTAATGTGTATGAATTCTGCCTTGATTGGTATCAAGATGATATCTCGGCTTTAGGAGGTCAAGTGAATATTAACCGCGATACCCCTGCCAATACTTATGCGGGCGTAAAAGGCAGTGTGCGTGTTAAACGCGGCGGACACTGGAAAGGCGCGGCAGGATATGCGCGTCCAGCGTACCGTGGCTCGGCTTCGGGCGGAAGCCGTGACGATAATAACCTTGGTTTCCGTCTCGTTTGCGGAGCGGGGCTTCAATAAGGATGAGCATTGCGCTTGCCGCGAGTACTTGGCGGCAGGCGCAGATTAAGAATAACACATAGATAACGGATACATAATCAATGAAAAGCCTTTTTGTTAAAACACTAACTTTCTCGCTATTGGCTAGCGCGGCATTTGCGTTGAATGCGGCTGAGCCTGAGGTTGCTACAGCGGCTCCTCAAGAAGCGTCTCAACCGCAAGAAGAAGTCTTAAAGTCGATAATCCCACCTCCTAAGACACCCGATAAGCCCTATTGTTCGCTTAAGTCAACGGTGCCCGATAAGATGGTGACATTCTATCGGGAGTACAATATTCCTCAGGGAATGGAAGCTCTGAAACTTACTTGGTCGTGGAAGGTTACAAATCTAAAAGTCGGCGTTAAGCCTTGGTTCAATGCGCGTATTCTTATTAAGTTTAAGGATGCCGCTGGTAAGGAAGTGAAACCTGAGCCAGCGCCTAGCTATGTGTCACGCGATACGGCGGACTGGCAATCGCGCACAAACTCCTTTCTCGTACCTGCGGGAGCAGTTAAAATTGCTATTATGCCGTGCCTCTTTAATGTGAAGGCGGGTGAGATGGTCGTGAAGGATGTCCGTCTCGTAAAGACGGACCCCGCGCCTTTGCTTCGCGCTAAAGCAGAGAAAGAGCGTCGCCTCAAGGCGCGTTATGTTCCTGATGAGCCAGAGAACCGTGCTAAATGGCCTAAGGAAATTAAGGTGGCTGGCAATCGCCTCATCACGGCTGATGGAACGGAAGTGTGGTTGCAGGGACTAAATGCGGGCGGACTCGAGTCCGCCCCCAACGGAGACCAGATTGTTAAGTCCACAGTGGTCGCTATAGATGAATGGAAAGCTAATTGCATCCGTTTGCCACTGAAAGAAGACTTTTGGTTTGGAACAAGCGTATATGCAGATGATGGCGGCAAAGCTTACCGAGCCGCCGTTGATAAAATCGTAAGACTCGCCGCTAATCGCGGCGTTTATGTTGTATTGGACCTTCATCGCTTTCGCGCACCCAAGGCGGAGCATGTTGCTTTCTGGAAAGATGCGGCAAAAAAGTATGCTAATCACCCCGCCGTACTCTTTGATATCTTCAATGAACCCTATGGCATCGGCTGGGAAGTTTGGCGTAATGGCGGGCATGTAGAACCTGAAAAGAAGAAGGTGGACGAGTCCGCATTTCTTACGGAAGAAGAGAAGCGCAAGAATATGGGCTTTGAGTCCGTTGGCATGCAAGCTCTCGTAGATGCCGTGCGTTCAACGGGCGCCAAGAATATCATTATTGCGGGCGGCATACATTGGGCGAATGATTTAACGGGCATAGAAAATGATAAGGGCTTGCCCACCTATCGACTTGAGGATAAGACAGGCAATGGCATCATGTATGCTTGGCATACTTACCATTGGCACGGAGGTTGGGCACGCATTCTGCCTGTCGCGGCGAAACATCCAATCTTCCTGGGCGAAGTAGGTGCCGCGCCACGCGAAGAGATGACATTTATCCCTTATGAGCTAAAAGAAGATCCGTTTACTTTTGCGCCTGATGTTATTGCCTTTGTACAGAAGCACCGCATAAATTGGACGGCTTGGTGTTTCCATCCTAAAGCGGGACCATGCATGATTACAAATTGGGATTATGAACCAACGCCGTATTGGGGAGCCTTTGTAAAGCGCGCCCTATCTGGCGAGCAATTCGAGTTAAAACGTATGCGTTAACCTCGCAAACACAGGGCGGAAGAAACTCCCGCCCTATTTTATGCAGGATTTACAGGATTTGAGGCGCGGATGGTTTTAACCACGGATTTACACGGATTGTCACGGATGGAGTGCGGCGCTGTTTTTAACACAGAGGCACAGAGTCACAGAAACACAGAGGAATGATAGGCGGCTTAGGCGAGGGCTTGCCCGCCCTACCATCGTTGCGCTGTTGGGCTGGTAGGGGGCGGAGTCCCTTCCGCCCCGCAAAAGAAAGATTATGGCGGCTTGCTGCCCACCATTTGTTTTGTTCGCATTGAATAAAATGTTGAAAGAATCATGCGAAGCAAAGAAAGACGGTTGGTGAGGAGCGGGAGGGGTGGGCTCGTGTTGAGC
>CAVCJC010000096.1:0-7384 GCA_963602475.1 Lachnospira hominis (ex Liu et al. 2021)
CAATCGTCACATCCTCTAGATTAATTGCCTTAACATTAGCCGCGCGAATGAATTCCGTCGGAGCTTTTGTCGCGGGAAGGTGTCCGAGATGGGTGCTAATCTTACGCATACGCGCAAGTTCTGCTTCCGTAACAGGCTTCGTGAACTTAATATGGCTATTTTTGATAGTCAGGGACGCAGGGTCATCCTTATCGCCATAGAAACAGAGACTCTTACCGACATCCGTCGCCTCGATATTCTCAAATGTCACAGACTCAAGCGGACGATTCTTCTGCCAAAAGTCATTGCCCGAGTAGTTGTAATGGACGAGGCGGTCCACATCGTGGACGCGGCAATCACGGAAGGTGATTTCGCCTGCTGGTTGACGAACATCGAGCGTGTAGTCACAGTAGTATGTGAAGAACGAGAGCGGATTCCGCCGCGCCATACCATAGCTACTAGCCCCCGCCGCGCGTTGTTCGGGCGTGAGGGCACTCCGCCAGGCGTAGCTACCAGGCCCCGAACAATCGCACCGCTCCACGAGGATGCGCCGTCCGCCAAGACGGAAGAGGTTGCTCGAGGTACGGAAATGACAGTCCGCGATATACAAATCCTCGCAATCAAAGCCGCCAATGCAGTCATCCCCCGTATCAATTTTGCAACGCTGAATGCGAACGCGTGTTACGCTACTTAAATGAATGCCATCGTGTCCCGCCGCGACTGTCACGTCCTGAATATCAACATCCGTACAAAGCTTCAAATTGTGCGCCCAGTTGCCAGAATTGACAACCGTATAGCCACGAAGGACGAGGTTTGTCGAGTGGTGCGCCGCAATCATATGAACGCCGCGAAAATACTCCTCGCCTTTCGGATTATAACTGTTACAACCATCCAAAACCGAGCCGATTTCACCGATAATCGCAACATCCGTCGCCCCAAAAATACGAATTACACCATTCTGCCAACTACTCGCGCACTTACGGATATGGTCATTCGATTTACGAATCGTCGGAGGCTCCCAAAGAACATCTGAAAACTCATCAGCCGGAACGGGCTCAAGTTTATCGTCCTTAAGAATATCATAATCACGCCAATCGCGACTCGCCTTCAACATCGCTCCCGCACGCAAGTGGAGCGTCGTGTGACTACGTAGGCGAAGTCCCTTCACATTGTAAGTGCCCGCCTCAAGAACGACCGTTGCGCCGCCGCGCTTCCACGCGTCGTCAAACGCACCTTGCACAAGTGCCGTCGCGTCCCCCGATTCAGGTGCCGTGAGGCATATTGTCGGCTTCTGCGCCTTTTCCGCACCAAACGCGGCACCTGCAAGCGCCATCGCGGCAAAAACTGCCGCGCTCAACTTTATGTTCTTCATTGCCATTTAGGTTTCTACTAAAAATTGTTTGCCTTTTTGCGGGGCGGAAGGGACTCCGCCCCCTACCAGACGGCGGGCAAGGGACTGCCCGCCCCCTACCTCACGGTGGGCAGGGGACGGCATACGCGGAAGCCCATATAGATGTATCCGCCATAGCCTGGCGAATTGAATTCGCGGTCACAAACACGCGGCGAACCATAGTAGCCAAAGCTACCACCACGAATAGAGCGGAAGTTCATCCGTCCCGACTTCGCAGGCCGCGTATCGCACGGATTAGTCGCGTCCGCCGTCAGCATATCGTAATGATAATTATCCTCGCACCATTCGCAGACATTGCCACCCATATCATAGACACCATCCCGCGTCACATCCGTCGGATCCGCCCCACGCACCGCCATACTCTTCGCCTTCGGTTTCGCATGCGGCTCATTGCCCCACGGAAACACCCGATTTTCGCCGCGCCCAGAGGCAACATACTCCCACTCAGCTTCCGTCGGCAAGCGGTAGCCGTTAGCGTCCGCAATGCGCTTCATCCCCTTCGTCTCATCATAGGCAGGGGTCAGACCTTCCTTCTTCGAGAGCCAATTGCAGTAGGCACGCGCCTGTGCCCACGAAACATAAACGACGGGGTCATCATCGCGCCACGAAGTCGCCGAACGCATTTCACGGTGCTCGGGACGGAACTCCTCAAATTCGCGGTTCGTAATCTCATATTTGCCAATCGCGAATGGCGAGACCGTCACTTGGTGGGGCACTCCCTCATCGCTTTCTATAGCCCGCGCGGACATCGTAAAGGTTCCGCCCGGAATCTCCACCATCTCAGGAACGGCTGGAACGACCTTACCATCCCATTTCGCGACTTCATTGGGCACAATCGCGACGGACTTGAGCGTTGCCCCGCCCCAATCTGACCAATCATAGTCGAGCGGAACTTGGATGTTTCTTCCATCTTTGGTCACCCACTTCTTTTCAGTCCCTTTCAACTTATCTTGGACAATCCGCACGCC
The DNA here is from genome assembly GCA_963602475.1 of Lachnospira hominis (ex Liu et al. 2021). Classification (GTDB taxonomy): domain Bacteria; phylum Verrucomicrobiota; class Kiritimatiellia; order RFP12; family UBA1067; genus UBA1067. Next base: position 2,359 of record CAVCJC010000096.1, read on the forward strand.
TGTCGCACCCTCAGGAACGGACCACAGAAACGCGAGTTCGCGCTCCTCCCCGCCTGTCGGCGGAAGATACAGCGGGAAAACATGTGCACGGCCACCCTTCTCCGTCTGGAGCCACGGAACATCCACATAAAACGAATAACGCGCCTCTTCTTCTGTATCATTCACATATTTGACGCGGAACGAATAGCTCCCCGCCTTAAAGTCCTTGGGGAGCGACCATTCAGTCCCCTTCTCCGCGTCAAAAGTCACGATTGGTTCACCCGCGACGGCGCAAAGCGTCCAAACACGCTGTGTGCCATTCAAAAGCCACGCGAGCGAATTGCGTTCCGTCTCCTTCGCGGCAATTTGGCGACGTCCGACGGACGAAACAACGACTTTCCCCGCGCGGCGAATAGTAAAGATAGGCGTTGCGCCTGGCACCATCGGCGCTTCAAGAGACTGGAGTCCCGCGGGGACATCTTCAGTAACAACCTTCGCCTTGCCATCCATACCCGTCTGCGCAATCTCAATTGTCGCGGGTTCTGTAAGCATAACCGTCATATAGACCTTATCTTCAACATCATTGTGCACTTGGAGGAATATATCACGAAAGTCCCGCCACTTCGTCGTGCTCTCAGGACAGAATAACTTCGTCAGATTCTTTGAGCGCGGACGATAGGCCGCGTAAATCTTATCCTGAGTAATCGCGGGATAGCGTCCCTTGCTCTTATAGGCGGCGGCAAAATAGGCCGTCATATCGAGAAACGCCTCATCGCGGCACGCCCAATGGCGGCTACCGAGTCCGTTCGGGAGCCCCGTACCATCCCATGCGCTCAGATAAATCCCCGAGTCCTCGCCATTATCATTCCAAGTGACGACCTCGACGAGTTCTGGCTGATTCTCAACAATCGTCTTCCACATCGCGGCATAACCCGTGAGACCTTGGTAGTCACGAAGGTTCGAACTATTGTAGGCGGGGCAGGGACCTGCCATATAAATCTTGTTGTTCTTAAGTGCCGCGAGGCGACCCGCATTGAGGCGGTCGATAAACTCTTCCGTCGAATTATCGCACCCAAAGAAGAAGACTCCCTCACAATTAAAGTTCGGGTCGCGATAAATGCAGTTCTCAATAAGTTCAACCGTCTCATACATCGGGTGGTTATTCACTTCAAAGGCGGGGACAATCATATAATCTCCAACGCCGCGCTCCTCAAGAACTTGCCGAAACAAGGGGTACTTATTCGACTTAGGCGTGCTCCCATTCCAACCCGAGATGAACGGCTTGCCATTATAATGGAAGAGATTCGGGTGCGCGTGATACCTTACGCCCATATCAGGATGATTGCCTGTCGTGATAGTCTCTTTCGAGCCATCGGGCGAAAAAAAGAGCTTAAAGTCCGTCCCCATACTCTGCGCCGTCGCGAAAATGTTGGACGCGGCATGCATATAGCTCTCATTCGGAACCCATTCGCCTGTTTTCGCGTCCTTTTTCTGCCAATTACCGCAATTGAGAGCCCAGCCCTCAATGCCGTAGAGTTGGGCAATGCCAATTTCCTTGCGATAAGTCGCGGGAGATTGGAAGAAACAGGTCATATAATGAGCGAAAACAGTCCGTTCGCCCTCAAAAGCACCCGCCATAGCCGTTGCGCCAAGGGCGAGAGCCATTATCATCTTTTTCATTTCGTCTTGTATCCTTTTCTCAAAAATAGTGTTATTTCACGCGCTTAACATCGAACTTCTCAATGCTCACGCCGCGCATACCCCAACTCTCGCGTCCATCAATCGCGAGCCAGAGGACTTCATCTTTCTTTAACGAAACCTTCGCCGCCTCTAGGGCTACCGTTTCGTCCTGTTTGACGGAGGCAACGGTTAACTCATCCGTCCCCTTCTCAAATGAAAGGCGAATCGAATTAAGTCCCGCGCCACCCTTCACGGTCGCGCTAAAGGTGTACACACCCTTGCGCGGCGCTTTCCAGCCAAGGAGCATAAGGCACTCCTGCTTCGGCTCAACGAAGAAGGTGCCGTTCGTGGAAACCACGCAACTTCCGCCCGTGCCCCACGGATTCTTCGTGTAAACCCCTGTCCCCCGTAACTTCGCCGAATCGCCACCCCAACATACGAGCGTGTAGTCGCCGTCATGCACAATCTGCCGCGGTTCACCATACTTATAGGCGAGCATCCACCGTGCACGACCCTTGCGGTCCTTGAACGGATTCGCCACGAAGGTGTCGTCCTTCAAATCACTTAAGCGCCAAGTGTACCCAACACCATATCCCGCCTTGTCTTTCACAAGCGGATTCGTCCGGTCACGGAACTCCTGCAAATTCGTGCGCCCATCGCCATCGGAATCCGCCTTCGCATCTGCCGCTGTCGCCGTGGACATCAGAGGGAACTTGCCAAAATAAATCATTTCCCACCAATTTGGGAGGCCATCGCCATCATTATCCGCGTTTTCCGTGTACACGAAAGGCGGCACATCAGGGAAGTCGGCTTTCCATTCTTCTTCATAGTTCGTGCCATACGCGGCAAGTGTCATATCCTCGCGCCACGCATTTTGCGCGACCTCTTCAGGGCACTTCCAATTAAGGACCACCTTGCCCTCACGCGCAACCTTTACCTGAATCGCACCCGCCTTGAGCGGAAATTGTTTAAACGAATAGCCCGCAGGTGCCTCAAACTTTCCGTAGCCCGCAACGGAAACCTTAGCTGGCTCTTTCAAAAAGAGGTTAATTTCGAGTGCTGACGGACGCGGCGCGCGGCGCGAAAGGAAAGGATAAACATCGTCAATCGAGACCGCGCGGCGAAAGACGGCGTGGACTTCATCCTTCTCTATTTTCGGCTCGCGTCCCGTCTTCCACTTCTCAGCAAGGTGGCGATTGACGCGAGTGACCGTGTAAGATGTCCCGAAGGCGGGTGCCATACATGTCTCTTCGCCATAATCGTTCCAAGTCACGAACTGCAAAAGCCGCGAACCATTGCGCGTCGCCGCGTCCCAATTTGCCCGCAGGTGATTAAGCCCCGCGTCCGTAATAATTCCGCCTCGCTTGTTGGAATATTGATAAAAGAGAGGCTGACTCCATTCGCCACCAACGGACTTCACCCCCGCGATGAGGTCCGCATTCATTCCCCAGGCGTTGTCCGTCCCAAGAAAGCCGCCGACCGCGTCAAAAGTCTTGCCTGCCCATTTACCGAGCGCATTCATTTCCTCGGGCGGCGGAGCCTTCACGCACGCCATCGCGTCTATGGAGCCGTGCAGAAACACAGGGCACGGCAACGCCTTACGCCATGTATCCCACGCCGCCGAAACACGCGAGCGCCAATCTTCCCCGCCCTCTTTCCGTGCCACGAGATTCTCGGAATAATAGCCAAAAAAGAGCGGTTTCCCATCAAAACGCGCAAGATTAGGCGAATCGATATGCCGCAATACATATTTCGCTGTCTTGATATATTGCTCAACCATCGTGCCATCATTGGGTCCGTGCGGATGGCAACTCGGGTCAAAGCAAATCGTAAGCCCAAAGTCGACCTTCATCTCCTCCGCCGCTTGAAAGAAGGTGTCGAGCATCTGCCGCGCCGAATCACCGCCCGCCCAAGCATCGAAAGCGAATCCATCAATTCCCGCACGAATTGCGCGCGAAATCTCAAGTTTAGCGTCCGTTAGCGCGTTTGTCGTGTACCCTTCAGGTAGCAAGGCCCAATTCACAATTTGTCCGCCTACGGCATCACACGGAAGCTTCGCCGCGCGTTCAAATCGTTCCTTTGCCGTGAGTTTAGCTTCTTCCCTTTGTGTATAAGGGAGTGCTCCACACGCGGCAGGCCAACAGCCCATAAAGTGTGCATACACCTTCGGAGTCGACCGCACAGGTTTGGGCGCAGGTTGCGGTGCGGGTTCGGCTTTGGGTTTTGCTTGAGTCTGTTCAGTCTTAGGGACAGCAATCTTACGCGGCACTTCAACAGTCTGCCGCGTACGCCAAAGATAAAGCCCTCCCGCCGCGAGGGCGAGGAGGACTACTATTACTAAAACGCGCTTCATTCGTGTTTATCAATCCTTAAAGCGTGTTACCTTACACTAATGAGCAACCCCATAGGCGCAGGTGCCGTATAAATAAGACTCTTGCCGTCCACCGAGATCGAGAGCGTGCCAGGATTCTTCGCCGAGTCAACAAACACAACATTCTTGAAGAGTTCAGAAAGTTGATTCGGATAAGGTGTTCCCCAAACATTCTGGCTAGCGTTTTTACACTGCATAAGCGTGATACTCTTATTGGGATTCTTCTTATCAAAAGCCTTAGTCGTAAGAGCAAGTGTAATGGGCGAGCAATCATCAGTCGTTGTTGACCTGAAGACCTCATTCGCATACACAGGCACACGGACATTACCGTCAGAATCATGATAGCCTTCCGCGGGAATCTCAAATTCAACTCGCGCACCGTAGTTGAAGGAAATCGCGCCAGATGCGTTCTCCCCCGTGGTCGCTACACGACTTAACGGGCCTACAACGCGAAGACAGTTATTAGAATAGCAACAGGTTATATCTTTATCTGATGCATCTTTTGCAGCTACAAAAGCACCAAATCCCATAGAAGCCGCGCTCAACTCTCCGTCGTCAACAACAACCGTATTTGTGGGCGCTGTATTATTAGAGAGCATAGAAACTGCGTAAAAGTTCGCACCCACAGACAACCCGCCTGGCATAATCATCTGTCCACCATCACACACATTCATAGTTGCACCGCCAGCCAACTTTGTATTAGTATTCACTGTCACCTTCGCAGTGTCAGATACCGTCACCGTTGCTGCAGCTACGCGCATCGACCCATCATCAGCCCAGTTCAGTGCGCCAAGAAGACTATGTTCACCGCCTGTAAAGAGCAAACTCGTTTTACTTCCAGTAGCAATCAATAATCCTACCTTAAGCGTACTATTATCTCGAAATGCCACAGTAAGTTTGTCGCTTCCATCAAATTTTAATACATTGTTATATTGTTCAGAAGCGTATGCTGAATCATAAATCGTCATTTTTGAGGAGTCCTTGACCTCAATATCC
>CAVCJC010000097.1:0-7363 GCA_963602475.1 Lachnospira hominis (ex Liu et al. 2021)
GCGCGGGGCAAGCCTGGCTGCACAAAATGGCGGGACTAGATATGCCCCTCGACCAAATCGCCGTTTTCCCGGGCGTACAAAGTGCCCTCGCGGCGACTTTACTCTCAGCCTTCTCGGTGGGCGACACGCTCGCGACAGACCCTTTCACCTACGCGAACCTCATCCAACTCGCGCACCTCGCGCATATTCGGCTTATTCCAATAGCGAACGACGAATTAGGGATGTCCCCAGCGGCACTCGACAACGCCGCACGCAGGTTTAATCTGCGCGGCGTTTTCCTTATGCCCGAGTGTGCCAACCCAACGACACTCACGCTACAGGATAGCCGCCGCGATGCGCTCGCCGAAGTCTGCGCACGCCATAAATTGCTCGTTCTCGAGGATAGTGCGTCCCTCGACCCTGCCGCCGTGAAAAGGGCTTCTTTCTTTTCGCGCCTCCCCACGAATACCATTTATTTCGCGGGCTCGACACGGTTTATCTCGTCCGGACTTCGCGTCACTTTCGTTGCCCTCCCGCCCGCTCTCAAAGAGCGCGTCATTGCGGGGTTGCACCATACCTTTATTAAGGCGAGTGCCCTTGATGCGGAAATCATCAGCGAACTCATTCTCACAGGAGCCGCCGACCGCATTCTGCAAGAGAAGGTAAAGTGTGCGCACGCGGCAAATGAAGTCTTTAACAAAACCTTCCATCTTCCGCGCTTCGCCCAAGATACGCGGATCTTCCGCACGCTCCCGCTACTAGGAACGGCGGGACACGGACCCGAAATCGAGCAAAAATATAGAGCGGCAGGCGTTGTCGTCTGCCACTCCGATCGCTTTGCTGTTGCCCGTGGGGCTAAGGACGCGTTTTTGCGGCTTTCGCTGTCATCCGCACCCTCGCCTAAGCAACTCGCTGCCGCGCTTAGTCAAATTGCACAGGTTTAATGTGCCAAATATCCTTCGCGTACTCGAGAATCGCACGGTCCGAAGAGAAGCGTCCCGAACGCGCAATGTTCACAAGCGCACGATTCGTCCACTGACGGCTATCGCGATAGGTCGCGTCCACACGATCCTGCGCCTCGGAATAGCTCCGAAGGTCAGCAAAGAGCATGTAATAGTCGTTGTAGTCGAGGAGCGAACGCACAATCGGGTCGAAGAGTCCCGGCTCCAAGAGCGAGAACACATTCGCCTTAATCATATCAATCGCCTGCTTAATCTCGGGGTCCGCGTTGTAGTAGTCGCGCGAACAGTAGTTCGGACGCAACTTCGCGACTTCATCGGTGCGTAACCCAAAGAGGAACATATTCTCGTCGCCGACCTGTTGATTAATCTCAACATTCGCGCCATCATAAGTTCCGAGCGTGAGAGCTCCGTTCATCATGAACTTCATATTGCCCGTACCCGAGGCTTCCATACCCGCGAGCGAAATCTGCTCCGATACATCCGCCGCCGGCATAATCTTTTCCGCGAGCGACACACGATAATCGGGCAGAAACGCGACGGAAAGCTTGCCGCGCGTCTTCGGATTCGCATTCACGACATTGGCGACACCGTGGATGAGGCGAATAATGAGTTTCGCCATGTAGTAGCCAGGAGCCGCCTTCGCCGCGAAAATGAAGCTACGCGGCACAGGGTCGTAGGTCGGGTCCGCCAAAAGACGGTTGTAGAAGATGATGATATAGAGCACCAAGAGAAGTTGGCGCTTATATTCGTGCAGGCGCTTAACCTGCACATCGAAGATGGCGTCAGGATCAAGGTGAAGCCCCAGATTCTTCATCGCCCAATTCGAGAGTTGCCCCTTATTGGAACGCTTAATCTTCGCGAGAGCCTGCAAAAACGCCTTGTCACCCGCGAACTTCTCGAGCTTTTCCAGCTCATCCAAGTGCGTAATCCAGCTGTCACCAATATTTTCCGTAATCAACTGCGCGAGGGACGGATTCGCCTTCAAAAGCCACCGCCGCGGCGTAATGCCGTTCGTAACATTATGGAAGCGCTCAGGCCACAGGTCATAGAAGTCCTTGAAGAGCGAGCTCTTCAAGATTTCCGTATGCAACTCGGCAACACCATTAACGGACGATGTAGACACGAGGCACAGGTTCGCCATGCGCACATAGCGTTCGCCCGTCTCATCAATGAGCGACATACGCTGTAGGCGCTTAATATCGCCCGGGTACATCGCCGAAATCTTCTGCAAGAAGCGTCCGTTGATTTCGTAAATAATCTGCAAGTGCCGCGGGAGGAGCCGCTCCACCATCGAGACGGGCCACTTCTCGAGTGCCTCAGGCAAAATCGTGTGATTCGTGTAACCCGTGGAGCGCTGCGTCAAATCCCACGCCTTATCCCAATCGAGCCCTTCGTGGTCAATCAAGATGCGCATAAGTTCAGGGATGACGAGCGCTGGGTGCGTCTCATTCAAATGAATGAATACCTTATCAGGGAGCGCATCCCATGTGTCATTCAACTGACGATAACGGCGCAAGATATCATTGAGCGAGCACGCCACAAAGAAGTACTGCTGACGCAAGCGCAATTCCTTGCCCGCCATCGTGTTGTCATTCGGATACAGCACCTTGGTGAGGTTCTCGGCGAGCACCTTGCCTTCAACCGCCTCCACATAACTACCCTTGTTGAAGTCGGCGAGATCAAATTCGTCCACTGCCTTAGCGGACCACAAACGCAAGGTATTTACCGCGTTTTTGTAGCCGACGATAGGCAAGTCATACGGCAAGCCCTGAACCTGCTCGGACGACACCCAACGCCACTGCTGACGACCATTGATCGTCGCGCACTCGACATGCCCACCAAAATGGACCGTCTGAGTATACTCAGGACGCGGCATTTCCCACGGATACCCATTCTTTAACCACGCGTCAGGCTCTTCGACTTGGCTACCTTCCACAATCTTTTGGCGGAAAATGCCGTAGTCATACCGAAGCCCATAACCCATACCTGCCAAATCGAGCGTGGACATCGAGTCCAAATAGCACGCGGCGAGGCGTCCGAGACCGCCATTGCCAAGTCCCGCGTCCACTTCATAATCGCGCAGGCTATTCCAGTCAATGCCATATTCCTTGAGGGCTTCCGTGCAAAGACGGTCCGCCTTGAGGTTAATAACATTGTTGCCCAAAAGCCGACCCATCAAGAACTCGAGCGACAAATAGTAAACCCGCTTCGTGTTCTTCGCGCTGTAGAGGTCTTGCGTATTCATCCAGCGCTCAACAATGCGATCACGGACGGCATCCGCAAAGGCCATATACTGGTCGTGCGGGGTCGCGTGCTCCATACTCTTCGCGAGCGTATAGCGCAAATGCCACGCAAAGTCCTCGGCGAGACCCTTCGCGGACATCTCGACGCGCGGATCTTTCTTGCGGGATGATGCAGATTTCTTTTCCATAGGAATAGCCTCCTTTTATTAAATTATTTCTTCTTATCGCCAGAGCCAAAAAAGCCATTGATAAACTTAACGGCCTTATCCGCTTCTTTCATAGCCTTGCCCATACCCTTCTCCAGCGCTTTCTCAGCCTTACCTGCCGCGTCGCCAACATCCTCTGACGCGTCCGTGAGCGAAGAAAGTCCCGCCGAGGCCGCTGTAGTCGCCGCGTCAGAAATGGCGAGTGCCCCGTTCTTGCCGAACTTGAAGAGTCCCTTGCCAAGCCCTTCCGCTTGAGAACTAATCTGCTCTAGGATGTGGAGCCACGCTTCCTGCCAAGTCGCACCTTGCGCTTCGCCCGTCTCGGCATCGCGACCAATGTCGTGAATCTCAAAGTCTGGAATCGGAATCGGCAACATACCATACTGAATCGTGATATTCTTAAGGGCAATGCAATCAATCACGACGCGCGTCTCATTTGTCGAAGCTTCATCTTCTTCAACTGCCGCAGGTTCTTCAACTGCCGCGCTCTCAGGTTCTTTCTTATCCCCCGACGCATTCTCAGCAATCTGCTTGAAGTTCTCTACATCGGGCGCGTCCAAATAGACTTTCAAGCCATTAACCGTAATATCCTTCACATGAATGACATCCGTCGCGAGCGACAAGACTGAGAGGTCGACCGTCACGAGTCCCAAATCAACCGCATTCTTCTCGCTGAAGTTCGTCGGGTTCGCGAGCTGCATATCGCCAACTTCCACGTGACCGCTATACGGATTCAGCCTGAAATGCCCAAGATGGAAGTCCGTCTTCGTAATGCCCGGCGTAACGGAATTCGCGACTCCGCACGCGACAGGTCCAATCCAGAGTGGCAGGAGAAGGATAATTACAACCAAGCCAAGCAAAACCCAGCCCAGTACCTTTAGTATTTTCTTTGCTGTTTTCATAGTTTAGAACTCCAATTTGTCTACTACGATTTTTGTTCGATACTTCGCGCCAGGCGCACCGACCTCAATGGTTCGGGGTGCCCAAACACCATCAAACTTCTTTATGCTCGTGCCAAACATGCGACGGATAACCTTCCCCTCCGCAAGCTCCTCCGCCTGCATAAGGGCTCCCGTCTTGCGGTCAATCCACGCACGAACTTGCCGCGCATCTTTCTTAAGAAGCAGAACTTGGCAAGTGACCGTTTGCACGCTTTCCTGTTCTTTCTCAGGGTCAAATGCGCAATCAGGCCACTGCAGATAATCAAGCGTCAGGTCGCTCCAAGTAACATCCGTATCAAGAAGCCTACCGTTAGGCTTAATCTCAATCGCCTTGCCTTCCTTATCCCAGACCTCCAGTTGCGTCTCACCCGCCCGCCGTGTCAGTTTGTAGGTGTACGCGGCAACTTCCGTACCTCGCCGACTGCGCCGATTGATGTGCCCCTCAATCGTGACACGCGGGGGAATCATCCGTCGACACGCGGCGACCACTTGCGCGGCAGTCGCATTCGTCGGCAGCACATACTCCGTCGTGTCGGCTGTAATATTCGCCGTGGACGCAAAAAGTGCCGCGAAAAGTGCCGCGATTATCATTTGAGTTCGCCCTCGAGTTTCTTGTCGACAGGGCCATTCGCATAGTCCCGCCCCGTCTCATAATAACGCCGCGCCGAGTCACGTCCCTCGGCTCCCTTGCGCGTCTTCAAAAAGAGCCGCGCCATATTATAATAAGCGTAATAACTACGCGGATTGGACTGAATGGCTTGCGTCAGCGTCTTTTCCGCCGCCGCATTCTCTCCCTTTTCCATCTCAAGTGCCGCGCGCAAATTGAGCGCCGCCGCGTCATTGGGTTTCTCCTGCAAAAGTTCCGTAATCGTCAATTGCGCCGAATCATATTCCCCCATCCGCAAATCTTCCATCACAAGCCCAATCCGAGCGCGGCGGTCTTTCGGATTTTCCGCGAGAATCTTATGAAGCGCATCAAGTTTCGCTTGCCGCGCCGCCGTCTCACGCACTTTCGCGGACTCCCCAGGCTTGAGGTTACCCGTCGCTACGGACGCCCCCTTGCCCTTCTCTGCCGCCAACTTCGCTTCCAATTGCCGCGTATCCGAGACGGCGACGGACTTCGCATTGCGCCGCGCCTGGTCCATCAAAAGCGAGTCAATTGCCGCGCTCACATAAGCGCGCTTGTTGCGCACCGTGGCGAATTCGCTCGTCGCCGCGCGCTCAGGGTTTTCCGCTTCCACACGGTCGAGTTCAACCAGCGCCTTGCGATATTCGGCAACCGCCTCTTCGACCTTACCCTCCTCCGCATAGTCCGCCGCCGCGTCAATCAAGAGGGAGGCGGGCTCCATCAGCGTAGAAAGACGCGGTTTCTCGTCCTCATCGGAACTAAACGGCCACCAAGCCGCCTGCACACCTTGCGCAACCAAAAGCGCACCTATAATTATGAGTATTCTAGCCATTTCACCTACTATTATACCAAATTCTCCGCCCCTTTGGTAGGGGCAGATGCCTTATTGGCAGGGCGGAGTCCCTTCCGCCCCGCCGCAACCGCCTGGTAGGGGGCGGAGTCCCCTCCGCCCCGCCGCCGCTACTTACTCGTTCTCAACGAGTTCGTGGGCGAGCTGCACATAGTCCGTGCGCCCTTCCTTAATGAACTTGATGGCGGAAGACGGATGGCAATTCATCACGCCCGTCAGCAAGTAAGGGACATCATACCCCCAAACTGCGCCATTCTTTTTCAAGTCGAGCATATACTTCTCAATGAACTCAAGAATCGGCAACGACGAGTACTTCGGATTCTTCAGGAAGCTGAGGAGCTGTTCAGAGAAACAGTTGCCCGCGCCGCGTCCCATTCCGTTCACGGTCACATCGAGGTAGTCCACGCCCCAACGGCACGCCTCAATCGTGTTCGCGAAGGCGAGTTGCTGGTTGTTGTGTCCGTGAAAGCCTACCTTCTTGCCACCCATCGCTTCCACATACTTCTTGGAGTAGGTGGCAATCTGCTCAGGATAGAAGTTGCCGAACGAGTCCACGAGGTAAAGAACATCCGCCGGCGACGCGGCGAGCATCTTCAACCCCGCGTCCAACTCATTGCCAATGACCTTCGAAACCGCCATAAGGTTGCAAGTGACCTCATAACCCTTCGCCTTCGCGTCTTCAATCATGTCAATCGCGAGCGGAATCTGATGCACATAGCAAGCAACACGCACCGTATCCACCACCGAATCTTTTTTCGGAAGGATATCCGTCTTGTAATCGCACCGCCCAGCGTCCGCCATAATGGCAATCTTCATCGGCGAATCGTTCGTGTCGCCCACGATAGCACGGATGTCTTCCTCATTCGTAAACTTCCACTTACCGAAAGCCTTCGGATCAAACATCTTCTTGGACGCACGGTAGCCAAACTCCATATAGTCGACACCCGCGGCGATATTCGCACGGTAAAGGGCCTTAACGAAGTCATCGGTAAAGCCGAAGTTGTTGACTAAGCCCCCGTCACGCAAGGTCGCGTCAAAGACCTTGATGTCAGGGCAATAACTCATTAGAGTTCTTTCTTTGCTCATTTTCTTTTCCTCTTTATCCTTAGGCGCACCCTCCTCAGCCGAAGAGTTGTTACGCCGCGCTGAGACAGTACGACCATCAACAGGCTTCGCCGCGCCGCGAGGAATGAGCCATCCGCGTCCTTCCGCAATTGCGCCAGGTATCCTGCCGTTTGCACAGAAATCACGGACGCGCCGCGTTGAAACGCGCCATCCTTCCGCAGCCTCAGCCGCCGTTATGTATCCTTCCGTCGTCATCACGGCTAAAAGTATACCATATTTTGGTGCTCGAATGCAAGCAAAATCTTTCACCAGCGGAAGGATACCCTCCCCCGCGCCGATTGGTAGGGCAGGCAGTTCCTTGCCCGCCGTAATAAAAGGCTAATAATTCCATTGTTCGACTTCGACTCTCGACTTCAACTTTCCCCTTACCTACCCTTTGTGCCTGACAACATGCGGCACGGCGGGCGGCAACCGTGCTAACCCGCCCTG
>CAVCJC010000098.1:0-7273 GCA_963602475.1 Lachnospira hominis (ex Liu et al. 2021)
ACGGCGGGCAAGGGACTGCCCGCCCTACCATCCGTGACAATCCGTGTAAATCCGTGGTTAAAAACCCCGCGCCACCAGCCACCCAAATTCTGCCTCGACAACGCCAAATGCGAAAAGTTGAAGTTTACCGTTGCCTTTTAGGCATAAATATGATATAATATTGCCAAAAATGATGAAGAAAGGGTATATTCAGTCAAGCGAAGTGCCGCGTGCGCGGCATCCCCTAGCGTGGCTAAAAAGCGCGTTAAAAGCCGTTTTGCCGCGTTCTGAAGTGTCCTTGTATACCCCCCCCCCCCCAGCTCAGGGACGCTGTAGCGCGCGTTTTCGCGCGGATTAGAAGGGCATATGAATCGTATGCTCTTTCTCTCGTATTGTCTACAGACGGACGCGGTGCGGGCGTGTTGTGTTCCCTCTTCAAACTAAAGCTCTTAACTAAGTAAAAAAAGGAGAAGTCCTTAAATTATGAAAACATTCAAATATCTAATCGCGGCATTATCTCTCGCTTTATTCTCCCCACTCGCCGCTGTGGCAGAAGATATTGCCGAGGTTGATGGAGCGCGCTATACCACACTTGCCGCAGCAATCAATGGAGCGAGGGCAGGGCAGACGGTGAAGTTGATTGCCGATACCAAGGAGAATGTCACGATTGATAAGAATCTGACGCTCGACTTGAATGGGTACACGCTCAATGGCGGGACAGTAAAGGCCACGCCGACACTGACGGTCACGGCAAATGTAACAGTCAAAGATTCCAGCGCGGAGCAGACGGGCACAATTAAGCGCGAGGATACCGCCGACAACTCGAACGTGTCATCGTATTCAGCGTATTATGTCATTGACATTCAGGGCGAAAACGCGGCCCTGACATTTGAAAGCGGGAATGTCGTCAACAACAGCGGCACGACCGAGGGTGTGCGACAGGGTGCGTCCCTTGTTCGTGTGGGCAACGATAAGTACAGTAACGTGAAGCCGACCTTGATCATCAAGGGTGGTAAGTTTGAGCAGAATAATTTCCCAGCCATCAAGGTTGACTATGGCACGTTTACCCTCGAAGGCGGCACGATTACTTGTGCGAATGACGAGGCTGTAAAGAACTGGGCAGACGCCTTCATTAAGGGCGGCAAGATTACAGGCACAGTCGGCTCTTGGACGTGTGCCGATAGTGTCTGTTCCAGTACGCTCGAGATTAGCGGTGGCGAAATTGATGGCAATGTCTATGCTATGATGTATGAAAAGGAAGGTGTAACCAAGACGGCCACGATTAACATTACAGGCGGCACGATTACGGGCAATCTCGGAACTTATCAGGGAACGAGCGTCAGAGAAGACGCGACGACGCCTGTCGATGAAAGCAAGGCCACAATCGCCGTCTCGGGTGGCACATTCGATAACGCCGTTGACGCGAAGTATTGTGCGTCGGGCTACCAACCCACGGAAATCGAGACCGGCAAGTATGGTGTCGCGGACGCGATTCAGCTCGTGACGGCGGCTGGAGCTACAACCACCTACCACTCCCTTAAAGAGGCTTTTGCCGCGGCACAGAGTGGTGATACCGTCAAGCTCCTCGCCAACCTGACGGAGACAGACGAGAGAGGCGGGTATATTGTCTACAATATGGCAGGCGTGACGTTTGACTTGAATGAGCATACCTATACGCAGTACAATGGTGCGCATGCCTTTCTGGGCACGGGCGGTGTCATTACGAACGGCAAGATTGTCTGCGCTCCGGATCCCGAATCGAAGAATGACATGAAAAACGGGCACGGCTCTTACGCGCTCTGCATCGGTGACGATAGGCCAGGGAACGAGACCACGAGCTTCACGGTTAAGAATGTCGCTATGACAGGCGGTGTCAACATTTGCAACGCTACGGGCGTCGTTCTCGAAAACCTGACGGTCAATGGAACGCAATACTATGCCGTTTGGACGGAGGAGGGCTCTTCCGTGACGATTAAGAGCGGCAATTATTGGGCGGGCGCGTATGCCTTGTTGAACGGCTCGGCTACAACGACTATGACGGTTGAAGACGGAAGTTTCCATACAGAGGGTAAGCCGCTCGTCCTTAATTCGGGCGTTGTCCCCTCCATCTCTGGCGGCGCATTCGATACGCCGGTTGACGCGAAGTATTGTGCGGACGGATTCTGCTCAGTTGAAATATCAGAAGGGGTTTATGCGGTCGATGACGCGATTCAGGTGCTGAACGCTGATGGATATGTTGCCGAAACCTACCATTCACTTACTGAGGCTTCTGCGGCGGCGACGTCGGGGCAGACCATTAAGCTTCTCACGGACTTTGCTAATACCGACTACACCGTTGCCAATGTCATTGACATAAGGCTTGCGAAGGGTGTGACGCTCGACGGCAATAAGAAGACGCTCAGCGGCAATATTAAGGTGACGGTCGACGCGGCGGGTGATGTGACGATTAAGAATGTCAACTTTAAGGATATTCACAACGCGGCGGTTGTGAGCGAGGACTACAAGGAATATTATGGTTTCAGCGACACCAAGGTCGGAATGCTTTCCGCCATCTATGCGGCGAATCTGTCGGGCAAACTTTCCGTTTCGGGATGTGTTTTCGAGAACTGCGACTGGGAGGCTATGCAGATTACGCCTGTCGAAAATGCGGTGCTGGATATCCGTGAGAATATCTTTAAGTCTACGACTTCCACGGTCGTGACGGAACAGTTGCGGTATGTCCATATCGAGATGGCGTATGGCGCTGTCGATTATGAGGGGAAGAATATTACCCTTACGATGACGGATAACCAGTTTTTTGGTTCGCCCCTCAACTGCTCTAGTGCCGTGTTTTGCGTTGGCAAGGATAGTACACTTAACTTGACTGGCAATTACTACGAATATCCGGATTCGGCAAGCGTTGTGCTGAGCGAGATTAACGGCACGGACATAAACCGTGAAAACCGCAATGACTTGATTTATCCAGCGCGTAGCGTGGCGACGGTAGATGTGGACGATCTTTCCGCCGTTGCGCTTGTCATCAAGGATGAGTGCAACGCGACGGCGCATATGAGCCTCGCAGACGCGATTTCGTCCGCGTCAGAGGGGCAGACGGTGAAGTTGATTGCCGATACCAAGGAAAATATTACGATTGATAAGAACCTGACGCTGGACTTGAATGGGTACACGCTCAATGGCGGGACAGTAAAGGCTACGGCGACACTGACGGTTAAGGCAAATGTAACAATCTTGGACTCCAGTGAGAAGCAGACGGGCACGCTTAAGCGTGAGGATACCGCCGCGAATTCGGGCGTTTCATCACATTATGTCATTGACATTCAGGGCAAAGATGCTTCCCTGACGTTTAAAAGCGGGAATGTTATCAACAACAGTGGCACAACTGGCGATACGCGCAAGGGTGCCTCCCTTGTGCGTGTAGGCAACGATAGCAACAAGGACGCGAAGCCGACCTTTGTAATCGAGGGGGGTACATTTAAGCAGGATAATTTCACGGCCATCAAAGTTGATTATGGTATATTTACCTTCAAAGGAGGCACGATTACTTGCGCGAATGACGAGGCTATCAAGAACTGGGCAAGTACCTCAATTGAGGGCGGCACGGTCAACGGAACGGTTGCCTCTTGGGTTTATAACGAAAGCATCTGTTCCAGCACGCTCAAAATCAGCGGAGGCACAATTAACGGCAATGTCTATGCCATGATGTATGATGATGAAGGTGGAAACGAGACATCCACGGTCGAAATTACAGGTGGCACGGTTACGGGCAATCTCGGAACCTATAAGGGTACGAGCGTCAGAGAAGGCGCGACGACGGCTGTCGATGAAAGCACGGCCACAATCGCCGTCTCGGGTGGCACATTCGATAAAGAAGTCGCGCAGAAGTATTGTGCGTCGGGCTACCAACCCACGCAGGGCATCGACGGCAAGTATGGTGTCGCGGACGCGATTCAGGTGCTGGATACCGCTAGCGGAGATATTGTCAACACCTATCATTCACTTACTGAGGCTTCCGCTGCGGCGACATCAGGGCAGACTATTAAGCTTTTCACGGACTTTGCTAATACCGACTACACCGTCGACAAGGTCATTGACATCAAGCTCGCGAAGGGTGTGACGCTGGATGGCAATAAGAAGACGCTCAGCGGCAATATTAAGGTGACGGTCGACGCGGCGGGTGATGTGACGATTAAGAATGTCAACTTTAAGGATATTCACAACGCGGCGGTTGTGAGCGAGGACTACAAGGAATATTATGGTTTCAGCGACACCAAGGTCGGAATGCTTTCCGCCATCTATGCGGCGAATCTGTCGGGCAAACTTTCCGTTTCGGGATGTGTTTTCGAGAACTGCGACTGGGAGGCTATGCAGATTACGCCTGTCGAAAATGCGGTGCTGGATATCCGTGAGAATATCTTTAAGTCTACGACTTCCACGGTCGTGACGGAACAGTTGCGGTATGTCCATATCGAGATGGCGTATGGCGCTGTCGATTATGAGGGGAAGAATATTACCCTTACGATGACGGATAACCAGTTTTTTGGTTCGCCCCTCAACTGCTCTAGTGCCGTGTTTTGCGTTGGCAAGGATAGTACACTTAACTTGACTGGCAATTACTACGAATATCCGGATTCGGCAAGCGTTGTGCTGAGCGAGATTAACGGCACGGACATAAACCGTGAAAACCGCAATGACTTGATTTATCCAGCGCGTAGCGTGGCGACGGTAGATGTGGACGATCTTTCCGCCGTTGCGCTTGTCATCAAGGATGAGTGCAACGCGACGGCGCATATGAGCCTCGCAGACGCGATTTCCACCGCGACGGCTGGGCAAACGATGAAGCTCCTCGCCGATACGACGGAAGATGTAAACATCACAAAGAATATCACCCTCGACCTCGGTGGTAAAAAGCTAACTAACACGAATGGCGGCAAGGCGACGCTCACGATTGCGAAAGATGTGACGGCGACCGTCAAGAATGGCAGCATCGTCGGTGGAACAAGCTATTACACGATTCTGAACAACGGTACGACGACATTTGAGGATATAATTGCAACGGCGGGCAATACAGACTCCTCAATGCTCGATAACTTTGGTACGCTTATTATTAATAGCGGAACCTATACGGGAGGTCTGAATGTCGTTAAGACCGAGCAGGACTCTGTACTAAATATCAAAGGTGGCACATTCACGCTAAACTTTGCAACGAATGGATATACAGGTGTTATTTTCAGCTATGGCATGACAACCATCACAGGTGGCGAATTTATCCAGAACTCTTCAGCGACATGGGGCTATCAACAGGTTGTGTTGGCTGGTGTTGCGGAAGGGTATGAATCAATAATTACGATTACTGGCGGTTCATTTACGAATAATTCCGCCTACCCCAAAAAAGCGAAGATTTTCCACGGTGTGGGCGATGCGTCTTCTGCCAACTTTGAAGTCTCTGGCGGTACATTTAACCAAAATTTTAGTCAGAACTTCTGCTCGACGGGATTCTATGTCGTAAAGAAGGACGGAGTTTATACGACTGCTGACGCGATTCAGGTTATCGCGGCAGATGGAGCTACAAACACCTATCACTCTCTCGCGGACGCTTTCGCGGCGGCGAGGGCACAGAGTGGCGCAACCGTTAAACTTCTTGCCGACCTCACTGAGAAGAGCGCGAAAAATGGTGCGATTCCCTATGTTATGACAGGGGTGACCTTCGACCTGAATAGCATGAAGTACACGCATTACAACTACGCGCATGTCTTCCAAGGCACAGGCGGTACAATTAAAAACGGCAAGATTGTTTGTGCTGGTTACGATGATGGAGTCTATTCAAAAGGCGCGTACGCGCTCTCCATTGGCTACCAAGAAAAGGACAGCGTAACCAAGGCTGAAACGACGAGCTTTACCGTTCAGGATGTTAAGGTGACGGGCGGCATTAACATTAGCCACGCCACGGGTGTTGTCCTTACGAATCTGACGGTTAAGGCCACGCAGGATTACGCCGTTTGGGCGGAGGACGGTGCTTCCGTGACCATCAATGGCGGAACTTATACGGCAGGCGTGAAAGCGGTCTTTAGTGGCTATTCAGACGCGAGCATCACGGTCGAGGATGGCAAATTCCTCGCGAATAGCGCGACTCTGGTCGATACATCGGTTGGAGATGGGAAGTCCCCCGTTGTCCCCTCAATTTCTGGTGGCACATTTGATAAAGAGGTCGCCCAAGAATATTGTAAGGAAGGCTATTGCTGCGAGAAAAACTCCTATGACGCTTACTACAGCGTCCTGAAGAGTTGGGATAGTGCTCTTGACGAAGAGACTCTCGCGGCCTTCAGCTACTCTGGTACTTATGATGGCAAAGAACATAGCATTTCGCTTACGAAAGACGATGCCGCGTTTGAGGGCATTGAGGGTGTCGAGGTCGTTTATAAAGAGACAGAAGACGGCGAGTATGGGGATAAAAATCCATCCTATGTAAACGCAGGCACAAAGACCGTGTATTATCGTGTTTCCGCTCCCGGCTATGCGACTTACAAGGGATCGGCGACGGTGGAAATTAAGCAGAAGGAGTTGACGAAGGAGATGTTCTCCCTCACGGGCATTCCTGAGAACGGCTATGTCTATGACGAAACGGAAAAGAAGCCCGATGTCTCGTGTCAAGATGGGCAGCCCTCCATTATCGGCCCCGACGACTTTGAGGTTGCCTACACGGACAACATCGAAGTTGGCTACGCGACAGTGACGATTACGGGCAAAAATAACTACACAGGCGAAGTTACGCTGTCCTTTACGATTGGCAAAGAGATTACGGATGTCACCTTTGACGCGTTTGGCGGCAAGATTGGCTCGAAAGCCATCGTCACTTTGAAGCAGGAGAATCGCACATATAACAACTTCCCTGCTGACCCGACACGCGAGGGATATGTATTCGCCGGTTGGTATCTCAAAGTGTCGGACGACGCGCCTCAGGCGACGGCGGACGGCAAGTGTTTGGCTTTGGATGACCATACACTCTACGCGCTCTGGAAAGTCGATTCCGATGTGTCAACTGATACTCTTGCTTACACGGAAAATGACGACGGAACCATCACGATTACGGGCTTTGACCCGAAGCCCACGAGCAAAGTTTCTCTCGTCATCCCTGATAGGATTGAGGGCAAGCCCGTGACGGAAATCGCGGAAAAAGCCTTCATTGGTTCAGGAAATATTACGTCCGTCACGCTCCCAGTCTTCTTGCAACAGATTGGTCGCCGTGCGTTTCATAATGCGACATCGCTTAAGGTGTTGAATATTCCCGCCGTGCGTG
>CAVCJC010000099.1:0-7273 GCA_963602475.1 Lachnospira hominis (ex Liu et al. 2021)
GTGTGGCGTTTGGGGCGGATTTTTGCTATAATACTAGGGAAATATGCGAATAGTGTATATGGGATCTTCCGCCGCGTCGGCCACTTGTCTGCGTGCAATTTTGCGCGAGGAGGGGTTGGATGTCGTAGGCGTCGTCACTCAGCCGGACCGTCCTGCTGGGCGCGGCAAAACGCTGACTCCGTGTGCGTGTAAAGCTTTTGCGCTTGAACACGGGCTCGGCGATGTGGTTATTTCGCCTGAGAATGTGAACAGTGAAGAGGCGATGTCGCAACTTCGTGCGTGGAATCCTGACATTGTTGTGGTCGTGGCGTTTGGACAAATCTTGCGACAACCGCTTCTAGACTTGCCACTCTTTGGTTGCATCAATTGCCACTTCTCACTTCTGCCCAAGTATCGTGGCGCGGCACCTGTTGCCGCCGCCATTGCCGCAGGCGACCGCGTGACGGGCGTGACGATTATGAAGATGGGGCCTGGGCTTGATGACGGACCCATCCTTTACCAACGCTTCGAACCCATCTATCTAGATGCCACTGGGGGCGAATTGATGGACGGACTCGCCATCACGGGCGGTGTCGCGCTCGCGAAGACGCTGAAGCTTCTGAGTAGCAATGCATTGCCGCCAAGCGTCCCTCAGGACGAATCGGAAGCGACTTATGTGCATAAGCTTAAGAAGTCCGATGGCCTCATCGATTGGAGCGCGCCCGTTTTGGAGATAGAGCGAAAGATTCGCGCCTATACGCCGTGGCCCTCGTGCCATACCTTCTTGCCGGAACGGTTCCGTCGCAAGGGCAACTCAGGGCGTCTCGTCATTTTGCGTGCCCGCATCGTCAAGCTTATGGATGAGAGCTGGAAGAGTGCCGCGCCAGGCACAATCTTGAAGGCCTCGGCTACCCGCGAGAAGGGGGAAGCCTCTTTGCCACCTGGTCCTATCGTGAAGTGCGGGGATACAGCACTTCTTCTTACGGAACTCAAACCTGAGGGCGGCGCACCAATGGATGGTGGAGCCTTCCTTCGGGGGCGTCCGCTTCAGTCTGGCACGGATAGGCTCCTTAACGCGTAAAGTGCCGCGCTCTTAAAGCTGTGCCCAAGAAGGGCGCGGCGTTTCAATCCGCAGGGGTTCACCTGTAACGGGATGCTTAAAGGAAGCCGCCCAGGCGTGCAGACAGTGTCCGACCTGATTCTCCACGGCGAAGGCTCCGTAAAGGCGGTCATTGACGATATGGAGCCCCGAAAGGGCGAGTTGGGCACGGATTTGGTGGGTGACCCCCGTAAAGATAGTGATGCGCAGGAGGGTGCGGTCTTCATTTCCGACGCGGGCATGCCCGATAGGCTCGTAGTGCGTTACGGCGTGCAGGGGCTTGAGTCGGCGCTTTTCGCTCTCACAGAGCCGATTGTGATGTGCGTCAATCATCCGACAGAAGGGGATGGAAGGGTCGTGCACGAGGTCATTTTCGAGGGTGTCCGCCGCGTGATAGTCGCCTTCCACCAGCGCGAGGTAGGTCTTCTCGATGGTCTGCGCGGCAAATTGTGCACGGAGCGCGGCAAATGCTTCGGCGGAGCGTGCGACGAGGACGAGCCCCGAGGTCGCCGTGTCAATTCGGTGTAGCGCTCCTGCGAGAAGAGGGCGGTCGCCCAAGGGGGCGCATTCGGGATAGCGCGCGACAACGCCATTCATGAGTGTCGTCGTTTCATTGTGCGTGAGGGGCTGGACGGGAAGCCCTGCGGGTTTGTCGCACGCGAGAAGTGCCGCGTCCGTATAAATGATGCGCGGGTCAATCGCGGGGTTGGGGGCGACAAGGTTATCCGCTTCTTCGGCGAGATGCGCAACTTCGATGTGTTCGCCACCCACGAGGCGGCGTCCTTTCGGTAGGAGGGATCCGTTGACTTTGACTGCGCCTGCCGCGATGGCTTCACGGGCGAAGGCGCGGGTTGTCGTCGGGAATGCCGCGAATAAAGCGGCATCCAAACGGACGCCGCTTTGCGTATTTACGAATGAGGCATTCTCAATCATAACTTAGTCGTACTGATTCATAATGGAAGGCGCGATAGGCGCGATGCCTTCCCACGACTTATTCGAGGACCACGGCAATTCACTATCTTCCGCCGTGTCGGCGATGCATCCTGAGAGGAGAAGGCACGCGAGAAGCGTGCCCCCGAGCGACCAGAGCCGCCAATTAGTCAGCGAAGACGATGTCATTGGGCTGAATCTCTCCCTGCGACCAGTTCGCGAGAATGTCGCAGATGATGTAGTTCTTGCCGGGCACGGTCTGACGCAGACGCAGACGGCCGACGAACTCGCCCGCCGCGCCTTTGTAGCCTGGACGCTTCACCGAGAGCTCCATACGCGGCAGTGGTTTCTTGAGGTCATCGCCCAAGAGTTCTTTGAGGGCGCTATCGGACAACTTAATAACAGCATACATTGTGGAGGCGTCCGTCTCAACGACATACCCCTTGTCACCTGCGGGGAGGCTACTGACGGCGGGAGTATTCGCTGCGCCTTCGCCGTCAGCCGCATTAGCTTTGGCGAGAGCTTCCTTAGAAAGTTGTTTCAACTGTTCAATCTGTTTGAGGCTCTTAGCGAGTTCTTCTTTCGCGGCATCTGTCTCATCACGAGCGGAAACGGCTTCATCGCGCAGAGAAGAAATCTCAACATTGAGTTCATCAATTTGAGCCTTGAGTTTAGTACGTTGCGATTCCATAGATGCGAGTTCTCCTTGAATCTTTGACCTCGCGTCAACAGCTTCTGCTAATGTGACCTTCGCCTGACGAAGTTCGGGCTTGAGCTTATTGACTTCGGCTACGGACTGCTCAAAGCGGTCGCGCAGATTCTTGAGTTCGCCGCGCGTCGTATTGAGGCGTGCCTGCTGAGCGACGCAAGCCTGGAAGAGCTGTTCGAGGAGCTCCTTCTCGGTGCCAGGGCCGTCCATAAGCGGACGCCCACCGTCCATCACGGGCTTGCCCTCAGCGTCCGTCGCGTAGACATCGCGCAATTGCTGACGCTCGCGCATGCCCCACGAGAAGGTCTCGAGCGACTGCTTCTCGAGATAGAACTTGTAGCCATCGAGCAAGTTCTCGGTCTCGGGCGTATCGACAATCTTCGCCTCGGTGGGCGAGATGTCCATACGTATTTCAGTTGTCGCGGTCTTGTCGGGCTCGGCCTTCTCGATGGTGCTCGCAATCTTGATGAGGTAGTCTTCTTGCAGACGACCCCTATCCGCGAGCGTGTCACGCTGCGCGTTTAGTTGCAATTCGAACCACAAAGCAGCCCCCGAAAGAGCCACAAAAATGTATACAAATACATGTAACAACTTGGTCATAGAATCTGTTCCTTCATTTCAATATCTACTATGATACATTATTTTCTCGCAAAAGGCAACCATTTTTTGATAAAATATATATATGATTTTTGAAGTAACTAGAGAAGATCCGTGCTCGGGAGCCCGTTTGGGACTCCTGAAAACCGCACATGGCCCAATAAAAACGCCTGTTTTTATGGATGTGGGCACCTTGGGCACCGTTAAGGCGCTCGAACCGCGCGACCTTGCTACCGCGGGGTCGCAGGTCGTTCTTGGCAATACCTACCACCTAATGTTGCGTCCGGGAGCCTCGGTAATCGCCGCGGCAGGAGGGCTGCACGAGTTCATGAAATGGCCAGGTCCCATCCTCACGGACTCCGGTGGCTTTCAGGTTTTCTCGCTCGCGAAGATGCGCAAGATCACCGAGGAAGGCTGCCGCTTCAATTCCCATCTCGACGGACACGAGTTCTTCTTAGGACCGAAGGAGTCGAT
The DNA here is from genome assembly GCA_963602475.1 of Lachnospira hominis (ex Liu et al. 2021). Lineage (GTDB taxonomy): Bacteria > Verrucomicrobiota > Kiritimatiellia > RFP12 > UBA1067 > UBA1067. Next base: position 3,789 of record CAVCJC010000099.1, read on the forward strand.
GGAAATGCAGCGCATTCTCGGGAGCGACATTGCGATGGTGTTCGACGAGTGCTTGCCGTATCCGTGTGATCGGGCGCGGGCGGAAAAGAGTGTCGCGCAAACGATTCGTTGGGCGGCGCGCTCCAAGGAGTGCCCCCACGCGGCCGGGCAACTCGTCTTCGGGATTGTGCAAGGCGGCGTTTATGGCGACTTGCGCAAGCACTGTGCCGAGGAACTCGTGAAGATTGGCTTTGATGGCTACGCGATTGGTGGCGTGAGTGTGGGCGAACCCGAGGAGGAGATGTACCGCGCGGTCGAAGCTTCCGTCCCCTATCTGCCGCGCGAAGCGCCGCGCTATGTGATGGGGCTTGGGGTGATGCACCAAATGGCGGAGTGCGTCGCGCGGGGAGTCGATATGTTCGATTGTGTTATCCCGACGCGCATTGCCCGCCATGGTACCGCCATCACGCGTCACGGCAATGTCGCGATCAAAGCCGCGAAATGGATTTATGACCAGGGCCCTGTCGAAGAAGGGTGCCCCTGCTACTGCTGTCAGAACTTTACGCGTAGTTACATCCGTCATCTGCTCGCCTGCAACGAGATTCTCGGCTTGCGGCTTTTGACGATTCATAATGTTTTTGCTCTCAACAGGTTCATGGAAGAGATGCGCGCGGCTATCGCCGACGGCTCTTTCGTGGACTGGAAAGAACAAGTAAGAAAGGACACAACCAACCATGAATGAAACACAAGCTCCCGTCGCGGAAACAACTGCGACGACGACACAGCCTGTGGACGGCGCGGCACCTGCCGCCGCCCCACAGCAACAGTCTGGCTTCGGAATGCTCGTTCCGATGCTACTCATCCTGGCGATCTTCTACTTTATGATGATTCGCCCACAACAGCGCCGCGAGAAAGAGCGCCGCAAAATGATTGAGAACCTGCGTGCAGGGGCGAAAGTCGTTTTCGCGGGTGGCTTCATCGGGACGATTGTCGAAGCTACGGAAAAAACATTCCGTATCGAGACCGCCCCAGGCAATGTTGTTGAAGTTCTGCGTAGCGCCGTCTCGAGTGTTGTCGAAGCGGCGGCTGGCGCGGCAAAATAAGTAAGGGAGCTCTTCGAAATGTCATTAGCGCGTGGTAAGTTTGGAATTGAGTTTGACCCCCTGCGCGGGGATGAAGCACCTTCTGGGCGCGGCTTATTGATATTTGCCGCCGTCCTGATTGTCCTCATCTCGTTTACGGTTACACTCGTAAAACGCCTCGGCGCTAATGACGAAGAGCTCGCCCTTGAGCGGGCCGAGCGTGCGCCTGTGACGGAGGCGGCAAAAGCCGTCCCCGCGTCACTGCCCGCACCGCCCCTCGCACCCGCTGTTCCCCCAGAGAAAGCCGCGCTCGCGTCCCGCTCACGGACGATGCGTAACTTGCTTATGCGTCTAACTGAAGCGGAACGCGACCGCGATCTTTCTCGTCAAGTTGAAACAATCGAACTCTTGCGTGCTCTGCCGGGTAACCCCGCGGCAGATATTGACCACCTTCTCGTAAAACGCCTCGGGCGGCTTAACTACCGCTGGATGTTTGGCGACGAGAACTCGCCGTGGACCTCGCGCCTCACGCCGCGCCGTGGCAATTCCGCCGAACGCATTGCCAAAGAACAAGGCATGACCCTCGCGGCACTTCTGAAGCTGAATCATTGGCGCAGTACGGACGAAATGCGTCCCAATGAATCGATCCGTGTCTTTAACCGTCCGAACTTCGCCCTCATCGTCCATCGCCGTAGTCGCCTTGCTGAATTGATGCTCGATGGCAAACTCTTTAAGGCTTATGAACTCGCACAAGTGCCGCGTGTGGAACCAGGGCTTTATCAAGCGACGGATGACCTGAAGCAACAATTTACGAAACTCGATCTCGCCTTTACGGCACCCGCCCAGTCGGAGCTGAAGCTCTTCCTTTTGGCGAGCACCCCTATTCTTATCGCGGAGTACTAAGGCGGCGGCATGGAGCGGAAGTGGCTCATTCTGTGCGCGGCACTTGCACTCGGCGAAGGACTCGCCTTCGCGATGCCTTCAGGCGCGGCGGCGTGTCGCTACACCGTTCTCGTCGCGGCACTTCTCTTGACCTTAGCCTTCTTCGGCTGGCGCGTCTGGGTAATCTTTGCGCTCATTTGTGGACTATTGGGCTTCGCCCGAACGGGGCAGTACCTCTCTGAACAGCACGAAGTTTTTCAGCGTGCGCAACTCTGGAATAAGGGCGAACCCCTCGAGGCGGAGTTCGAGATTCCTGAGCACATCACGACTTGGACGACACGCAAAGGGACGACGAACATCTCTTTCAGAGCAGATATCGGGGCGGTTCCCGTGAATGTGCGCATTTCGCGTTGGCGGCACCCCGAATTCCCCCAGGCGGGGGAGCGGTGGCGGTGCGCGGGGTGGCTGCGCACGGAGAAGTCCGCCCGAAGCGGACGCTTCGCTTACCAAGTCGCGGGGCGCGGCACTTTCGCCGAACGCGTCCAGCCTGTCGACCCCCACGCGCTTTCCACGCGCTTACGGAATCTGCGCCACGACTTTTCGCGGCGCTTGGGGATTGGGGTTCCCGAGGACTCCGAATCATTGCGGCTCGTCCGTGCCATTATCCTCGGGGAACGCGCCCAATTGCCGCGTGAGACTCAGACGGCATTCGCGGAGGCGGGGACTATCCATGTCTTCGCCATCTCGGGATTGCATGTTATGGTTGTCGCGAAGATACTTTCCGTCGCGCTTCTGGTGCTCTTTGTCCCTGCACGCTTCTTGGGGTGCGTACTCGTTCCGCTCGTTTGGCTCTATGTCATCCTCACGGGGTCGAGTCCCTCCGCCATTCGTGCGGCGACTATGGCGAGCATCTATTTTGCCGCGCCCATCTTCTATCGTGCGCCGAACGGACTCATCGCGTGGGCGGCGACCTTCCTTGGGGTGCACTTGTGGGACCCCGCGCTGTTTCTGAATATCGGCTGTCGCCTTTCGTTCGCGGTAGTGCTGGTGCTGATTCTCAGTGTGCGCTCTTCGCGCTTCTACGGACCCAAGATGCAACTCTTGATACTGACATTGGCTACTTGGGCGGCGGGCGTACCTTTGGTGGCGAGCGCGTTCGGACGCTTCACGCTAGGCGGACTTGTCGCGAACATATTCCTCGTGCCTGCCGCGGAGTTCGCCGTAATTGCGGGAAGCGTGGGGCTTTTGGCAAGTTATATGTCCTCTTTGCTTGCCGCGTACTTCAATAACCTCGCCGTTTTGTGTGCGGATGTTATGGCGGGAATCTCATTTTTGACGGCGGCATTCCCTGGTGCACACGGCGAAACGGAGCCTTGGCCGTGGAGTCTTTGCCTCGCGTGGTACCTCGTTTTGGGGGCGATTCTGGCGCTTTTGGCGCGGTATAACGAGCGCCGCAGGCTCGATAGCGATACTTTGGACTAGGAAGCGCCGCGCGAAAAGCGCGGCTTTTTCGTTATTTTGATGAGTTATCTAACTATTTTC
>CAVCJC010000100.1:0-7233 GCA_963602475.1 Lachnospira hominis (ex Liu et al. 2021)
CTTCGCGTGCCTCAATTGCCGCGTTTTCACGCAGAATACGCATACGGACAAGTTGTTCAGTTTGAGTCCTGTTCATATCGTACTCCTTGCACAAATCTTTAATCTTTGCCTTGAGTGTTTCAACCTCGGCAGACTTCGGGTCTTTCGCTTCCGCCGCCTTAAGTTCATCTTCAAGCGCACGAATGCGGCTCGCAAGATCCATACGCTTAGTCATTTGCGTGTGTAATAAATTCGTATATGCCTTATCTTCCATACGCGAATAGGGCGTATCAAATGGATCCGCAGGGGCTTCAGGCTCCGCCTCTTTTGAGCACCCGACAACAAGAAGTGCAAGTACACCCAGTACTATCGCACTCTTATTGAGTATATGTCTCATATTTAGTCTCTTCATGGTTCAGAATCCCAATTATAGTAGTTTTCCTTCTGCAACATTTCAACAGGTCTCGGCTTGAGGCGCGAGTCAATGGACCAGAAGTAATATGCCTGACCGCGCCAATTTGTATCTGGATGCGCCTTAGCCCAACCAGCCCAGCCACCGTCAACACCATCCGCCGCAGGTGAACTTGTCGAGAAAGGATCCGTTATCTCAATAAAGCTCTGATGGTTCTCATCAAATGAATTCTTGCCAAACACGAACCACCTAAGTGGCACCCAACAGGTATAGTCTTTGATGTTCCCTAGCCCATTATTAAGGTAACCCGTCACCTTAAATGTCGCGCTCGTCCAATTCTCGCTATTGAGACCATAATCTAGTGTATGTGAGCCAGGCGTAATTCCGCGCAAGACATACGGACTCCAACTTGCCCCCGTCAGCGTATTCGTCATATAAAGTTTAACGCCAATGCGCAAATTTGTTAGCACAGAAGAACCTGAAGTCATTTCATGCTTAAGCAAATGCTCCTCAGGCGCTTTGGATGTACCTGCTACAAACCACAAACCATTTGTGGTCGGGTCCATATCAAGCCAGTACATAGTTGTGAGGGTCATATTCGTGACATAATCCCCACTCAAATTATGGAACTCCGCCAGATTAATCTCTCCCGAGTCGGCGTTGGGCCACTTGTTGCCATTGACATCCGTGCCCTTCTCAAGCCAATCAATGACCGCCTCGGAATACGGATTGTCTGGCCCAAGGCCGAGATTGCGCAAGTTTTCCGCCACCTGCGCCGTAGCGACAACCGTCACATTATTCGAGACACCCCTACCGACATTCACCGTATACTGCCGCGTTCCTGATGAAGTAGGCGTTATCGCTGTACCATTCGTCGTCACACTCGCGAGTTCATACCAGTTATCGACTTGGTAAGTGATATTAGTTCCAAGCACGGAGCCCTTCTTTATATAGACTATCTGACTCGCGTTGGTGAAGTCGCCCGCTGCTCCAAAGCGTTGCTGGATGTGCCCTAGCGTAATATCGAGATTCGCATAAATGACGATACTTTCTCCGTTGGGTGTCGGTATCGCATCAGGGTCAATTTCCTGTCCCTCATTGATGCGACCTGGCGTTGCCCGCACCGTATTGCTCCACCTATTAGTAATACCAGCAGAAGTAACGGTATCATTCTCGCCACCATTACCCTTAAGGACGCTAAATGATGCACCTGAACCCGTATATCCAGAAGTTGTGACATTCAGAATAGGCTTTGAAACAGGACTCGATACTCCGTCCTCTCCCAAATAGAAGAAGTTCGCATTAGGCAGATATTTATTCAACAATTCAACTTTAGTTGTCGGGCTGTAATAAGAAGACCCCTCCCATATATTTGTACCCATAACAACAAACTCTTGTTCAACAATGCCGCTCTTGCGAACCAATTGAAGTCCAACAGGATAACCCGCCGAAATCTCGCCTGTTCTTCCCATTGATTCCGTCGCAACCGTAGGAGCCCTCCAAACCGCGTCCAAAGTTCCATTATCCCTGCTAAGATAACCATTCGCCTGCGCCAACGGCGAACCCACCACATAAAAGGTCATATTCGATTGTACATAGGTCGTTCCCTTTGATGTAGGTGCCCCATTATAACCAAATTGAACGAGCGTATTCGTAATAACGAACGCCGAACTAGATTGTGCCTCCAGTAACTGCAACTTCCAATCTGTCAAATCGGCGTTAGAAGGAATCGCGAGCTCAATAAATTGCCCTTGGATATCCTTATTCGCCCAACTATCATCCCATCCCCCGAAAATGTTGATTTCGTTAATCCAGGCCCAGCCAGGGGCGACTTTGTCGAGGATGGTGTAGGCCGCGAAGCCCGAGTTGTTCTGGGCGTTGTAGTCAATCGGACGATACCAGCTCGGGGTGGACCAATCCGCCGCGCTGAGGATGTTGGTCTGAAGAACTTCCGACGCCTCGGGATTGGTCGCATCGGGCTTTTGATACCAGGTCACCTCGAGCGCATACTGGACGACCTCGAAGGAAGTGGAAGGCTGCACAACCGCGTCACCCGCCGTCTCATAACTCGAACGGAACACAAGGTTAGAGTCCGCCGCAGGGGCGAGGTAGGCACTCTGCGCGGCGGAGTTCGTCCGCCAATTCTCAAAGCCCCACGGCGAAGAACCCTTGTACCAGTAGAACTTCACCTTGATGTCGCGGTCAAAGTCGATGTTTTCCATCAGTTGAGCTCCGTACACCTCGCACTGAACACCCCACGACTCATCGCAGAGCGGCTGTTCGGACGCGCTGGGCACATTCGGCACCCAATTCGCCGTCGAGAGATTGCTACGGAACGCGCCCACATTGCGGAAGCCCATCCGTGGGCGCACGGCTTCCGACACCAGCACCTCATCGAGGAGGACGCGCACCGCCTTATCGTAGTCCTCGGGCACCACAGCGCCGCGCTCATTCGTGACCCCATCCGCACCCGAGACGGCGAGACGAAACGCCGCGTAGTCCTCGCCCGGATTTGTCACATACTTAAATGTCGCGTAAGTCTCATTCGAAATGACGAAGTCGCTGAGCTTTGTCCAAGTGGGGCTACTACCCGTCTTCGCGCCGTAAAGAACCACGCTCGCGGGCTGGGCATTGAGCGTCTCATTCGTGAGATAGGAATATTTCCGCGCCTTGAACGAGATTTCGCCGATGTAGTTCGTCGCGAAGGTCGGGGTCTGAACGAACGGCTTATTCTGCTCATAATTCGCCGCGTCCTGCGAGAGGGTGTCGAGCGTCGTCGAGTTGTTGAGCGCGAGGCTCTGCCCGCCCGCGGCACTATCCGCGAGGAAGACGCGCGTCGTATCATTGGTCGCGTCATTTTCCGCCCCGCTGTTGTTCTTGCTAATCATACGCAAGTTCCAGCCCCACCAGCTGCGCTCATCTAGCGCGGGCTCGTCGTAGCAGGCAATATCCGTAATGAAGACTTCGCCAAACTTGCTCGGGTCCGTCACGGACGCAACTTGGGCAATCGTATTCGTATCGACAACAATACGCATCGCGCCCACAACGCCGTGGAGCCCGAGGTAGTAGTTGAGCCGCCCACCCGCACGCTCGGTGGCGTCCATCGCGGCAAAGGAGAAGTTCGTCACCGTCTCCCAGCCCGAGAATGTGTCGAAGTCGGTCGTGGAAACATCATTCGTCGCAATCTGCAACAGCAAGTTCGCATTCTCTTGGGCACCCGCATACCCAAAGGAGAGCATACCCAGCCCGAGCCCACGCCCCGAGCGCCCATCCATCAGGGGCGACCGAATGGACGCACAGCCGCCCGCCGCCGTCCGCTTCGCACTCAGCAAAATGCCCGTCGTCACCAGCGAGTCCGTCACATTCGTCGCAATCCACGCGTGCGTAAAGACGAAGTTCGTCTCACCATAGCGCGAGTAATTGGGAATGTCGCTACTGCCGTGACCATTGATGCCTGTCGTATCCATCCACGAGTTGCCCGCCCACTGCGCAAACTCAATCGTATCAAGCACAATATCGACGCGCGGATCATACCGTCCACTGTCCACCTTGAACTTAATTTGGCAAGTATCGGTCGTATAAAGCGGAACATTAAAGCGCGTCTCCCCGAAAGAGGTCAGGTTCGTCGTCCATACCGCATTCGTGTTCCAATTCCCCTCGCCTACCTTGCGCGTGTAAATGGAGAACTTCTGTGGGGCAATGCTCGCCTGAACAAGTCCGTTCGTATAGGCGAGGGAACCGCCCTTGAACGCCCACGAGACCTGACCAGGTGTCACGGACACTGGAGTGCTCGCACTCCTAAACGCAGGGGCGGCAGGACCCGTCCAGCTCTCACTATTGCTACCCATCGTCGTGGGCGACGCCCAATACGCCATCTGCGCAAACTCGGCATTGCAGTTGGCGGAGAAGATACCATATTCGCCACTCCGCAAGCGGCTAGAATCCTCATCCTTATAAACAAAGCCCTGCCAATTATCCGCGCCCGAAATAAAGCTGGTTACCCTCGCCGTATTTAACATTCCTTCCTGCCGCGCGGCAATATGAAGCCACGTCGCGTCATTATCAGTGCGCACCGAGATGAGGAGCGGTTGGCGTTTATCTGTCGAAGCCCATTCCGTCGTATTCGTCCACGCCTTCAGGAGCGTAGACTCCGACTGCCCTATGCTATTTTCTTTCCAGCGATAAAGGGAGAGCGCCCACGCCTTTTCGCGAATCTGCTCCCAGCGCACTTCATAGGCACCCACATACTGCTGGTAGTAAGCAATCGCCGAGAGGGACGCATTGCCGCGGTGCGACGCGCTTTCCCCGAGCGGCTGATACGAACCCGCCACCGCGAAGGTGTAGTTCGAAAGCGTCGAGCCATCGCGAACATGCGAGAACGAACTGATATCAATCGCCTGACCAAGACGCGCATTGAACGAAATGGACTTGAGTCCGCGCGGCGCATAGGAGGTCGTTTCGTAGGTGAGCGCGCCAAAGCCCTGCCCTTCCATCTGGAGCGCCACGCCCGAGGCGGGGTCGGCATACTGCTTCGCAACCCACATGCCCGACTTAATGAGCCAATCACCCAAATTCGCCTCATCAAAGGAGGTATATTTGAGAGTCATTTGGTCGAGGTTGGTCACATAAGACTCTGTAAATAGCCAGTTCTTGTGGGTGTCTTCCATCGTATGCCAGCCCGCGAAGTCTTCCGCGTAGTAGCGCTTGGAGGAGGCAGTGCCGACCTTGTAGTCGTTCGTCTCACTCGTGCCCTTGAAGTACGGACTCGTCGCGTCCGTCCAGCCATTGAAGTTCTGGTAGTCCGCATGAGCCACCGTCAACGCCTTCGTCGACTCATCAATCTGGAAGATGTAGCCGCCCGTCGCCCCATCCAGCGTGAAGGCGGACCAGCTATTCGTGTCCCCCGCCGTCAGCACACTGCTAATCGGGAACTCACTCGTCGCCGTCGCCGAATAGAGGATGTTCGTGTTCGTCTCCCACGCACTGCCGCCCGCCGTCTGCTTATCACGCAAAATCAGACGATACGAAAGCGTTTTGCCCGCATAATTCGTCGAAACGGACACAAAACCACGCCAAAGCCCCGATCCAATCACATCCAGCGCGGCAAATTGCTCGTTCGTCTCTGTCCCAATGAAGTACCCCACCTGAACGGACGCATAGTCGCTCGCGCCCTCCCGCAGGCGGCAGAACCAGTCCGTCCCACGGCTCTCGAGTAGCGTCGAGCTCCCGAGCGTGTTCGTGACGGAATAGATTTCCTCACTGTAAAGCGAATTGAGCTCAATATTAAGTCCCGAATAGTCGACATATTTGTAGTACGGCGCATTGAGCGTAAGAAGGTAACGGAACTCAATATCGCCAGGCAACATCTCGCCATTAGGAGCCGTCAAATCGAGCGGCTCAGTCGTGACAAGCGTATCGGTGTTGATGTAAGTTTCTTTCCAGTCATTCGTGAGTTGGTCGAGATAGCGCCAACGATACTGCATCTTCGCCGTCGACACAAAGTCCGCCGTCGCCGCATTCGTCGCCACATTCGTCGTATACTTGACGCGCCCACGACCACGGACCTCCGACGAGGTGACGGACGGGAATGGCACACTCATCGCACCGCCGCACCCCACGACATCCTTGCCCGTCAAAGTCGTATCCAAATCCCCATACGGCACCATATCCGCCCGCATCGCAGGATACGAAACAAGGATGTTGTCGATGAGGATGAAGCCGCCATCGTCTTCTCCTGTTTCCGTACGAACCGAACCCGTATCAACTGCCGTGCGGCGGATACGGAAGCGCACCACTCCGCGCTCATTGATTTTCGCGCAAATACGATAGAAGTTCTTATCCGTACCACCCGTAGACACCGTAAGTGCCACTTCGTTTGTTTCTGAATAAAGAACCTCGCCCGATTCATCCGTTAGGCTCGTGGGGAGTTCGCCATCCACCACAGGAAGTGAAAGAACCGAGGCCGTTTCCCAAAGGGACGCATCAAGTGCCGAGACCGCATTCGTTGCCGCGTCTCCCGTAATCTTCTCAATAACCAGTTTATAGCCAGTTTCCGCATTTTTAGTAAAACCATTCACCGCGTCAAAATAGACCGTACCTACACCATTTGAATAGCAGGGCGAAACAATTGCCGCGTCTATGAGGTTACGCATCACAAGATGTGACGCGTCTCCAACGGACGAAGCACCTGTTGAAGACACAGGCAAATAGTTAAGTACCGATTGCTTTGTAAGTTGATCTGAATACAAATTGCCCAAGCGCACATTTTGCAAGGTCCAAATAATCTTTGACCCACAAAGTTCATCAATGGCTACGGACGATAAAAGTTGATGGTTGCGTGTGGTAGACACATAAGGAAGTGTCGTGCCAAGCGATAACTCATCCGTATGCTCCCAATAGGTAGCTTTTGTCGCATCAGTGTTGTCATACGCCTGACCCGAAACAGCAGGTGCACGCGTGTCGTCATTCGCGAGGAGCACGCGCCCCGCTTGTGTCGCGGACTCCGCCGTACCCTTGAGGTCCGTATACGGACTATGCGGAATGATATCCTTCTCAATTGGGTCAGACTTTAGCCCCATCCACGCCTTGTAATTGTCGTTTGTCGCGTCTACAAAAAACTGAATCGTGTACGAACCCGCCTTTTTCGGCGGCGTATTCGTGAAAGTACCCGTGCTACCCGTCACTGTATAGTAAACATCACCATACATAGCGGACGCCATATCTGCCGCGCTCGTCGCATAATCATCCCATTCAGGTGTCTTCGTCCAGGCATTCCAGAACCGCGCAGCTTTGACAATACGGGGCTTAGAAGTAATTGTTGCCGTACCCGAGGCTGTAGCCTC
>CAVCJC010000101.1:0-7227 GCA_963602475.1 Lachnospira hominis (ex Liu et al. 2021)
CGCGCTTCGACAGAATCGCAAACGCTTGTCTCATATCAATCTCTCTTCACCTCTGCGTCTCTGCGTGATATAAAATAAAAGGCGGGCAAGGGACTGCCCGCTCTACCAAACGGCGGGTAAGGGGTGGGGCGACTTGCAGGTAAGAGGGAGGGGAAGAAAGGTGAAATTTCTGTTTGATTTGTTAACGAAAATGAGTTATAATTAGAGACATAAATTGGAGATAGTATGTCCGAAGAATTGCAAAGTCTGCTAGATAAGATAAACCGCGAGGGCGTTGAAAAGGCGCAAGCGCGGTCAAAGGAAATCATTGCGGCGGCGGAAGCTGAGGCTAAACGTCTCGTTGAAGTCGCGCAAAAAGAAGCCGCTCAGGCGAAGGCTGAGGCTGAGAAGTCCGCAGCTGACTACGCCGCGCGTGCCGCTGTGACGGTGCAACAAGCCGCGCGTGACACGGTGCGTGAAGTTGAGCGGGCTATCACCTCTCTCCTTGAGAAGGTGCTCGTGCGTGATGTTAACGCGGCACTTGCGGATACAGCGAGTGTGGGCGCGCTTATTAAGGAGTCTCTGAAGGGCTTGACGGGCGCGGCAGAAGTCGCGGTTCCCCCAGCTCTCGCGGAAACTCTCAGGGCTCAACTCGCGAGCGAGAAGAACCTGACGGTCGTACCTGATGAGAGCGTGCGTACGGGCTTTGCCGTGAAAGTGGATGGCGGGCGCGTCGAGCATGCGTTCACAGGCGCGGTTGTCGCGGCGGAATTGGCGCGGCGCTTACGCCCCGACCTCGCCAAGCTCGTGCGGGAATAAAAGAGGCAGGGTATGGCAACGGACTATTTAGTTTCGAGCTTGCCGGCACTTGTATTTGACGCGCCTTCGCCGATTACGCGCGAGGAGTTCCTTTCGCGCTGTGGCGGCGTATGGCCCGAGCCCGGCGCGAAGTGGCTCGATCTTGAGACGCAGCTCAGGAATACGCTTGCGGAAGCGCGGGCACTGGCGAAAGGCGCGAGTGCTGAGAGCTGCCGCGCGTGGCAACGCCCTGCGGAAGGGTGTGCGCTTTATTGGTGCAATCGCGTCAAGGCGTGCTTTCAAGAGAAGGATGTCTTTAAGCGCGAGACCTTGCTCGACCGTGTGTGGTGGGACGCGGCAGGCGAGCTCATCGCCCCCGCGGCCCCCTTGGGCAAAGGCGCGCTCGCCGCGTATGGCATTCGGCTTAACATCGCCCTTAAGCGTGCGCAAATCTCGCAGGCGAAAGGCAATGAAGCATTTGACCGCCTCACGGCGGAAACAAAACGAGACTGATTTAGTATTCGGAGGTATTTTTAAATGACGGCAAAAGGTAAGATAGTCGCAGTAAATGGCAACATGATTTCCGTTGCCTTTGAAGGCGCGGTAGCACAAAACGAAGTCGGCTACGCCCAACTCGGCGAAAAGCGGCTGATGGCGGAAATTGTCCGTGTGCGTGGCTCGCGTTGCGATATGCAGGTGTTTGAGTCGACGACCGATCTCGCTGTGGATGACACGGTTGAGTTCACGGGCGAGCTTCTCGCGGCGGAGTTGGGACCGGGTCTTCTTGGGCAGGTTTACGACGGCCTCCAAAATCCGCTCCCAGAACTCGCGAAAGAGGCGAGCAAGATTTCTAAGGACGCGGGCTTCTTCTTGCAACGCGGCATGTATTTGCCGGGTTTGCCGCGTGATGTGAAGTGGGCGTGGCATCCGACGGCGAAAGTCGGGGCGCAAGTGACGGCGGGCGAAGGGCTCGGCTGGGTGCCTGAGGGCATCTTCGATGGCAGTAAGCTCCCGGGGCACAAGATTATGGTTCCGTTCGCGTTCCGCGGCGTTTATACGGTGAAGGAACTCGCGGCGGCGGGCGATTACACGGTAGTTGACCCGATTGCCACGCTGACGGACTCTGAGGGCAACGATGTGAAAGTCACGATGATGCAGCGTTGGCCTGTGAAAGTGCCGATTAAGTGCTTTACTGAGCGCCTCGCGCCGACTGAGACGCTCGAGACGACCGTTCGCACGATTGATACCTTCTTCCCAGTAGCCGTGGGCGGAACTTACTGCATTCCGGGTCCGTTTGGTGCGGGCAAGACGGTTTTGCAACAGACGACCGCGCGTTATGCGAAGGTGGATGTCGTGATTTCGGCGGCGTGCGGGGAGCGTGCGGGCGAAGTCGTGGAAACGCTTAAGGAGTTCCCTGAGATTGTCGACCCGAAGACGGGGCAGTCGCTGATGAAGCGCACGATTATTATTTGTAATACATCGTCTATGCCCGTCGCTTCGCGTGAAGCCTCGGTTTACACGGCGGTGACGCTCGCGGAATATTTCCGTCAGATGGGGCTCGCCGTTTTGGTGCTCGCGGACTCCACCTCGCGCTGGGCGCAGGCGATGCGTGAACTTTCAGGGCGCTTGGAGGAGATTCCGGGCGAAGAAGCGTTCCCAGCCTATTTGGAATCGCGCATTGCCGCGTTCTATGAACGCGCGGGGCGTGTGAAGCTGAAAGATGGCACGGTGGGTTCCGTCACGATTGGCGGCACGGTTTCGCCCGCAGGCGGCAACTTCGACGAACCGGTGACGCAGGCGACGCTGAAGGTCGTGGGCGGCTTTCATGGGCTTTCGCGTGCTCGTTCGGATGCGCGGCGTTATCCCGCGATTGACCCGCTCGAGAGCTGGAGTCACTATCCGTCAGTCATTGAGCAGGAGCGCGTTGAGAAGGCGCGTGCGGTGCTGCGGCGCGGCAGTGAAGTTGGTCAGATGATGAAGGTCGTCGGCGAAGAAGGTACGAGCCTTGAGGACTTCACCACTTATTTGAAGGCGGAGTTCCTTGACGCGGTTTACCTGCAACAGAACGCGTTCTCTGAAGCGGATGCGACGACGCCCGTCGCCCGGCAGCGCGAGATGTTCGACATTGTCGAGAAGGTGCTCGCGGCAAACTACGGCTTTAAGACGAAGGATGAGACGCGTAAGTTCTTTACGGACCTTCGGCAGGCTTTCATTGACTGGAACGATACGGCGTTTGAGGACGCGCGTTTCGCGACAGGCAAGGCGGCTTTAACCGAGAAAATCGCGGCGGCGGCACTGTAAACGCTAAAGGAGAGTAAATAAAATGTTTAACAACAAGATTTACCACAAAATTGACGCGCTCTCGGGGTCCGTCGCGACCCTGCGCGCGGAAGGCGTGAAATATAGCGAGATTGCGGAAGTCGAATCGCGTGCGGGCACTTCGCTCGCGCAGGTCATTAAGCTCGATGGCGACAATGTGACCTTGCAGATTTTTGCGGGTGCGCGTGGCGTGGATACGGCGGCGAGAGTTCGCTTCTTGGGCGAGACGATGAAAGTTCCGTTCTCAGACGACCTCCTCGGTCGCGCCTTCACGGGTGCGGGCGTTCCGCGTGATGGGGGGCCTGCTGTGGTGGGCGAGGAGTCGCCGATTGGGCAGCCCTCGGTCAACCCCTCGCGGCGTGTTATGCCTCACGAGATGGTGCGCACCAACATCCCGATGATTGACCTCTTTAACTCGCTTGTGAAGAGCCAGAAGTTGCCGATTTTTGCGCGTGCGGGTGAGCCGTACAACGAACTTTTGGCGCGTATCGCTCTGCAGGCTGACTCGGATGTCATTGTCATTGGCGGTATGGGGCTTAAGTATGACGAATACCTCAAGTTTCGTGATACGCTCGATAAGTCGGGGGCACTCTCGAAGACGGTGATGTTCGTTCATACGGCGGCGGACCCGACGGTCGAATGTATGCTGGTACCGGATGTCTCGCTCGCGGTCGCCGAGAAGTTTGCGCTCAAGGGCAAGGATGTCCTCGTGTTGCTGACGGATATGACGAGCTTCGCGGACGCGATGAAGGAAATCGCCATTACGATGGAGCAGATCCCGTCCAACCGTGGCTACCCTGGCGACCTTTATTCGCAGCTCGCCTCGCGTTATGAGAAGGCGGTTGATTTTGATGGCGCGGGGTCCATCACGATTCTCGCGGTGACGACGATGCCGGGCGATGATGTGACCCACCCCGTGCCGGATAACACGGGCTACATTACGGAAGGGCAGTTCTACTTGCGCAACGGACGCATCGAGCCGTTTGGCTCGCTCTCGCGTCTGAAACAGCAGGTCAACAAGAACACGCGTGAAGACCACCGCACGATTATGGACGCCATGATTAAGCTTTATGCGCAATACAAGGAAGCGCTTGAAAAGCAATCGATGGGCTTTCGTATGTCGGCGTGGGATATGAAGCTTTTGAAGTATGGCGCGGCATTTGAGAAGAATATGATGGACCTCTCGGTCAATATTCCGCTTGAGGAAGCGCTTGATTTGGGCTGGAAGATTCTGGCGGACTGTTTTGAGAAGTCCGAGACGGGCATCCCGACGAAGCTCGCGGATAAGTTCTGGCCGACGGCAAAGTAACAAAGAAGGAGTCGATAGTAAGAGACATGGGCAAAAATCTGCTAATAGTGGAATCGCCTGCGAAGGCGAAAACAATCGGTAAGTATCTAGGACCTGACTTTACGGTTAAGAGTTCGGTGGGGCACATTCGTGACCTGCCCAAGAGTGATAAGGCGATTGAAATTGAAAAGGATGGCGACAACCATTGGGAGTTTACGCCCAAGTATGTCGTCTCAGAGGGCAAGGAGCATGTAATTACTGATTTGAAGGCGGCGGTAAAGACTTCCGACAAGATCTATCTCGCGAGCGATCCTGACCGTGAAGGAGAAGCCATCGCCTGGCACTTGAAGCAGGTACTTGAGCCCGTGGCGGAAAATAAACCCTTCTGCCGCGTCACTTACAACGAAATTACGAAGTCCGCCGTCCTAAAGGCAATTTCTGAGCCGCGCGACATTGATATGCCGCGTGTGGACGCGCAGCAAGCGCGGCGCATTCTCGATCGCTTGGTGGGCTACAAGGTTTCGCCGCTCCTTTGGAAGTATGTGCAGTGCCCGCGTAGCCGCACGCTGAGCGCGGGGCGCGTGCAGTCCGTCGCCTTGCGGCTGCTCGTCGAGCGCAAGCGCGAAATTGACGCGTTTAAGCCAGAGACCTACTATTTAATCGGCGTTGAGGCGCAAAAGCAGAAGTTGCCGCCATTCATCGCGAAGTTGGCGCGCCTAGATGGTGAGAAGCCGAATATTCGCGCCAAGCAAGACGCGGATAATATGCTCCTCGATTTGACGGGCGTGCACCTCGAGGTCACGGATGTCGCGGAAAAGCCGCGCACGAAGCATCCGCTCCCGCCATTCACGACTTCTACCCTGCAACAGACCGCCTCGAGCGTGCTCGCGTTTTCGCCTGGACGGACGATGAAGATGGCGCAGGGGCTGTATGAGAAGGGCTTCATCACCTATATGCGTACGGACTCGGTTAATATTTCTGACCAAGCGCGTGAGGCGGCGAAGGCACTCATTACGGAGGAGTTTGGCGCGAAGTTCTATCCTGAGACCCCGAACATCTATAAGTCGAAGGAAAATGCGCAGGGGGCGCACGAAGCGATTCGTCCGACGGAAGTGACGCGGCACCCGAAGGATATTACGACCCTTGACGCACCCGAGCTTAAGCTCTACGACCTCATTTGGCGGCGGTTCTTGGCGAGCCAAATGGCGGACGCGAAGACGCTTTTGCGCACGGTTACGCTAGAGCCACGCAAGTCCTCGTCGATGATGCATAACTACATCTTCACGGCTTCGGCGACGGATATTCTCTTTGAGGGCTTTTTGAAGGTTATGAAGCTCTCGCTGAAGAAGCGTCCGACGAATCCCGACGAAGAGGAAAATGACGCGAGCGATGAGGTGGATGTGCTGCCAGAAATGGCGAAAGGCGACAACCTCGAGGCCGTGCGGTGGCTCGCGGATGAGAAACAGACGAAGGGCCCCGCCCACTACTCTGAAGCGGCGCTCATTAAGGCGCTCGAAGAGAATGGCGTGGGGCGTCCGTCAACCTATGCGCAGACGATTGAGACGCTCAAATTGCGTGAATACGCGGTGACCGAGAAGCGTAAGCTCATCCCGACTGAGCGCGGCATTTTGGTCTGTGATTGGCTTGTGAAGAAGCTTGATTCTCTCTTCAATGTCGGCTATACGGCGCAAATGGAAGCCGAGCTCGATAAGATTGAGGAGAAGGGCGAGCCGATGAACGATATGCTCAGCGACTTCTATAAGACCTTCATCGTTTCGCTTGAGTCGTGCCGCGACGCGGCACCTGAGGACGCGAAGTTCGAGGTCGTCTTTTCGCTACTCGACCAGGTAAAGACCTGGAAGGAGGCGAAGAAAGTCGGTAAGCGCATCTATGACGACCACGCCTTCGTGGAGAGCGTCCGTCAGCAACGCGAGGCGAAGCGGGTTCTGAGTGCGAAGCAACTGGACTTCCTCGTGCGGCTGGTCATCCTTTATAAGGAGCAGATTCCTGACGCGGAGCGCACGCTCGCGGAAGCGGGGCTCCTGACGACTAGCACCGTAACCGTCACCCAAAAGGCGGACCCCGCCAAGGTGCAGTATGCGTTTGAACAGCTCGACCGCATCCAGTCGCCTGATGAGAACCAGTTCATTAAGAGCCTGCGCGACCAATATGAGAACGGACGCGCCCTCTCGGTGAAGCAAATGGCGATTTTGGCGCGGACTGTCTGCGAAAACGCGGCGGGTTTGCCCAATTCGGCGGAAGTCATCGCGAACTTGGCGGAGTTTGTGCCCGGCGGCTTTACGCCTCCCGAGGTAGACCCCGCTTTGGAGCATTTGCTCGCGCTTCTTACCCACATCAAGGAATGGCGCCCGAAGTCGCGCAAGGGGCACAAGGTCTACGACGACGAGGAGTTCGTGGAAAGCCTGCGCGCCCAATATTCGCGGCGGCACGTCCTGAGCTTGCGGCAGACTTCGGCTTTGCGACGCATGTTGAGCGTCTATCACGCTCAGATTCCTAACTTTGCGGAAGAGGCTGAAAAGTACGACCTGCCGCTCCCGACGGATGCGGAAAAGAAAGCGTCTGACGAGCAAGAATAATGAAAGCTGGAGCGACAAATTGTCCGCTTAACCGATTCACATGGGACGACCCGTTAATTGCGCGTTTTGCGGACTATTTAACGGGCGAGCGGAATATGTCGCTGAATACGCGCGAGAACTACTTGCAAGATCTCGCGCAGCTCGTGGGCTCGACTTGGGGCGAAGAGGCGGAGCCTCCGTATGATTGGGCGGCGCTCGGCGAAAGTGCCGCGCACCGCTACTTGAGCGCACTTTCTCACGAGGGGG
>CAVCJC010000102.1:0-7084 GCA_963602475.1 Lachnospira hominis (ex Liu et al. 2021)
GAAGGGACTCCGCCCCCTACCCATCCGTGACAATCCGTGTAAATCCGTGGTTAAAAACCGCCGCGCCCTCACTCTCTCAAACCTCTCTGCTCCCTCTGCGCCTCTCGAGTGAGAAATCTCACACCCACCCAATCCTCTGCGGCTTTGCGTTAACCAAGCGCGGCAATGTAGGGCTGACCACAGAAAGAGCAGATGCCGCCCTTATGAACAGGTGCACCACAATTCGGGCACGCACGCTCCAAAATCTCGCCACAAACAGCACAAAACTTACCGCCTACAGGATCCGCCTGCTCGAAGTCTGGACGCAACAAGGAGCGTCCGTCGACCACATACGGAATATTCGAGGGGCACGCAGGATTCGGACAAAATGCGTGCACATTCGCCGCGCGCGGCACTTGCGTAGGCACAGCGATGCACGGCGCGGCACTTTCACCCGCCTTCGGTAACTCAATGCCAAACTTCTTACAGAGCTTCGCAATTACTTCGTCGTTCAACTTCGTTCCGTCCCCCTGCTCAAACATAGAGAGGGCGGACTGCAAACAGCCGACTTCCTTCGCGAGAATGCTCTGCGAAAGCCCTGCCTCACGGCGGGCCATCTTGATTTGGCGACAAATCTCTGGACTAAGGTCAATCACGGCTATATATTATGGACTTTTTTCGGCGATTTTGCAAGCAGAAGTTATCAACAGTTATCTACAGAGTTATCAACTTACGAACACTCTGTTGATAATTCTGTTGATAACTATACTAAATCTATCAACATTTGTTGATTCATTGTTAATATCTCTTGATAATTGCCTTAATAGGTCCGTTTCAGAATCTCGGACGGGAGCAAATATTCCTCGCCCTTCTTGTACGAGATGCCACATTTATCAAGTTCCGCCATCACGGGACCTGTCATAATGTTGTGGTTCTCATTGAAATACTTCTCAAGCGCGGCACGCTTCTTGGCGAGGTTTCCGTTCGGATCATTGGCGACAAGCACGCCCTCGAGAAGCTGAGCGCGGCGGATGCGTCCGTCTTCTTCTGCCTTGGCGCGTGCTTCAGCAATAACCTCAAGAACATGGTCACGTGTTTCACCAGGAAAGCGATCGGGAAGCTCAACATCACGGTCAAGTAGCGCGAGTGCATTGGGCTTGCGCTCTTGAAGGTCCATTTCTTTCGTCCTCTGCTCGGCAAGTTCCGCTTGTAACTTCAAAACCATATTCATAGACCTTTTGACTACGGCATTAGAAGTAGAGAGTAGTTCTTTAATATCATCGCGATCCTTCTGAAGTGCCGCGAGTTTTTTCTTGGTTTCCTTAAGTTCCGCCTCGACTTCGGCATTGTGTGCCTTCAGACTCTCGAAATCCGCCGCGAGCGCGGCTTTATCTGCCGCGAGTTCCTGCACGACCGCCTGTTGAACTTCAAGTTCAGGAGCCTCAACTTCGTCAGCGGAAGTTTCTTCTACTTCTTCCGCAACTTCCTCAGGGACGAACTCCGTCTCGGGTTGTTGCATAAACTCATTCATATCAAAAGGTTTCTCGCTCATTGTACATCCTCACCTTCATTTTGTACAGTTTCGATAGTGTTGAAAAGATTATCCCTACTGCGGCATTCTTCATAGATGAAGAGCCGACAATCAATAGGACCATTATAGAACGGAACGCGTGCTTTGTAGTAGAGATTGACGCATTTCGCGAGGTCGGGATTACCTGTAATCATACTACCCTGCCAACCCGCGCACTTCTCGCTCATAAAAGTTCCCATACGCGTGTAGATGGGCGCGAGCTCTTCGTAAGTCCCGAGGCGGATTCCGTACTCGGGGTTAAAGAAGATAGTGCCCTTCTCTTGGGGAATCTCAGTTTCCGCAAAGTCACACGCCTTAAACTCAATCGCGTCAAACACGCCTGCCGCGTGCGCATTGATTTGGGCATTGCCAATTGCCTCAGGCGAAATGTCGGTCGCGATGATTTTGGGGAGCCGCTCTTTTTTCTCCGCCTCTTTAGCGTCGAGGAGCATTTCCTTCCAAATCTGCTCAGGGGTCGCCCCAGCCTTTTGGCGCGGCGCAATGCGCGGCGCTTTCTCGCCAGGCAGAATGCGATTATAGCCCTTAATGGACATAAAAGCAAAGTGCGACTTAAGAGCACCTGGCGCTTTATTCATCGCGATCATCGCCGCTTCAATGGCGGGAGTTCCGCTTCCGCACATCGGCGAGACGAAAGGTTTATCACCCTTCCAATCAAGTGCCATTAAACACGCGGCGGCGAGCGTCTCTTGCATAGGCGCGGAACCTGGAATCTTACGATAGCCGCGCTTGGAAAGTGGTTCGCCCGTCGTATCAAGATAAACAATGACCTCATTGCGTTCCCAATACACAAAAACTGCCGCGCCGTGATTGTCGCCACCAGAATCAGGTCGCCGTTGACACTTCTCACGCATACGGTCCGCAATTGCGTCCTTCGTATAGAGGGACGGAATACGCGTATCGCGAATGGTGTAATTATGGACAATCGAAGAAACTGAGAAGTAGCCATCCGCGTCAAGCAAGTTTTCCCAATCTATGGAATAAACAAGCTCATAGAGGTCACGGATATTGTAGCAGTCCGCTCGCAGAAGCGGAACAAGCACGCGATGGGCGGTGCGCAATTGCAAATTAAGCCGCATCACATCCCGCATAGCGCCGCGAACAACGACGGTATTCTCAGTTACTTCAACAGGAGTATATCCGAGCGCACGCACTTCTTTCTCGGTCCATTGAGAAAGCTGCTTGGCACATGAAAGGATTATCGGATAATCCTGGTCTGTCCAGAGTTTCATAGGTTTACCTTTTTACCTTCTTTAAATGACTTCTTAGTTGATACGAAGCGGAAGAATCACATAAAGGAACGGAATCGAACACTTGAGAATCGCGGGATAAGTTCCGTCGCGCAATTCAAACGTCACCTCATCATCATCAATCACCTTCAAAGCATCAAGAAGATAGTTTGGATTATAGAGTGCCTCAATCTTCTCGCCTTTGTACTTAATCGGCAACTCATCACGCGCCGAGCCAAAGTCAAAGACACCCGAGGTAACCGTGAGCAAATCAGACTCAAAGATGAAGCGCATCGTACGAAGGGAGTCCACACACATAATACTGACGCGCTCAATCACATCAATGAGTTGCTGACGGTCAATGACAATGCGCTCTTTAAGTTCTTTCGGGATGACCTGATAGAAGTTCGGATACTGCTCGTCGATAAGTTTCGAGTAAAGCTGAATATTATCGAACGAGAAGCAAATCTGAGTGCCCTTAATCTCAATGACGACATCACCATCCACATTCGGGAGGCGCTGGATTTCCTGAACCGCTTTGTTGGTAACGGTGCACTCGGTCGCGCACTCCTCAGGGAACTCAACTTCACACTCGACCATCGCGAGGCGGCGTCCGTCAAGACCAACGGCCGTTAGCTTCTGATCGTTGAACTTCAAGAAAACGCCGCGAATGGAGCGACGGCTATCATCAACGGCCGCGGCGAAGGCGGTCTTACGGAACATTTCCTTCAGCGTCAAGAGCGGGAACTTGAAGCTGGTCGCTTCAGTTGTCTCAGGCAATTGCGGGAAGTTCTTGGCGGGGAGTCCCGTCATCGAGTACTTCGCCGAACCCGCGACAATCTTCGCCTTCTCTTCAGAGTCGACGGTGATTTCAACCTGTCCCTCGATGGAGACTGAAATAGAGTTGAAGAGCATACGCACCGGCAAAGTCGTCGCACCCTCCTCTTTAACCTCGCAGTCAATGACCGCGCAGATTGAAATATCAAGGTCTGTGGTCCGTAGTGTCAGCTTATTTTCCTTAGCTTCCAAAAGGACATTCTGGACGATCGGCGAAGTGCTCTTCGTCGGTACGATGTTCTGGACTGCCTTGAGTCCGTCCAAAAACTTAGTGCGTGCAATAGTGAACTTCATTTCGATTTTCCTTTTTTGCTCAGTTTGTCGACATATAGTATACCAAATATAGAGTAATTTATAAAGTAATAGATTGTATTAGTAGGAGTTTCGATTTGTAGATAAATCGTGTTTAAGCCCGATTTTATTGGGCGTTGCCGCGATTCGGCTGTTTACATCCTGACTAATTGGTTTTAGATTCGTGTTCATTGTGACCTCTCTTTGTAGATTGCTGTCGATAAATAGGGTACTTATTGACAGCTCTGTAGGTAGCTATTAACAGACCTTTTCGTCCTCCTTTGAGTACCCAAACTCAGCCAAAATTTCGCCGAGCGTACTGCGCAAGGTGGGTTCCGTATCAAGCCGCTTGCCCATCGCCTGTACATTATGGACGACTGTCGCATGCGACTTATTGAACTCCTTAGCAATTTCAACGAGCGTATTTGACGAGTACTTCCGCGCAATATACATCGCGAGTTGCCGCGGTGTCACGAATTGGGCGGACTTATCGCTCGCCACAATCTGCGCGAGAGTTACCCCAAACTTCTTCGCGACACTCTCTTGGATATCCCGCACGGTTAGACGACGCAGGTTCTGCTCTTTCTCAATAAAGTCCTTGAGAAGGAAAGAAAGTGTCTCATTCGTAAAGACGATATTGGGATTCATCTGCATCATTACGTTGACTTTCGCGAGAGCACCCTCTATAGCGCGTACATGGCTATTAATCTTCGATGCCAAGAACTCGAGTACCTTCTCAGGAACTTGTGGAACCTTGTTTTCCGCCTTCTTCTTGAGAATGGCGAGGCGCGTCTCATAGCCTGGCGCTTCAATTTCCTGAACCATCCCACCCATAAAGCGCGAAATAAGCCGCTCATCAAGGGCTGAAAGCTTATTCGGTGAGACATCCGAAGTCATTACAATTTGCTTGTGCTGTGTAATGAGGTAATTGAAGGTATTAAAGAACTCCTCCTGGCACTGTTTGCCGCGCTGGAAGAACTGAATATCGTCAATCAAAAGGACATCAAAGAAGCGATACCTTTGCCGCAACTTCTCGCCCTCATTATTCTGAATCGCGTTGACATATTCGTTCAGGAAGGTTTCCGCCGTCAAATAGCAGACGGAAAGATTGCGGTTAGAAGCGAGAATCTCATTGCCGATCGCCTGCATTAGGTGCGTCTTACCGAGACCTGTGCCGCCATGGATGAAAAGCGGGTTCATCCCCTTCTCACCCGGATGTGCCGCGACACCCTTCGCCGAAGCAAACGCCCAACTATTCGACGGACCCTCCACAAACTCCTTGAAGGTATAGCTCGGGTCGAGCGGCAAAGTCGAAAGCATAGCCACATTCGCGGCACTTCGATTCCCCTTCTCTTGTGGAGCGACCTTATCGGGTTCGTACTTAGGAACAATAATCTTCTGCTGTGAAGATGGATCACACTCAAAGGTAATCTTGCAGTCCTTAGTTCCCCCCGCGAGAAGCAAGCAACTACGTAGCTTGTCGCCATAGTTGTTGCTGATGTATTCCGCTGCGAAGGCATTCTTCGTCAGTACTTTGAACGTATCATTCTCTACACCAACACGCGTGATTAGTTGGAAAAATCGATGCGCTTGTTCGCGCTCGTCATCACTCGGCAAGGTAGAAAAGAAGATCTCGAGCGACCTCTTCCAGAGGTCACTTTCCATGCCTATATTCTCTTCTGTGCTCATCTTTCTTTTTCTTCTCAGAATTGTCTGCTATATAATATACCATATTTCGCGCACAAACGCACTAAGAAAAAGTAAACGGTTATTATCAAGTTATCTACAATGGCTGTAGATAACTCTGATAACTTCTTATTTTGAGTTAAATATACCCCCTTTTAATGATAATTGCGAGAACCGCAATATCTGCCGGATTTACCCCGGGAATGCGTCCCGCTTGAGCGAGCGTCTCGGGTCGAACCTTTAGGAGCTTCTCACGGCTTTCAAAGCGCACTGCCGTGCACTTCGAATAGTCGAGCCACTGCGGTATTTTAATGTTTTCATCAACTTTTGCGCGATTTGCTGCCTTTATCTCCTGTTCGACGTAAGGTGCATAATGTAGGCGAACGGACCTTATCTTACTCAGTTCGCCGCGCGAGAACCACCGCGCGACGACGGACGCCTTCTCACCAAATGCCGCGCTATATTCGTCTGGGGTCATTTCTTGATTGACCAAAGCGAGCCTACCCTTCGGTGTGTCAATAGATTGTAGATAACTCTCAACAAGGTCTACAGCTTCTAGATAGTCCGCCGAAACCACCCCCACCCGCCGCGCGGCATCGCGCAGCCTTAGCCGCGCATTATCCTGCCGCAGGAGTAGCCTCCGCTCAGCACGACTCGTGAACATACGATAAGGTTCGTCCGTGCCCTTCGTGACGAGATCATCAATCATCACACCGATATAAGCATCTTGGCGGCTCAAAATAAGCGGAGCTTCCCCCTTCACCTTGAGCGCGGCATTTATACCCGCCATGATGCCTTGTGCCGCCGCCTCTTCATAGCCCGTCGTGCCATTGATCTGTCCCGCGAAAAAGAGTCCAGGAATGCGTTTGGACTCCAAAGCGTGCGTGAGTTCACGCGCGTCGATTCCGTCATACTCAATCGCATAGGCGTAAGCCAAGAACTCGGCGTGCTCGAGTCCGTGGACGGAATGCACCATTTGCTCTTGGATCTCACGCGGCAAACAACAACTCAGCCCGTTCGGATAAATTACTTTTCCTTCCGAATCCTCAGGTTCAAGCATCACATGGTGGTGGTCAGCCTTAAAACGGACAATCTTATCTTCAATCGAGGGACAATATCTCACCCCTGTACCCGTAATAGCTCCTCCGTAGAGTGCTGAGTTCGCGAGATTATCCCTTATAATTTGGTGAGTAAGTGGGTTCGTATGGGTGAGATAACACGGCAACTCAGGCAAACAACACGGTAACTCGTCTAAACTAAGAGTCTTGCTCCGTTCTATAGCACCAACACCCCCAGACAATGAAGCCTCACCTGTGTTCCACGTGGAACAATTACCACCTACAGCGCCATCTCCCTCTGAGTGTTCCACGTGGAACAATGGACGCGGCACTTCGCCATCTTGGCGTTGGCAGGCACTAAAGTCACAACTTTCGGCTTTCAAGCGTGGCGGAGTGCCTGTTTTGAGGCGAATAAG
>CAVCJC010000103.1:0-6850 GCA_963602475.1 Lachnospira hominis (ex Liu et al. 2021)
GCGTCCCCTTTACGTCAAATAAAAGCGGCGGGAAGTCTCTTGCCCGCCACGAAAATCCCTATTAGTCGAGAGATACAGAAAGCGGTTTATTGGGCGCGATGGGGTAGGAGCGTCCGTCGGGGAGAATGAGGCGTCCGTCACCGCCATCGGAGGTGACGGTGATGTTAGAGCCTTGCATCTTAACACGAATGCCACCAAACGGAGTCGGGACTACGCCTTCCATCCATTCGAGTCCGCCCAGCGTGGGCTTAACTTCGTAAGTAGCAAAGCCTGGCGAAGTTGGGCGAACGCCCAAATAGTAGCGTCCAAGCAAATAAACAGGGCTAGCACCCCACGCATGACAAAGCGACTTGCCGAAGGGGCGTCCGTACATCGCATAATGCTCATTGCCCTTCTTAGACGGATCATACTCCTCCCAAAAACTCGTCGCCCCCAACTTGAGCATACCGCCCCAGTAATCTTTAATCATCCGCGTCACTTCAGCTTGTTTGCCGAGGAAGCAGTAGCTTTCCAATTCATAATAACGCATATATGGCGTAACAATCTTCATAACCGCGTCATTTTCAAGCACATTACGGGCCACCCGCTCCCGCATCTCGGGCGTGAAATAGCCACAGAAGAGTCCGAAAATATTCGGATACCGCGTCATTTCGCTCACTTTGCCCGTCTTATTGTCACGAAAACTCAGCAACCCCTGCGCCTTCTCATCCCAATAAGTAGGCACTATTTTGCCGCGCAAGTGAGCCGCGAATTGGGCATATTCGCTTGCTTTGGCACTATCTCCCGCAATTTCAGCAACTTTTGCCGCAGCATTCAAGGCTTCCACAAAAAGAATCTGCTCAAAAGCGAGTGCCCCACCATTACGCGTCATCGGCTTAGGCGACCAGTCCACGAACACCCAGTCGCCGGGCTTATCCACGAGAAAGCCTTCCGCGTCCGTTTGCGCGAGGCAATATTCCGTCTGCGCCTTCACGCGCGGCCAAATCTCCTTGAGATATTCCGCGTCACCCGAATAGAGGTAGTATTCCCCCACACTCATAACCCAGAAGAGCGTATAATCAAGAATCGTATTGATGTGCGAACCAATCGGGTCCTTGCCGCCCAACAGGGAAAGCGTCCGCCGCGTGACGGCATTATCCGCGAAAAGATAAGCCGCCATATTCACGCTTTGCCGCGTATCGCCGCTCCAAACCCACCGATCGCGCTTAATGCCGTCCAAATAGAACTCGCGTGTCGTCAGATGCAAAGTATATGCCGCAACATCCCAAATGCGGTTAATTTCCGCGTCATTACACCGAAACGAGCCCTTATAATCGAGCGGAAGATACTCATATTCCATCGAAAGTGCCGCGACTTTCACTTGGGGGGAGAGGGGGGTGACGCGTACATAACGGAACGCACGCGAAACAGGCAAACGGAACTCCCTGCCGTTCGCCTCATCCAGTGCCACATTCTCCCACACATCAACATCGAGACCAGCGTCCGCCTCAGCGGCGGACTCGCCATACACAATGCGAACCTTCCCTTTACCCTCAATGCCCTTCAGGATAACAAAGCCAAATGTTTCCTTGCCAAAGTCAGCGACAATGCCCTCGGAATCTGCCTTGAGTGAAACGGGCTCGCGCGGCTCAAGAGCCATGCGAAATACGGAAGGTTTTTCCTCGGGCTTCACACAATCCGCCGCCGTAGCGACAGGCACCGCCTCGCAAGTGTTCCAACGGACTCTCCACCCCTTGCCCGACTTCACATGCTCACTCTCCACGCGCACCGCTGGAGGCTTCGCGGCATTATAAACGCGCAATTCAAGGCTATAATCGCCAGGCCCAAGTGTTATGTAACCATTTTCAACGGGAATCTTTTGTCCGTTCCACGAAGTAAAGATATAGACCTCACCTTCCACATCCACCCGCACCCGCTCAGGTGCCTTAAGAGAGACGGGACCTGAGAAAGTGACTTGCTTCCAGTGCGAATACTCTGGCCAAATAACGCAATCAGGCTCTCCTTTTTCTATTCGGCGCATTTGCACCTCGCCCCCAAGGGCAATTTCGCGGTCGCCTGGATACCAAATCCAGCAGGCTTCCTCGGCATTTAAGGACATTACGAGTGCGCAAACGCTTGACATAACAAGCTGTTTCATAGGTTCTTTCTTATTTTATTGTAGGTTAACGAACTAAAATCGCAAATCCAGTCGGACGCTTCACGAGGCGGAGCTGAACTTCCTTTGCCTGTCCCTTATAAAGGTCGCGAATACGGATATAAGTCGGGTTCTTATCAAACTTAGGCAGGACAAGTTCCTCTATGTCAGCCTGAACATCCGTGAAGACTTCGCCTGTCGCGACCGTCGTCCAAGTCAAACCCTCAGGTTCCGTCGCGCCCATATATTTCCAGCGACCACCCCAAGAGTTCGATTCTTCTACCGCCCAATCTGATACGGGCTTGTCATAGGAAACATCAACCTTAATGCCGCGCAAACTATTCCATGAGCGGCGATATTGACTTACGGACCAGAACTTAAGCGCGGCAGGCATCTGAGTACTGGCAACACCCGAGCAATCAAAAGTAAACCACACTGTATTTGTAGAAATATTGCCAAACTTACCATCTAATGCCGCGTCATAAATACGATAAAGGTCATTGTCGCCCGTCCCTTTAAGATTCATATAAAGAGGCGCGGCGGAATCCGTACTGCCCACCACAAACGGGCGCGGCACTTGCGAAGTACCTGTTTTCTCTCCCGCCGTGGCAAATGCGCGCCAATAATAGCGACCCGTCTTCAAGCCCGCAATGCGTCCCGAGAACGCACTTCCCACGCTAACCGCGTCACTTAGGGCAAGGGAAGCTGTACTATGCGCCTTCCATTTTGACTCATCATCCCCAAGGTCACGAGAAGCCACATAAATCGTCACTTGTGCGTCTGAAGGCGCATAAACAAGTGTGCCCGAGAGCAATACACCTTCCGTCGCATCTGCCGCGCTAAGGCTCGTATCTGCCCAGACTTGCGGAGCATCTACCTTAACGAGTATATCATCGGATATAATCTCGACATCCGTCAGGTCATTCACCGTAGAATCCACAATCTTGAAGTACCGAAAACTACCAGCCTCCGTATTTGCCGCGATTTCCGTAAAAGAAGAATTGCCCACGACAGTTCCCTTGTTTTCTACGACAGTCGTCCAAGTTTCTCCATCATTTGAGCCTTGCAACTTAATATATTGGTTGCGGTCACCATAAGAAGAAGTCTGCTTAACGCGCATACCTGTAATGTGCCGCACAGTCCCCGCGTCATATCCAATTACGCCGCGAGGCGAGGTCACTCCATAATATGCATAATCATCCATTCTCGTACTTGCATCACCGTCGAAGACGGAAAGTGCGTCCCAATAGAGTTCATCGCCCGTTACGCCCCACTTTTCTGGCTCACACGAGGGCATTCCGAGCGAGAAAGTCGGGGTGCCAGGTACAACGCCACCCACGAGAGCAGAGACTTCATCCGCCCAGACGAGGCAAGAACCCATTAGCACGGCTAATACTGAGATTACTCGTTTCATTGCTTTTCCTCCTTTTATTCAAATTGAATGTCGTCTAAATCGAAAGAAAGTGCACCTTGTCCGCCAAAACTGAAACAAAAGCCTGTCTTGATGCACGAGAGATCTTGTCCCTTGAGGTCAATTGAATAGGTCTTCCAATTCTTTGTAAGAGTGAGATTTTCCAATTTAGCAATTGTCGAATCGGGATAAGTGCCGCGTCCTCCACCGACTTGGAAGTTTATGCGCTCACCACCCTTCGCGCCCCGCGCCTTGAACGATAAACGCCGCGCTCCCGTCACATTGTATCCGCCAGCTGCCGTGCACCAGTCATTTGGCGGATCTTGCCACATAAGCCCCGCCCAATCTGAGCCCTCATAAGTGACGCGCATGCAAGTTTTGCCGCGGGCGGGACGCTCTGTGCAATGTAGGTCAATCTTCAGATTTGCCGCGTCACCCAAATAACCCGTCGCCCACCAACGCGCGGGGGCTCCGTCCGCAAATACAGCGCAAGGTCTCTTTTCAGGTGCGGCAAGTCGCTTCATCGGCTCACCCTTCACGAAGACGGTCTCGCTCGCAAGTGCCGCGCCGCCCTTCCCATCGCGCACCACACAATAAAGGCGATATTTGCCGCCTCCAATGCCTTTTACTGTCACTTTTGGGGTGCGCCCACCCGAAACAACCATCCCCGAAATAGGCTCGGGGAAGGTCAGCCCGTGGGTCTCGCCAAGGAATGAGAGCTCAGGCAAAACGAGCCATTCATAACTGAGTTTATCGCCGTCAACATCTGCCGCGCTTACTTGTGCCGTCAGCGTATCATTTGTGCCCGACAAGATGTTCTTAGAAAGCACCAAGGGCTCTATTGTCGGAACATGGTTCTTAAGTGGCTTTACGCCCCAAAGTTGCTGAAGCCGCTCCGCCGCCGCCAATTTGCCGCCCTTGGGCCAGTGCATTCCAAACCAAGTGGGCGTGCCTTCAACTTTGTAGTCCCAAATGAAGACATAGGAACCCAAGCACCAAGTCCCTTTATCCGCGAGCATATTACCGCGATAAATCTTCTCGTACCAGTCCGCCTTCGCCGTGGAAGTCCACTCTCTCGGACACCCAAACTCGTTCAGCCCGAGTTCATTAGGTCCAGGCGGACCAAACTCCGTGAGCAAATAAGGCTTATTACCACCCATTTCGCGCCAACGCGCCCCGACATTTTGTCCGCCGCCATAGCTATTGATGCCGACCCAGTCCAATTCGGGGGCTAAACGCACCATTTTCTCCACTTTCTGCGGCCAGACTTCCGCAATAACCGTGCCGACGGGATGGTTCGGATCTATTGACTTTACTTTCTTTGCAAGTTCATTGATATACCGCCAAAGGGCTTCTTCATCCGCGACCCCGAGCTCCATCTCATTGCCGAGTGCCCACATCAATAAAGCGGGATGGTCTTTATTTGCCTTCACAATGGCAAGGACAGATTCCGTCACCTGCTCGCACCACGCCTCATCAGCATAATTCGCGCCCTCAGGTTGATGGGCAAGCCAAAAGCCGATCGTCACCGTGACCCCGTGCTTCGCGGCCGCGTCCAGAGTCTCTTTCGCACGGTCTGCCCCCCAAGTACGGATAGAGTTCCCGCCGCACGCGGCAAACTCCGCCAAGTCGCCCACGCCACCCGCGCCGCGTACAAAGTAGTCCGTTCCGCCGCGTGTGAGGCGATAGGAGCCCTCGCTCCCTACGATTTTCACGGGTACGACACCCGCTTGCAAACTTGTGAGCAGCCCAAGAAGTGCCGCGCTAAATAGAACTTTCTTCCGCATGACACTACTATTATAGCATAGCGGACGGTTTTATGCAGTATCTATTTCAGCAACTTCTATTGCTCATTTCGCAACGCTTGGCGATAGTCATTCGCCGATTGGCCCGTCTTTTTACGGAACTCTGAGCAGAAATGAGAGAAGGAAGTAAACCCACTCTGCCGCGCGACTTCCTTGATAGGCAACTCGGTCGTGCGCAAGAGCCTCGTTGCCTGCGCGAGGCGAACACGCACAATTTCCTTCAAAACGCTCGTCCCAAGCCGCTCCCGAAAAGCGCGGTCCACAAGCGTATGGGACTTCTTTACATACGCGAAGACATCCTCCACCGAAATGGGCGCGGCATAATTGCGGGAGATGAACGAGAGTGCGTCCCCTAACCACGCGGGGTCATAATGGAAGAGGTCCGTAGAGGCCCGCACCGTAAGAGTGCGCGGCGGAACAAATGTCGGCGGCAATTCGCCGCGCGAAGAGCCCTTTTCTTCAAAGTATTTCCGCAGGAGCCCTAATGCCGCGCGACCGACCGCTTCCGCGTCAGGGTCAATGCTCGAGAGGTGCGGATTCGAGAAGTTGCAAAATACGGGGTCGTCATCCACCCCCAATACGGCAATATCCTGCGGAATGCGCAAGCCCGCACGATAACACACATGACAAAGCTGGTAGGCTCTCACATCCTGACAGCAGAAAACCGCCGTTCCACGCGGCAGATTCTTCACCCACTCAAACAAATACTCTTCGTCTGGCGGATTCTCCACGTCCTCGCCCTTGCGGTTCTCGCGCTTAAGAAAGAACGAATGTGCCTTCGCTTGGGGTAGTGTATAACATAAACAAGACTTACCCGCCTCAGCCAAATACGCGGCAAATGCCTTGTAGCGTTCATCGGAATATGCCGCGCCTTCGCGTCCGCAGTAGGCAAGATGTTCAAAGTTACGCTCGATTAAGTGTTCCGCCGCAAGGCGTGCAATGGCGACATTATCCACATTCGCCACGGTGCAACCGGAATAGGCTTTTTTATAAAGGACATCAATTACGGGCGTATGCGTATTCACCAAACGCGCCGCCATCGCGTCATCTTGAATCTGAGCGATGAATCCGTCATAAGCATTCACATCCTCGTCATCCCGCAAAAGCCTATCATAAAGGAAAGAGAGGTCAAAGTAAATGCCTTCTTTCATAAAGTCCGCGACAGCAATAGCAAGCCCCGTGAGAATACGCCGCGCGAAAATACTCTCGCGCTCCATCGCGAGCCCAATCCGATACACGCGGGAACCTTTCTGAATGGTTTCAGGTGTCGCTTGTATCATTACGCACGCCCTTCCGCAGGCAAAAGCACCCTAGGGGCTGTGCTTTTACCGCCATCTTTCGCACCCGCGTTTATAGAAAGCCACTTCATCTACCCTCATTATAGCAAAACGGACTCCCCAAAGTCAACACCCCCAAGCGCGCCGTCTAATTTAATCGTGCCGCGCTGTGGGGCAGGTAGGGGGCGGAGTCCCTTCCGCCCCGTTTAAACGGCGGGCAAGG
>CAVCJC010000104.1:0-6843 GCA_963602475.1 Lachnospira hominis (ex Liu et al. 2021)
TTGTCAGGCACAGGCATAGTCGAAGGCAAAGTCGAAGTCGAGAGTCGAAGTCGAACAATGGTGGGGCGCATTCGCTCTCAGTAAACGGCGGGCAAGGGGCTAAGTGCCCTACCTCTCGGGTGAGGGAAAACAGGCGGAAATAGGGGGTGCGGAGGGCGGCCGAGGGGGCGAGAGGCTCGGTAGAAGGGGGTGAGGGTAGGGGGTGAAGAAAAAAGTTGGTTTTTTCTGAGGTGCGAATATTGCTTCTCAAAATCGCGGTTTCGCCCTTTGTTTATAGGGGTGTGAGCGCAATACGGACCTAACCTGTATATACAGGTTTTTATTTTCTTCCCCCTTTTGGGGGATAGACAGGGCGAGCGAAAATATGGTATACTACAAAATAGAAAATCATTGAGACCAGATGAACTTTGGTGAGATGAAGGGAAAATGCGAGAAAACGGGGCTCGGTTTTGCGCGACTTTCGCGTGAGGCTGTAGAAGGCTTGCTAGAGCGTGCTAGGCGCGTTCTGGTGCGTCCTCTCGCAAGTTTAGTACCCCCCCCCCTATGTGATTGCGTAGCTTCTAGCCCATTCTCGTGGCGTTTTAGAAGGCAAGGACTGAGCTCGTTTGGGCTGAGGGCGTTAGCGTATTTTGTTTTCTCAATTGACAACTTCAAGAAAGGATACTATCTATGAAACGCATAGTTATGTTGTTTGGTGCGGTTTTGGCGA
This sequence comes from Lachnospira hominis (ex Liu et al. 2021), assembly GCA_963602475.1. GTDB lineage: Bacteria > Verrucomicrobiota > Kiritimatiellia > RFP12 > UBA1067 > UBA1067. The sequence goes on from CAVCJC010000104.1 coordinate 710, forward strand.
CCCAATTGGTGCTAGCGGCTCCGGAATGGACAAATGCCGCGGGGGATTGGGATATTGCCAACGCGGCAAACTGGTCCGAGACGGTGACTTCCTCGTCGAGTGTTTATTTTTATGATAACTTCGGTGACTTGAAACTTTCTAAAGATATGGAAGTTGGGTCGATTCAGTTTGCTCTTTGGGTTGGCGCATTAAAGTATTGTTCGCTTGATCTTGGAGGGCACACACTGAAATTAGCAGGAGTTAATACGAGTAAGAATAGCGGCGTAGGTTTGGGAACGGGTGCGAAATATAATGCCTTAACCTTTAGTAATGGTACGATTGACTTTGGTGAGGACAATACGAATATGCTCTATACGATAGCGCAGAATATTGGCAATGATGTCGATAACTCAATTACGATTACTGGCGAAAACACTCTCTTCACGAATGTCTATGCCATTCTTATGCGAAGCGGAGACGCGAATCTTATTTTGAAAGATAAAGCGGTTCTACATTCAAAACATGGTTTTAGGAGTCAGACGATTGAATCTGGGCTTGCTTATGAAGCGCGACAGCTCACGGCTTCGGTTCTTTCGGGGGCTAAACTTTATGTGGACTACAACCTTGAATTGCCGCCTTGTATGAAGAAACTTACTATTTCGGGAGAGGGGTCACAGGTTATACAAGCCCCTATGTATGTGACGCATCCGTCAAAGATTGGTCCTTCTAGTTCGGATACGACGCTTGAGATTCTCGATGGTGGCAGTTTGGTTTCGCCTATTGCCAATCGCGTGTCACCTTTCGCCGTTGGTTTTGGTGCGTGGGGCAACTCAACGAACAATGTCCTCCACCTTTCGAACGGCACGCTGCAGGTGCAGAAGCTCTGCGTGGGCTGGGCTTATGATAACACAAGTTCGGCGTATACGAACCAAAATAATGTCGCGCTCATTGAGAATGATAGTACGGTAGAGTTGCTTTCGGGCGATTCTATTATGGTTTCGGCTTGTGCCGATAATGGTGCAGTTGGTGGAGGCACGAACAGCTTTGATAATGCGCTAATTGTGAAGGACAGTAAAATTACCAATAACAAAGAAACAATCTCAGGTCAGAACCGCAACCGCGTCGTTGTTGGCTACCGTGGTGCACGCAATCGATTTGAGATGACGAATAGTACTTATGAGGCCTTGACAGGCGTTGAATTTACGATTGGCGTAGAGGATATCGCGAACTCCAATACGGTTGTGTTTTCGAATAGCACATTTGGTAAGTGCCGTAAGTTGGTTGTTGGTGGCAAGGGTTCGTGGAATACTTTGCGCCTTGAGAATGGCAGCTCTATGGAAGTAGAACTTGGCTCGGTTGGCGAAGGCGGATGTAATAACACGATGATTGTCGATAACAGCACCTTTACATCTACAGGCGACCGTTTTGATCCGTCAGGCAACGGCGCGACGGCGAGCAACAACACCTTTGTTGCCTGCAATGGTGCGAAAGTGACTTTGAGGCGTCTTCGTCTTGGGTATGGTGGGTCGCAACATAACAATTTGATTGTCAGCAATGCGACAATCAGTGTTCAGAGTGATGCGGGCGCGTATTTCTGCGGTTTTGGCAGTGCACTTGTTTCGACCAATAACCTCGTGCGTTTGCAGGGAGAAACGCCGTTGATTGTAGCGGATGACACGATGCATTTCGGTTGCAAGTATAAACTCGCGTTTGATATGGCTGAAACTGGCTTTAAGGCGGCGCCTATTCAATCCACGAAAGATTGGATTACATTCAATGGGGCCGGCGAGCTTGTATTTGAGGGTAATGGCATTACGAAGTTGGCACGCAACGGCGGTGCACGGGCTATGCCGCTTATTGAGACAGTAGCGGGCAAGGAGATTCGATTTGTGGATGTTGACGAGACAGAACTCCTTGAGAGCTGGAACGCGGCACTTAAGGCAAAATGGCCACGCTGTTCTCTCAAGCTGTCGAGTGATAGGCGGCAATTGCTCTTGCGAGTTCCGTCCGAAAATGGTACAATAATAATCGTCCGCTAAGGCAAAACCAATTTTTGTAGTGTAAACTAAGGTAGAAAGACACAAACTATGACAAAGATGAAGTTGCGTTCGTTTGCGGTCGCGGCACTTGGGGCGGTCGCGGCATTTGGGGGAACTGTGCCGATTTATCCGTATAATGACGGGTTCGCACTGAACTTGCGCGTACCAACATACGCTAAACCCGATGTTGGCGCGAAGGGCGCGGCGAATCCGTTCGGTAGTGGCGCGGCATTTTCTTATGACCTCAGTTCGCACCTTAAGTTTACGCCTGGTGATTGGCGAATGGACTTCTATATCCGTGGACTGCGTCAGTGCATGGACCGCGAGATATTTAGGATAGTCGGCAATGCGGGTCTTATCACCTTTGGCAATGGCTCTAATCGTGTTGGCAAGAATCTGCCGTATTTGGAGACGCAAGTTCCGCAGGGCAAGGTCAAGGGAGCCTTTGAATTGCCGCATGAATGGACTTCTGCCTCCATTGTTTGTAAGGACGGCTCGCTTGTTGTCACAGTTGGTGGCAAGGAACTTATGCGTACGCCTGCTAATCGTGGCTATTTCCCCAAGGGGATTAAAGTCGGCGTTTGGTATATTGATGAACTTGTCATCACGGGTGCAAACGGCACCTTCACCCTTGATTGGGAGAATAATACTTACGCGGGGCGGTGCGATATTGCGTCCGATGGCGGTGTCTCGGTTAATGTGATGGGCTTTGATACGATGGTCATTTCGGATGATAAGTCCAAGCGCGACTGCCCTGTTTTGAGTGTCGCGAATACGACAAGTGAGCCGAAGACTTTTGATGTGAAGTTTGACTATCACACCGAGGTTAGGGGTGAGAAGGCTTCGTGGACGCAGTCCGTTCAAGTGGGTGCGGGTGCGGAGGCTCTTGCCTTTGTGGACTTCCCCAAAGGGCTTCACGATGATATTTATCATATGACCATTAAGTGCCCCGAGTTGGGTCTCGACCAAACGAAGCACTTTATGTACCTTACGCGTCGCGACGAGACGAAGGGCGATGATAAGTTCGCTTGGCATGAGGTTTGCAACTACCTCTTTGGCGGCTATATGGACGCGATGCCTGTCACCTATGCTGTGCGTTATATGTACCCACACGCTGTGTATGACAGCGAATGGCTGGAAGATTTTCGTGTTGTTTCGCGGCAGGGCGACCCGAAGACTCCTAAAGAAGCGTATAATTGGCCGTCCGTAGCGGAATGGGTGCGTATTGAGGGGCGTCCGCTTGCCTTGTGCGTCCATAACTATCCCAATTATGATTACACGCGCGACAAGAAGATTCCTGAACTTTGTGACCAGGAATGGCACAAGTGGTTCTTGCGTCAATGTGCCGACCGCTACCAGGACAATATTGCGTGGTGGGAAGTTGAGAATGAACCTAATTGTGGACATAAGTTCTTTGGACAGCACCCTGAGTATTATGTCTACGCTTGTAAGTCTATGAAGGAGGTAATGTCCGTCAAGACTCCGCAGGCGCTCGTCTATGGTATGTCGCCGCAAGGCAACTGGATTGAATGGATGGATAAGGCTCTCGCGGCAGGTGCGGGCAAGTATCTGGATGGTGTTTCTTACCACACCTACTCAGGCGTATTGATTGAAGACACGAATATGCCTGAGATTTTGAAGGAGACGCGCAAGCGTTTCCCCAATAAGCCGATGATTAATACCGAGACGGGAGTGCCTGTCGCGGCGCGTGAAAAGATTGACGAGATGTTGACACCCGCCTACATCGAAAATGCGCGTGCGCGGCGTGCGCCTGGCTTCAATGACGCGCATGGGTGGTGCAATCCGATTGATGAAATTACCTCGGCGATTAGTATGACGCGCAATGTGCTTGTAAACTTTCAGCAGGGTACGCGAGTTTTCACATTCTTCTTGCCGACTTACGGACAGTTTAGAGGTGCTCTCAAGTGTGGTAATTGGAAGGATCGTCCGCATGACTTTACATCTCACGCCTGTACTCCTGAAGGCGAGATGTCGCCCAACCGTATGTTACTCGCGAGTGGCGTTCTTGCTTGCCAGCTTGAGCCTGCTATTTTGGACGGATTGCGTCCGATTAACGAGATCTTTGGCGTAAATGGTGTTATATTCCCCAAGAAAGCGGGCGGCATTGTCGCGGCAATTTGGGGTATTCATGGGCCAGTAGATGTCTCACTTCGTGCGGATGTCCCTGAAATTGAGTGTGTAGGCATGCAGGGCGAGCGCAAGACGCTCAAGCCTCTCGCTAAACAGGGCAATGTTTGGCTCTATCAAATTGCGCTGGATATGAATACGCGCTATTTGCATACGAAGGGCAAAGTCTTTGAAGTTGTTTCTGTTCCGTTGACGGCACTCTATGCTTTGCAAACGACGGCTGACTCAGGTGAGATTGTTGCCGAATTCGAAAATACGCTTGATACGCCGCAGAAAGTCGCTTTCAAGCCACGCAAAAACGCGGCGGTTAAGCTCACGGGAGATACGAAGCCCTTTACATTGGCACCTGGCGAACGCCGCGAAATGAGGTTAGGTTATCGTTTAGCCAAGGCTGGCAAGAATGTAACGGTGCGCTTCAAAGGGAGCGTCAATGATGCGACGCCGCTTATGGGGCAAACGACGATTCGTGCCATTAAGGGTGTGTCGCTCACGAGTGGCGAGCCAGTGACATTGAATATGGATCGTGACGATCAAGTTGCGCTTGGACACGCGGATGATATGACTTCACTTTTGGAAGCCTCGAAGTTCTGGGCGGGTGCGGACGACCTTTCGGGCAAGATTACGCTTGATTGGGATGACCGTGCGCTCATTGTTAAGGCGGAAATGACGGATAAGCAGTTTAAACTCGCGCCGTTCCCAGGAATTGCGGGAACTTCGGTTGAACTTTTCTGTGACTTCCGCAAGCCTGGCAAGGGGCTTGGCGATGGTAAGTATTCCGATGGCTGCTATCAGTTCCTTATTGAACCTGCGGCGGCTACGACGGCTTCGGTTTTGCGTGTCTTCTCGCCGCAAATTGTCCAGAAGGGGTATAAAGCGCCGCCGCTCCCGACGGCGACAGGTGTCCGTACGAAAGAGGGCTACAATCTGACGGTGCGCATTCCGTGGCAGATTGCGAATAAAGATGGCACACCGCCTGAGACATTTGGGTTTGACTTTGGGGCAAACTGTGCGTTTCCCAATGATAAGCCGGGTCGCCGTGCGCAAATGATGCTCTTTGGAACGGCGAGCAATGCGTCTAGTGCTTCCGCTTTTGGGCGTATTCGCCTAATGGGCGAGCGTAATAACGCGATTATTCCTACGCCTAAACTTGAGAAAGATGGCTATGATTGGTATGCGCGGCACGCGGCGGCCATTCGTCCCGATGGTGTTAAGGCGACAAACCCAGAGATTGTGCTCTTGGGCGACTCGATTTTGCATCGCTGGGCGGGCGGTGCAACGGAGTCGTTTGGTGTGGGCGAGAATGTACCTGAGATTTGGAAGAAGTGGTTTGGGGCTTATCGTGCACTTAATCTTGCTTATGGATGGGATAGAACCCAGAATGTGCTTTGGCGCATTCAGAATGGGGAATTGGATGGGTTAAACCCCAAATATCTCGTTCTTCTTATTGGTACTAATAATATAACGCCGTGGGGTAATGCGCGTAAGAATACAGGTGATGAAGTTGGGGCAGGGGTAGAGGCAATTGTTCGCGCCGTCCGTGAGAAGATGCCTGAGACGAAGATTCTCGTATTGGGCATTTTGCCGCGTGGGAATCCGCACGACTGGTTTGTGTGGGCTGACGAGGCGAATGTCGCATCTGAAGCGCGTTGCGCGAAGATTCCGAATGTGACATTCATTCGCCTTCGGCAGGAGTTCTTGAATGCAAAGGGAACTCCGAGCGATGACTTCTATACAGGCGATCATGTGCACCTCGCCGATGGTGGATTTGACATTCTTGGGCGCGTCATTACAGATTGGATGAAAGAAGTCAAGTGATTGCGGCTTAGATAACGAGGAGTGTTCTCTAGAGCACACTCTTAGATTGGCGAGCGGGGCGCAGGGAACTGCGCCCCTTACCATTCGACGCTGCCAAGAAGTTTGAGCGTTGAATGCGAAGCAATTAGGCGAAGCGTTAGCGTAGCCCTTTGT
>CAVCJC010000105.1:0-6753 GCA_963602475.1 Lachnospira hominis (ex Liu et al. 2021)
AGGAAGTCAATGACTGGCGCTGGGGCAGGACGCCGCCAAAAGCGATTCCTCATCGCCTCCTCGCGTGTGAGCGAATTCCAATACTGCTCTGTATCGCGATAGTCACCGTCAAAACGATAAACCCCAGGCGTCAACTCGTGGTCAATCCAGTAAAACGAGACGGTCGCCTGATTGAAAAGTCCACCCGCCCCATACATCGACTTATAAATGTCATTATATTCGGTCTTGCCCAACTGATTAAAGTTAAAGATGTGCGCACCGAAACGGAAGTCGTGCGCAACCTGCTCAATCTCAACTTCCGCACCGTCCGCAGCCGTCACGGCGAGGTGTGCATCCGCCTTGCGGTTCTTCTCGATGTCCGCGTCAATCCGCGCCTGCTCCGCGTCATTCCAAATCTTCCAATACGCCTCGGACATCACCGAGCGGTCAATCCCAAACGCGACGGCAGATGCCGTCGCGCTAAGGAATAAAGTGGAGAAAATAAGTTTCTTCATTTTATTTATCCATTATCTTAATTTAACTCAATCTTTTTCGCTTATTTAGTGAGTTTCGCGTAATTCTCCGCCGTCAGGATGTAGACGGGCGTGGGCGAGAAAGTGACGCGCACGAATCCTTCCGCATCACGCGGCAGGGGCTTTACGCGACCGATCGCGTCCACCAATACGAGGTCGCCCTCGAAAGGCGGACGGAAGCTGCGCTCGTCAACATTCCACCCCTTCGTCCAGACGACGAGCGTCGGACCGAAAAGCCCCGCATTGAAGCGGTCACGCTCAAAGCCAACCTCATAGCGCGAATAAGGGAAGCCATCGATAAGTGCCGCCGCCGTGTAGAGCGCCGCCTCGGCGGGCTGGTGTCCAAGTTGGAGGTCGCCGCCTGTGTGCATCCACGGAACGAGGAAGCCACCCATTAGATAATTCGGATTCGAATCGAGCCAGGCAACCATCTTCGCCGTCATGGCAATTTGCCAAACGCGCGCATCGCGTCCGTGCGACGACCGAGGACCCCACTCGCCCATGATGAACTTCTTGTCGTTCTTCTTGCCCAGCACTTTTTTCAGGATGATTTCGATGCCTGTGCCGCTTTCATTCTCGCTGTTCGTGACATGCGCATCCTCGAGGTTCGGCGCATACATCGGATAGGAATGGACATCCCACACGTCGACATAATCCGCCCAGCCGAGACGCAGGCATTCCGCAAACCAGTCGCTATTGCCCGTGCGCACGAATGTCGGTCCCGTGTAGATTGCTTTGGGATTCGCCGCGTGGACAGCTTCCCACTCCGTACGAACGCGCTTCGTCCAGTTCGTCGTCGACGACTTGAAGCGGAACGGCGAGATGTCAATCTCGTTCCACGCCTTGTAGAACTTCGTGTAAGGCGCGGCAGTCTTGGCGGCCGCGATCTTCTTCTCAGGCTTTTCCGCACACCACGGGTCGAGGAAGTCCGCCGTCATCGTGATGCCATAAGACTTCGCCTTCTCCATCAACTCGCCATTCTTGCAGTCTCCGCCGACATTGTGCAACACGCCCATCCGCGACATCCAGGGAAGGAAATTCTCGCAGTTGTGCACATTGCCTGTGACCGTATTCATCCAATAGAAGCACGAGGCGACCTTGTTGACACCCTTCGCCTGACGCTCCCGCCGTGCCTGCGTACCACCAATCACCGAGAATCCGTCGGGAAGAAGCGCCGCGAGGACGCCCCCTTTCTCATCCAGCACAAAGGTGCGAATCTGGTAGTAGCCATACCCGTTCGCGGGCACCGTACCGAACTCCGTCACGTTCGTACCAGGGAATGTCATCGTGAAGGTGCGCCGCGCCAGCTCGACGCCGTCATAGTCGCTAATCGTCTGCAGGCACTTCGCCGTGAACGGCTCGGGTGCCGGCGGTACGACCACCTTCTGCCCTTTCCTCGGACGCGGCGGAGGTGGCGGGACGGCAATCGTCGTCAGCGCGATCCTCTCGCCTGGATGCGGCAGATTGGCTGGCGCGTCGACTAGGACTTGGGTATCCAGTGCCATGAGCGCCTTGTGCCGCGCCGCGTCAATGTCTGGCGCGCTCGTCCGGAATGTGCACCCTTCCGCATTCTCAAACTCAGAGTCAAAGAAGACATCCGTCCCAGCAGGTTGCTTCGTATAGAACTTGAGCAACACGCGATTCGCACCACGGGCGAGCGGCAGAGCATAAGTCGCTTCCATACCGCCCGTCGTCACCTCGACCTCGAACTCATTGCCTTGGTCCGTCCGCGCCATCGCCTTCATGCGCCGCACAGGTTGATAGCGCGTCTTCGCCGCAGGCCGTTTCACACCGTTCACCCAGAGCGTCTGCGCCCCACCGCTCGTCGCGCACTTCATCGTGACAATGCGATCATCGGGCGAGACGACCCAGACGAAGCCATAGGCCGAGCCTTCCGTCCACGAAAAGCCCCGCGTATTCGTCTCAACGACATAGCCGCGCTTATCCTGCCGTGCACACGCCGTCCAGTTCGTCCTGTAGGTCGTGTCGAAGGAGGTGAAGGCATAGCTGTCGTCAGCATTCGGGCGGAGATCCTCCTCCGCCGACATCCCGCCAAGGGAGAGCGCACCAGGCGTTCCCCACATTCCCGCGATAATCCACTCTGGCGCATGCAAAGCCGCCGCGAGCAAAAGACCAAATGTACTCATTAGTTGTTCGTACCTTTATTATTGTTACTGTTTACTGTCAATTCAAATTGCTTTTAGCGGATAATCAAGAGCAGTCCTTCCGGCTTGACTTCATAGCGGAGGATTACGATGCCGCTGCCGCCATTGCCGCCATTGTAGGAGGTGTTCTTCGTGTGGCCGCCGCCACCACCGCCGCCGCCCGTGCCAGCTACGCCGTCAGAACCCGCCGCGCCGACGCCACCCGCGCCGCCACCGCCTTCGCCACCTGCGAGAGCCGTGTTCCGACCGCGACCGCCGCCGCCGCCGCCGCCATAGTAGCGAAGCGTTCCGCTGAAGTCGCAGGCGACACCGATGCCGCCCGAGGCACTACCAGCCGATGTGCCGGACGCGATTGTGCCGCCCGCGCCGCCGCCGCATCCGCCGACGCGGTCGTCGTTCCCTTGGTCATAAGTTCCCTGCGACCCAGAGAAGCCGCCCCATTCCTCACGTCCCGCACCCGGCACCTGATTCGCCAAGCTTGCTGCGGACTGGTTGCTGCTGCCGCCGCCACCACCGGACGCACCAAGATTGCCGCCATTGTTGCAGACACCACCGCCACCGCCGCCCGGGACATAGTAATTCGCGAAGATCGACGCGCCGCCGTTGTCGCCTTGACCTGACGACCAGACAAACCGACCCAAATTGCCGTCCGTGCCGCCGCCCGCGCCACCAGCGCCAACCGTGACGGGATAGGTGCCCGGCGAAAGCACGAGATTCGTCACGACGAGCACACCGCCCGCGCCACCGCCACCGCCGGCATTCGTTCCGCCGCCACCGCCGCCGCCCACGACGAGCAACGAGACCTTACCCCAGGTTGGCATCGTGAACGTGCCGTCCTCGGTGAATGTATGCACCCTATAACGATGTCCGTTTTGGGAGTACTTCGTCATCGTACCACCCGTTGCCTCTACCTTATTAAGATCCGAATAGCCCAATTCAGACGCGGCATAACGCACAATAACCTGTCCGCTACCGCCCTTGCCAGCAGTACCCGAAGTCCATGCTTGAGTTTTACCTGAACCGCCGCCGCCAGCGCCCGTGAATGGCTCGCCGTCTTCCGCAAGCGTCGTATCGCCGCGTCCGCCGCCGCCAGGAATCCAAACAAAACAGCCCGTGCCGTTGCCGCCGCCCGCATACCACGCGAGGCGTCCCGAAATGCGCGAAACGACACCCGTACCGCCCGCGCTCATCTCAGTGACCCCACTCGTGGAGTCCGCGCTCCGTCCAGGCGAGCCCGCGCCGCCGCCGCCGCCCGCGCCGCCGTTGTAGATGCCGCCACCGCCGGCATTTCCCTGACCTTCCGCGCACGCGCCGCCGCTCGTCGTCCCTGAGTTGCTCTTGGCGCCGCCGCCACCGCCGGAACCGCCAGTTCCACCACTTGCGTTCGGTCCGCCACCACCGCCGCCGCCAATGGCCACAAGGTCGAAGACGGACGAATTTGTGCCATTCTTGCTACTCGTTGTTGAGCCATCGTCATGTCCGCCCTCGCCGACGACAATATTATAGACACCCGCCTTGACCGCATACGTGGACTTCTCAATAAAGCCACCCGCGCCGCCGCCGCCGCCACGCGATCCGTTCGAACCCGCACCGCCGCCCGCGACGACGAGGACATCAACCGTCGTGTCTTCCGCGAAGGAGATTTGTCCGTCGGATGTGAATGCACGAGAAATGTATTTGTTCTCCGCGTCCCAGACTGCCGTGCCGCCGTAGGCCGTCACGTTGCCCGTCGCAATGTCCGCCCGCTCGGCGTTCAGATAGCGGATGATGACAATGCCGCTGCCGCCCGCACCCGCGACGGTGTTAGAATTCTGCTTCTTTCCGCGACCGCCACCGCCGCCGCCCGTGTTCGGCTCGCCGTCCGTCGGGAGAACGGTTGTGCTCTTGCCGCCATTGCCGCCGCCGCCGAGACCGCCAACACCGGCAGTAACCGCCTGGAAGTCCATGCCGCCGCCACCGCCGCCGCCATAGTAGCGCGCCTCGCCCGTAATGGAGCAAAGATAGCCAATGCCGCCGTCGGCACTCGTGCCCGTGTAACTATAGGAGGAGTCATCATTTTGCGTTACGCCATAGCCATTGCCAGCGCCACCTGCGCCGCCACCGCCGCCCGCGCGACCATAGGAGTTCGCAGTGCCGATCGTCGCACCCGTGCCGCCCGCGTAGCCCTGACCGTCCGTTCCCGCACCGCCGGCTTTCGTCTGATTAATTGAATGCTCCGCCGTGTTGGCGTATCCGCCACCGCCACCAGAGCCGCCATCACGACCAACAGTATTGACACTACCGCCCGCGCCTCCGCCTTTCGCCACGAGGCCGAAGACGGACGAGTCCTGTCCGTTCTGCTCTGCGGTTGTCGCGTCTGATGCCGCCGAACCGCCCGCGCCGATGATGACCGTCTGTTCGCCAGCCTCGACGGTGAACGCCGTCTTGTGGATGACGCCGCCGCCACCGCCGCCACCGCCCTGACCCGAGCCGCCGCCCGCGACGACGAGCACTTCGACTTTGCCCGGACTCGTCACCGTGAAGGAGCCGCTATTTGTAAAGGTAAGAACATCATATTCACCCAATTCAGTCAATACGGCATCGTCTGGGATGTTCGTGATCTGGACACCTCCAAACGCAGAAAGCACTCCGACACACATAAGTGCAGCCGAGAGGCTTTTCACTTTTTGTATCTTTTTCTTTTTCATTGCTTTTCTCCTTACTTACCTTGATTACTTATGAAGTCGTCAATTGTCCCTGTTGGGAAGCGTAGCTCAATCACCACCGTCTCGCCAGTGAGTGTCTCATCAGGAATGTCCCGAATGTGCAAAACCTCACTTTTTAGGCCTTTCCACCAGTTGGACGGCATCCGCGTCAATTCGCACGAAAGTGCCGCGCCCGTATTGAGGAGTGTCGCGGAAGTCGGCATACGATTCAAGGGGCTCAGATTCAGTCCGTTCGCCACGAGCCCTTCTGGATAGTGCAAGTAGAGCGTGTCGCCGCGCCGTGTCACAAGGCAATTCGCGTCCGCGACAAGATTTGGCACCGTCTCTACATTCTGGAAGGCGACATTGACTCGCCGATACCAGTCACCAACCCCCGCGAGCCTCTGCCGCGCCGCTTCAGGAATTGTGCCGTCTGCCTTGGGTCCAACATTCAAAAGGAAGTTCCCGCCCCGTGCGAGCGTGCTATCCACCGCACGCGTCAAACTGCGCACATTGCGCAAATCATCATTCACGCGATAACCCCAACTTTGCACGCTCACCGAATCACAGGCCTCCGTTAAGTTCGTAAAGACCGCGTCAGAGGGGAAATCGCGCTCAGGCGTGGAATAATCGCCCTTCCCCCAGCCTCGATCATTGATTTTGATGCCAGGTTGCAGGCGACGGACCAGCCGATTCATTTCAACATCCTCGATGTGCGTCGGAATATCCCAGAAAAGACAGACGATCTCGCCATAATTGGACAGCAACTCCGTTATCTGCGAGACAACATACGGCTTATAAGCCTCCATATCAGGCTTATCTCCTGCGCGCGGCGGAATCTGATGGGTGCTGAGCGGATTATAGGCATTCGGATGATGCCAGTCAGGATTTGAGTAGTAAAGCCCAAACTTGATTCCGCCGCGTGCACAAGCCTCGGAGAGCTCACGGACGAAGTCCCTCTTCGCGGGAGCGCCGCGAACGGACGAGAAGTCCGTCGTCGCCGTATCCCACATACAGAATCCGTCATGATGTTTAGTGGTGAACACGAGGTAGTCCGCCCCCAGAAGTTTCGCGTCCGCGACAAGGGCTTCCGCGTCAAATTGCTCGGCACGGAAATCCCTCGCATATTTCTCATACTCAGAGCGCGAGCGTTCAAGGCGCATTTCTTCCTGTTCTTGCCAACCGCCGACGGAGTAGATTCCGTAATGGACAAAAAGTCCCAACCTACGGTCGAACATCTTCCACGGCTCGGAAGCTGTCGCGGCAGAAACAAGAGCAAGCGAAACCGCCAGTAACGCCGCTTTCACGACATTACGTGATTTCATCCTCTCTCTCCTTTGCACTAGTCCCCAAAAGTGAGACACGGTATGGGGCTCTTTTTGACTCCTCGAC
>CAVCJC010000106.1:0-6676 GCA_963602475.1 Lachnospira hominis (ex Liu et al. 2021)
GTAGGGGGCGGAGTCCCTTCCGCCCCGTTTGACGGCGGCGCGGGCGGGGGTTGCACGAGAAGAGGAGACGCCTGCCCTACCTTACATTTTTAGATGTGGGGGGAGGCGGCCTTTGATGAACATCTCGACATAGGGCATCGCGGCAGATTCGGTCCGACCGTGGTCACAAAAGGCGGCTTCAACATAATAGGCGGCTGGATGTCCTAAGGCGCGGCAGGAGGCAATTAAGAAACGATTTTCTTCCGCGCGGCACTTCCATTCCCACGGCGGCTCGCCGCATATGCTAATCATAGGCGGCAAATCCTTCGAACAGAAAGCGAGTGGCGCAAGGCGGTCAATCTTGGGCTGGTATTGCGGATCTTTATCCCCCGCGAATCTACGGACGTTGAAGTGCTTTGTGGCTTGTCCTGAGACTGGCGCAATACCCGCGAGGTCCGTTGGCTTATAGCCATATTTCGCGAGACGCGAGGGGTCCATCCCTACCATCATTGTGAGATAGCCCCCAGCGGACATTCCGCTTACATACACCTTCTTCGGGTCACCACCGTATTTCGCGATGTTCTTGAGCGTCCATACAACGGCCGCCGCCGCATCATTTATGCAATCATCGCCTGTGACGGACTTCTCCTTGCCTAAAAGACGATAATTCACGGCGACCTGCGCAATTCCTTCATCGATACGGATAAAGTACTTCCCTCCACCCGTAAGACCGCCGCCGTGGAACCACACGACCGTAGAGAAGTTTGTCGCCCCCACGGGCACGCGGCAATCGAGCTTACAACGCTCACGCTGATAGTCGTTCGCCGTAGCCAATTCCGCCTCCGAATAATAAGGCGTGTCTTTACAAACAAGGCGTGTGCGTTCCGTAGCATTTAGGAACGCGGCACTCCACGCGGCAATTACAAAAAGGACAGTCTTTTTCATTTCGTAGGCACTTCCTCAACATCAATATGGAAAGGTCCAAGCGGAAGATTCGCCTCATTCGTAAGATAGCCAAAGAATGGCGGCTTATGCAAGAAACGGATGTGCTTAGGCTCTTTTACGCCCGAAGCCCCAACTATGAGTTCCGTCCCCTTCACTTCGCCATCAAAATAGCCCAAATTACCGCGATTCTTATGCCAAATCAAGTTCGCAATTTCTGCTGGACGATATACACCATCCGCTCCTGCAACTTCAAAGAGCGGCGGCACGGACTGGTCTGCCGTATAGAGCACCCACTCTTTGACATTGTCAAATGAAATCACGAAGCGTCCGTCCTCGACCTTCCATCCGCTTAGACTCGGGGATTCACCTGGCACATCAAAGCCGTAATCCCGCTTGAGAGCGAGTGCGGCGAGACGAAGTCCCACCGTACGCTTGTCATTCGGGTGAATATCGTGCATATTGCCGACATCGTTGATGACGACGAGTCCGGCATTCGGCTGTTCCTTGGCAAATGCCTCTTGCGCTTCTTGCACGGCAACGAGATTCTTATCTCCGTCATTCGAGTTATAGTGATACGGCGCAAGTTGCACGAACCGCAAGCTGAGCTTCGGATTCTCAAAGACTGTGGACCATCCGTTATAAAGCTTGTGCATAAGTTCGCGATACTTAGCCCCTGAGCCCAAATCGCTACAGCCCTGATACCAAATGAATCCCTTCATAGCGTACGGACACCACGGCGCGACCATCTCGTTAAACATTTGTCCCTCAGGAATATTCGGAGTCCACGAACGAATCGGCGACCCGCCCCAATACGCGCCGATAATGCCGACGGGTACATCCAGTGCCGCGTAAAGTTCGCGCGCGAAGTAAACGCCCATCGCCGAGAAGGCCCAATTGCGCGATTTGCCGCTGCAATCAAGAAGATTCTCAGGCGTAAAGGGCTTCCATTGCACAGGCTCAGCGGAGAATTCGCGTGGCGTTTTGGACACCTTATAGTTCGAGCAATACGCGAAGCGCACTTCGGGCAAGTTTGTGAGCTTCGCCGTCAAATAGCCTTCCTTATCACGAAAACGGCAACGCGGACCCCAGAGCGGCAATTCGCAGTTGGACTGTCCGCTACAGAACCACACCTCGCCAACAAGCACATCCTTGACGCGCGAAACTTCCTTGCCCGACTCCACAACAAGCTCACGCCCTTCCTTCGAGGCGGCCAGCGCATCGAGATTGACGCGCCACTTGCCATCCGCATTCGCCGTGGTCGTCTTTGTCTGCCCCGCAAACGAGACTTTAACTTCCGCATTCGACTCGGCAACGCCCCAAACAGGGACAACTTGTCCGCGTTGAAGAACCGCGCCATCCGTAAAGGGACTCCCCAAGCGAATTTCGCCGCGCGCGGCAATGCTGAGTGCGAGGACAACAACTGTGAATATCAGATTCTTCATTTTTATTACCTCTTGAGGAGTTCAGGAATGCTGGTTTCGGATGTCATTTCAAAAACGAGTTCGCCACCCTTGATGAGGTCCGCATGCTTGAGAACACCGCCCTTAATGGACTTGCCATTGAGCGTGACACTCTTCACATACTTCGCCGCCTCGGAAAGTCCCTTCGCGCGGATTGTGAGGGTGCGTCCCTCGGGAAGCGCAAGGCGCACTTCCTCCACCTGCGGTGCACCAATCACATAGTCTCCGCCACACGGATTAAACGGATAGAACCCCATCATCGAGAAGAGATACCACGCGCTCATCTGCCCACAATCATCATTGCCGCAGAGTCCGTCGGGGGTCGGATGATACGATTCGCGGCAAATAGCGCGGACGAGTTCCGCCGTACGCTCGGGGCGACCCAAAACGGCGGGGAAGTAGGCGATGTGGTGACTCGGTTCATTGCCGTGCCAGTACTGTCCGTATTGCCCCATCTTAATGTTGCCGTCCGCGTCCAAACCGCCCGCATCATTATTCTCCGAGCCTGTTCCCTGCAACGGACGCGTCGTGAAGAACTCGTCGAGCTTAGCGAGAGTCTTATCTACGCCGCCCATGGCCTTCGCGAGCCCAAACGGATCTTGAAAGACGTGCCACGAGTAAATCCAGCTATTCGCCTCGGTATAGTCGCTCCAGAGTTCGCCCGGCACGCAGAACTCGCGCGGATCGAATGGCTCACGCCATGCACCGCCCGCAGACTTCGGGGCACGCGGACGCGCAAAGCCGACTTTCTCATCAAAGATATTATGCCAGTAGTCCGCGTATTTACGCGCTTCTTTGGCAGTAGTCTTATTACCAATCTTCTCCGCAAAGTCGGCAATACACCACCAGTTATAGGCAAACTCAAGGGTGCGTGAAACCGAACCGCCCGGGCTTAAGTGAGTATCAAAGCGTCCCGCATAGTAAGGGAAGTAACCATTTTCCCAGTAAGCGTTCCAGCAATTCACGGGATTTTCGCCATCATTATTAACCATCGACTGCACCATCATAATAAGTGCCGCGTCCGCGTCAAAGTCACGATAGCCCTTCGCCCACGCGTCACAAATGACGGGAATCGAATGAATACCAATCATACCGTGGTCATCATTTGCCCACATCGTCCACATCGGCAGGTGCCCGTGGTACTTACCAAACGAGAAGAGCGAATCCAAAAAGGCATCCACGCGCTCAGGCACAAGGAAGGTGTAGAGCGGATGTGCCGCGCGGAAAGTATCCCAGAGCGAGAAAGTGGAGTAATGTCCGCGCTTCGCCGTCGCAATTGTATCCGCCGCGGTGCGATACTTACCGTCAATATCCGTTTGCTCATTGGGCTGGATGCAGAGGTGATAAAGCGAAGTATACCAATTCGCCTTCTCGACTTCCGTCCCCTTCACGAGTTGCATACGCGCGAAAAGCTCATTCCACGCGGCACGATTCGCCCTGCGGACGCTCTCGAAGGTTTGCCCCTTGGTTTCTGCCTCGCGGTTACGCTGAGCACCTTCCGCCGAGACGACGGAAAGCCCGACCTGCACAAGAAGCGGCTCATCACCCTCGAACTCCAGCACAAAGCGGTCGCCCGCCCCATCAAAACCATCGCTAGGTAGGCGCTTAATCGCCTTCCACGGACGGTCAACTTTCACCGAATAGAAGAGCCGATAGGCGGTCCATCCCTGCGCACACTTGCCGCCCGAGATTTCCGTGCGATCCGCGCTGAGCGTGTAGTCGGAGGACACCATCCGTGTACCAAACTTGAGGTTGTAAGGCTGCATAAGCATCGCCGCGCCATCCACATAAAGCTTCGGGGTCTCGCCTTTCGGATAGGTGAAGCGCCACCACGCGACACGCTGCGAGGTCGTCGCCTCCGCACGGATTCCGCCCTTCTCAACCGTCACCGCATAGTAGTCGGGTGAGCAGACTTGAGTCTCTTTCTTAAAGGGAGTCGCCACATTCAATTCATCGAAGTCGCCCACGAACGGCATAAGCGAGATGTCGCCCATAGCCTGACGACCTGTTCCGTTGAGATGGGTCTGCGAAAAGCCGCGAATCGTGGTGTCATTGTGCTTATAGCCAGAACAAGTGACGCGGGTGCCCGAATCGGGACTCGCCTGAACGAGTCCAAATGGACTGCACGAACCCGGGAAAGTATTGCCTTCGCCAACCGTGCCCACCAGCGGGTCGACATACCGCACGAAGTCTTCCGCCCCGCAATACCCCGCTAAAACTGCCGCGAATATTACCGCTATCTTCTTTATATTGAACATAATTTTGCCTTTCTTATTTATTTGAGTCCGTTTGAAAATGAGAAGAAGTTAACCGTGGTCACCTCAGAGCCTTTGAAGCGTCCCTTGCGGTCAAAGATTGTCATTTGGTTCATTCGCCGTTCGGGATTATCGAGAGGCGAATAGTCCATATCCGCATACCGCAAGCACTTGTCGCCCTCAGTATCCGCAATGATGAGATGCATGCCAAAGTAGTCGAGCTTACGGATGTCGAAGGCCTCGCAGTCCGTCACATTGCCACGGAACCCAAGCCGCCAATCATATCCGCCCGCCTTCTTTTCGGCGGAGGCGAAAAGTGCGGACTGATACCGCCGCCCCATCCAAACGAACGGCATAACCGAGAATTGCGGGTCTTCAAGAACCGAGAAGAGCACCATCGGCGCATCACGGTCGGGATTCACCCCCGCGAAACGGTCAGCGGGACGGAAATCAAAAAGCACCTGCGCGCCATTCATATTAAAGACATTTGCCCACGGACCATATGTCTTGCGCGAAGGCTCGTCCGCCGTCGTGAAGCCCGAGAGCCAAAGGTCGGGTCCGTCTTCACGGACCTCCCATGTGCACACGGTCGCCCCTTCGCGGCGGACTTTCTCCGTCTCAATCTTACCTTGGGCAACGCCATCCTTCATCTGCACGACGGGGCACCGCGCGAGGTCGACGCAATAAAGGCGGCTAATGCCATCCTCAGGCGTAATATCAATAAACACCCGCGCCCGCTCACCGATTTTCAGATTTAGTGTATCTGCCGCGACAGGAAGTTGCCACTTCGCCTCGCCCGTCAATACGCCTTCGCCTCGTGCAAGACAATGTCCCGCGCAGTCATTATCGGTCATCACACGCAGTGAATCACACCACACCGACCAGCGAATCTTCCCTTTGATGCCGTTGGTAGGGGGCGGAGTCCCTTCCGCCCCGCTGAAAGAAAACACTAAGGGTTCTGCCGCGTCCTCCAAAAACCGCGTCTCGCACTTAAACGCAATGGGCGCGGCATTGGGCTTCTCGGTTAAGTGCCGCCCCGCACCGAGCTTGCCCGCGAAGTCAAGCCGCGAAATGAAGGCGTTCGCAATGATATACTGTCCGTAGCCATACGGGTGCACGCCGTCAGGAATGAATGTTTCGCGCGGACCCATCAGGTTTTTATACGCTTCGACATCTTCCGCGACAGGAATCAGGAAGCAACCCTCCTCATTCGCGAGCTTGCGAATCGCCGCGCCGACTTCCACGAGACCTGGACGCGAATTGTAGGTCACGAAGAATCCGCCCTCGCGTTCATCAACGAGCGTCGGGGTCATCAGCAGAACTTGCGCACCTTTCGCTTTGTATTCGCGAATGCGTGCCCTGAGTCCCTCGATATGAGACCGCACCGTCTTCGAGAAGTCCGTCACCGTGCCGTATTCGTGATGAATGAAGCTATTCATCGCGATCATAATCGAGACAATCTGAGGGGTTTCGTTCTTCTCGAGCCGTTTCTCTTCGCTGAGTTTTTGTCCCCAAACGCCGCGATTGCCAATGACGATACCCGAATCGGGGTGATAATGTTCAATCGCGAGCTGCAGAATCTGCCGATAGGTATCGGTCGAGGTTATGGAGTCGCCTGAGAGAATCCATTTATCGCCCTTCGCCAAGAACGAGTCACCATACGCGGCACTCGCACCCAAAGTGAGTGCCAGTGCCAAACTAGGAATGAGTATTTTCTTCATAATGACCTTACTTTACTGGGATTACACGGATAACGAGCAAATTATTTCCCTTTTCAAGTTCTGACCAAGGGATGAAGCCATCTGCCGCGACTTTCTTATTATTCAAATAGTACTCCGCCTTCGACCCTGTGCCCGACATCTGAATATCGAGCGTCGCGCCGCGCAAGGTGAGCCCACGAACCGCGAACGGCTTGCCATCATTCATCGGGTTAAAGCGCAGCCCCTTCGGCTCAATCTGCAAGCCAAGCCACAGGTCAAATGCGTCCGCGAGCCAGCCCTTTTCCGCAAAGAACTGCTTATTGCCGAGTTCATCCGA
>CAVCJC010000107.1:0-6499 GCA_963602475.1 Lachnospira hominis (ex Liu et al. 2021)
CGAAGCCCTCAGCGTAGCGTTAGCGAAGCTCTTTGTTGCCCCTCGGAGTTTATAAACACCTCCCGATTCTCCCAATCTCCACGGCTAAAATCCGTGAAAATCCGTGGTTAAAAAACCGCACCCGAATCCTGTAAATCCTGTTAATCATGTCTGAAACGCCCCACCTCCACCCACCAAACCCCCAAAACCTTTGCGAACTTTGCGTTGTAATAGACGACAAGGGGGGATTGACAGGGGAAGGCCGAAAATGATATACTAAACGCGTGTTTAAAACTGGTGCATAAGAAAATGGATCGAACGAGAGAAAATATATTAGCCACCGCGACGGAACTTTTCGCCGAAAAAGGCTTTGAACATGTCACCACACGCGAGATTTGTCGCGCGGCAGGTGTTAATGGCGCTTTGGTAAATTACCACTTCCGTTCTAAGGAAAGACTTTACCAAGAATGCCTCGCACGCGTATTCCGTCGCAATGAGGGCGACTCCATTGTCCATCTCGCGGATAAAGTAACGGACGCGGCGAGTTGGCGCGCCGCCCTTCGCGAATGGATACTCCGCTTCTCGGCGGCTATGCGCGCGACGGAAGGCGAACGCGCTGTCGTTTCGCGACTTTACGGACGCGAAATACACCAGCCGTCCAGTATGCACGAATATATCAAGACGGAGTTCTTCTTGCCCATTTACAACTCTCTCTTTAAGCTCATCCGCTATGCGGGAAAGTCTGAAACCGAGACCTGTAAATGGGTAACCTCTATTTGGTCACAACTCTCGTCCGTCGCTTTCGTAGATGAATCCTGGCAGGCGATATTCCGTCCGAAACGCGCGACGCGTACTTCGTGGGGTCGCAATTATGCCGAGTTCATATGCGAACGCCTCTTCGCGGAACTTTCCTACAAAGGAGGAGGAGATGAAAATGACGCGAACACTTAACTACCTTTTGATTATCCTTTCTGCCGCGCTTATTGGGTGCACAAATCCTGGACGCGAGGAGCGTGAACAGGCGAGCGCGGCATTTCGTGCGAATCTCCTAGAGGAGACAACGGCATGGCAGGCGACGAATCCGCCCCCCTATCGTCTCGCACAAATACTTGACTTGGCGCACGAACGAACCCTCAAGCTCACGGAACAAGATCTTGCCGCGCAACTCGCACGAATTGATCGGGCAACCGCCTTCTCGGTATTCCTGCCAAATCTCGAGCTTTCTCTCGGACGCGAAGTCTTCCACGGACGCGGCGTTTTTCCCGCTCTTTCGCCAATTGGACTCAAGGCGAATCGCCTTTGGGCGAATCAGCAGTCTATGATGCTCACCCAGAGCGTCTTCACGCCTGCCGCGTGGGTTATGTTCGCGGAAACAGCCTATGGGATTCGCATTAAGGATATCGTCCGTGAGCGAGCTCAAGAGGTGCTCGATGCCCAAATCGCCGCACTCTTTTATCGTGCCGTTCTTTCGGAGCGTCTTGTGGAAACTTACCGCCTGCAAGTGGCGAGCGGTGAAGCCCTCACGAATCGTGTAATCCGTTTAACGGAAGAAGGCTATGCCCGCGAAGGAGACAAAGCCCGTGCGCTTGCTCGACTCGCCAATGACACCCTCAATCTGCGCGAGGCACAAGACCAGCGCGAAGAGGCACGAATGAAACTCTGCGAAGTGGTCCGTTTCTGGCCTCTAACCGAAAACAGCAATATCGAGAACCATCTCTTTGATGGGGTGAGCCTCCTCGCGGTAAAGAGCGGCATTTTTGAAACTCTTAGCGTCGAGGAGTGCGTCTGGCGGGGGCTTCTGACGCGCAAAGACCTGTATGCAGGCGACCAAACAATCGAACTTCGTAAGGCACAAGTACTCGAAGCCCTCGCAAACTTTCTGCCCAATGTCGTCTTGGGCGGCGGCGGACTCAACCGTGAAGGACTTAGCAATGCCGCCCTTCACGGCTGGGGCGGCGGACTCTTCGGCATATGGTCCGCCTTTGAGGGCTTCCGTACGGTGCAAGAATATCGCGCGGCACGCGCCCAAAAGGAAGCGGAATTCAAGTTGCAAGAAGACCGTATGCTCGCGGTCGTCACCGCCGTCGCCGAGGCTCATCGCAATCTAACGCGGTGCACCGTGCAACTCCAGGCCGCGAAAGAAGCCCTTACGGCGGCGGAAACCGATTACGCCGAAACCGAACGGTGCTATTCAGAAGGCGAAGAAACACTCTCAACCGTACTCGATAAGCTCGCAGTAAAAGATGCCGCGAGTGTACAGTATGTCGCGGCGGAATATTCTGCCGCGCTCGCGGAAATCGTCCTTCGCCAAGCGATGGGCATTGGAATCTTTGAGGAAGTAAAAAAATGAAAATGACGACTATTGCTTTATTAAGTGCCGCGCTACTCGCCTTCGTGAGCGGATGCGGTAAGTCCGAACCACAGGCGCAACGCGTCCTGCCGCTCGTAAAAGTTGGCGCGGCGCGGCAGAATGTGCCTTTCGCGAATGCGCTCAAGGTGCAGGGCACGATTCGCACCAAGAACTCCGCCACAGTTTCCGCACGAATGCCAGGCACAATTGACGCAATTCTCATTGAGGAAGGCGCAAGCGTCGAGAAAGGCGCGGCACTTTTTCGGGTGGACCAAGAAAACCTCGCCAACGCCGTGCGCGTCGCCCAAGACGACCAGAAACTCGCAGCGGCGAAACTCGCACAAGCCAAAGCCCAAAACGAAAAGGCGACATTGGATAGCGTCCGTATGAAACGCCTCTTCGATTCCAAGGCGGTCACAAAAGACCAGTGGGAGAAAGCGGATGTCGCCTCAAAAATGAGCGCCGCTGCGCTTGAAGCGACGCAAGCGGCGGTGACGAAGGCGCAAACAGCACTTTCCATCGCCCAAAAGAACCTCGCGGACTCCGAAGTGTGCGCCCCGTTCGCGGGTGTCATTACGCACAAGTACAAGGACGCGGGCGACTATGTGGGACCTGGCGTGCCCGTCTTCGCAATGGACGACCCGAATGTCTATGAATTAAGCCTCGTACTCAATGCCGCGCGCTATGCGGATGTCGTAGAAGGTATGACGGAAATCATCCTCGCGGGAACTACCAACGCCGTTAAGGTCACCTACAAAGCGCCGCGCGTGAACCCTGTGACGCGCACATTCGAGATTCGCGCGGCGATTGCGAAAAGTGCTGCGCTCGCGCCCGGTATGATTGTGGACTGCGAAGTCATCTTTGGACGGCGTGTGGCGCAAGGCGTGCCGACGACGGCGGTCGCTCCGCGCGGAGGCTCCGAAGTTCTTTTCAAGGTCGTGAAGGGCAAGGTCGTTCGGGTTCCTGTGGAGGCGGGCTGGACGACGGACGGCTGGCTCGAGATTCGTGCGCCAAAATTGGCAGAGACGGATGAAATCATTCTTGAAGGAATGCTCCTCGTGAATGAGGGGGACGAAGTGAGGACTTGCTATGTTTCTGAGTGATACCGCAATAAAAAAGCCAGTCCTTACCCTCGTCGCACTCATCGTGCTGATGATGTTCGGCTTCTTGGCGGTACGGACAATTGGCGTAGACACACTCCCGAATGTGGTCGTGCCGTATGTCTCAATTTCTGTGGTGTATCCAGGTGCATCGCCCGAGGAGATCGAGACTTCCGTCACGAAGCCCATCGAGGATGCGGTTGTGCAAGTGGACGGACTCAAGCACATAACCTCGACTTGCGCCAATAACTTCTGTCAAGTTATGCTCGAGTTCAATCTTGACCGTGACCAAGATGTCGCCGCGGCAGATGTGCGCGAGAAGATAAGCGCAATTGAGGGTGACTTACCGAGCACCGCCGAAAAGCCGCAGGTTCTCAAATACGACATTAACGCGATTCCCGTCGTCACCGTAGCCCTCACAGGCGACCGCTCAATAGAGGAACTCTATGATTATGCCGATCAAGAACTTTCTGATCGCTTTTCGACGGTGGCGGGCGTCGCGAGCGTGGAACTGATTGGCGGCGAAGAGCGCGAAGTCATTGTTTCCGTAGACCGTGAGAAACTCGCCGCGTCAGGGCTCACCCTCGCGGAAGTCGTGGAGAAAGTGGGCAAAGGCAACCTGAAACTTCCCTCGGGGCAAATCTCGGACCGCACAAGCGAAATCTCCCTCACTTTTGATGCCCAAGGGGCGACTCCCGCTGCGCTGGGCGATATTGAACTAGGTGCCCCACGGGGCGAGCGCATTTACCTGCGCGATGTCGCGAGTTTCGCCTTTGGGACGAAGCGCCCTGAGTCCCTCGCCTATAGCGACGGCACCCCCGCCATCGTCATTAAGATTACAAAGCGCGGCGAAGCAAACGCGGCACTCACCGTGGACGGAATCCGCCGCGTCTATGAAGAAGCCCGCGAAAGCCTGCCTGGCGGAATGTTCTTCAATTGGGTGCGAGATGACGGAGCCTATGTGCACGCGACGGTGGATGGCGGCGTGAGTTCCATTTGGCAAGGCGTTTTGCTGACGGGTCTCGTGCTCCTACTCTTTTTGGCAGACTGGCGCACGGCACTCACCGCCTTCGTATCAATTCCAATTACGATTATCATCTCCCTCATCGCCTTTTCGATGTATGGCTACACGGCGAATGTGATTACGATGAATGCGATTGGTATTTCAGTCGGCATACTCGTAGCGAACTCCATTGTCGTACTTGAGAATATCGCGACAAAACCTGGCGATGTCGCGAATGCCACAAGCGAAATTGCCCTCGCCGTCACCGCCTCGGCACTCACCAATGTCGTTGTGTTCTTGCCTATCGCCACAATGAAAACAATGGCGGGACGCTTCTTTGTTCCGTTCGCCATTGTCGTCACCGCGTCCACTTTCGCGTCCCTTCTCGTATCCTTTACCCTCACACCTATGATGGCGAAGGCTCTCACGGGCAAAGGCGAGGGCGTGAACCGCTTTTTGGCGCGGATTTTCAAGCCTTGGAACACCTGCTATGCCGCGCTGGAGCGCGGCTATACCCAGTCTCTCGCGGCAGTTCTGCGGCGACCGAAGATGTGGCTCGTAATCTTTTCGGGAGTCACCCTCGCCCTCTTCGCCCTCCTTACGCCACATGTGAAGTCAGACTTCGTACCGACGATGGATAAGGGGGAGCTCGCCGTCACACTCGAGTTCCCTGCCGACTCCAACTTGGAGCACTCCTCGGCGCGCGCCCAAGCCATTGCCGCGAAGATGAACGCCCTTAGGCTCTCGGACGGCAAGCCCTTCATCACACATTCGCTCGTCACAGCAGGACGCACCCAGGGCGTACTCGGACAGGTCAGTCGCGGCAGTTATCTCGCGGAAATCAACCTCGTCCTCACCCCTATGGGGCAACGCCGCGAAACCATCGAGGATATTGCAAGCCTCATTAGAAAGTGTCTGGAGTCTGAGCCCGATGTTCTCACTTCCGCGCTCGTGCCTTCCGTCGTCGGAGGCTCGGCGCAGTCCCTACAACTCAAGATTCTGGGCGACGATATGCAAGAATTGCAACGCCTCGGCTTGCACACGGCAAATACGCTAAAAGGCAATCCCTGCGCTACGGATGTCGCGCATAACATCCGTCCAGGTCGTCCCGAATTGCGAATCCATCCCAATCGCGCCGTTCTGAATGATCTTGGGCTTACACCCTATTTGCTCGGCATCAACCTGCGCGCTGCCATCGCGGGCTTAACCCCCGCCACATTCACCCAAGGCGACCGCTCATATGATATTCGTGTGCGGTATGACCAAAAGGACGGACTTGAGCAGGTGGAAGAAATGAACTTTCCAGGCCCTGCGGGGCGTCCGTTTGTCCTCGGCACTGTCGCGAAGCTCGAGCGCAAGATGCAACCCATCCAAATTGTCCGTGGCGAAAAGCGTCGCGCCGCGATTGTCTACGCCAACAATGCGGCGGGGCACGGGCTCGGCGAGACGATAAACGCGGCACTTTCGGCGGTGGAAAGCGAATTGCCGCGCAATTATACGACACTCCTCGGCGGAATGTCCGAATACATGCAAGAAGCGTTTGATGAGTTTGGACTCGTCACTTTCGTCGCCATTGCCCTCACCTACTTGCTACTCGCGGCGATTTTGGAGTCTTGGGCTCTGCCTTTCGTGATTCTCTTCACGATTCCGTTCAGCTACCTCGGAATTTTCGCGGCAATTGCGCTCACAGGGACGACGCTTTCCATCTTCGGACTCCTCGCGGGCATTATGCTCGTGGGTGTCGTCGTGAACGCGGCAATTTTGCTCATCGATGAATGGCGGCGCACTCACGATATGCTCGCGGCGGCGCAGGCGAAGTTCCGTCCGATCCTCATGAGTTGCGCGGCGGCACTCTTCGGAATGCTCCCCATGGCACTCGGCGGAGGTCTCGGATGTGAGTTACGGCAGTCTATGGGCATAGGTTCCGTTGGCGGCATCCTCGTCTCATCACTTGTTTCGCTCTACTTCATCCCCGCCCTGATGCGGGCGTCTTGCGCGTCCAGTGCCTTTCGTGCACGGGATTATAAACTCCGAGGGGCAACAAAAGCTTCGCTAACGCTACGCTGA
>CAVCJC010000108.1:0-6064 GCA_963602475.1 Lachnospira hominis (ex Liu et al. 2021)
CGAACGCGCTCAAGAGCTGCAAGAAGGGCACGATCTTCACGAACGTCGTTCTCACACCCGATGGCGACATTTGGTGGGAAGATATGGGCATCAAGGCGCCGAAGGAAGGCGTGGACTGGAAGGGCAACCCCTGCTACGTTTGCAAGGACGACCCCTATCGCATGGGCCCGAAGCCGGGTATGACCAAGGCGGAAATCAAGGAATCGAAGTATGTCGCGGCTCACAAGAACTCGCGCTTCACGGCTCCTGCTGAGAACTGCCCTGTGCTCGATAAGGCGGGCTTCAATGGTAAGTTCAACAACAAGCCCACGGGCGTGCCGATTGACGCGATTCTCTTCGGTGGTCGTCGCCCGAGCACCATCCCGTTGGTGAACGAAGCGAAGAGCTGGACTCACGGCGTGTTCATGGGCTCTGCGGCGGGTTCTGAAGTCACGGCGGCGGTCATTTCTGATCAGATTGGTCAGGTTCGCCGCGACCCGATGGCGATGCTCCCGTTCTTCGGCTACAATGTTGCGGACTACTTCCAGCACTGGCTCGAGATGGAGCGCACCTCGGCGGATGCGACCAAGCTCCCGAAGATTTACTTCGTTAACTGGTTCCGTAAGGGCGACGATGGTCGCTTCATGTGGCCGGGCTTCGGCGACAACAGCCGCGTTTTGAAGTGGATCTGCCAGCGTATTGAGGGCACGGTCAAGGCGAATGAGACGGCGATTGGTAACTTGCCTTTCGCGAAGGATATCGACCTCGCCAACAACGACCTCAAGGCGAAGTTCCATGTCGTCAAGGCTGACCTCGAGGAAATCCTCAAGGTTGACAAGGCGGGCTGGAAGAAGGAAATCGAGACGATTGGCGCGAGCTACGATGAGTACGACGCCAAGCCCTCGAAGGATACGAAGGTTCGTTCCACGACGGCTCACCGCGTCCCGAAGGCTCTCCGTCAGGTTTTGGCGGATGTCACCGCGGCGCTCAACAAGTAATTTGTTAAAAGGAATAGACAATTATGATTATTCAAGAAGTCAAGGCTCGCGAGATCATTGATTCGCGCGGCAATCCGACAGTTGAAGTCGATGTCATCCTCGAGTGCGGCACGCTGGGTCGTGCCGCCGTCCCGAGCGGTGCGTCCACAGGCGAGAACGAAGCGCTCGAGCTTCGCGATGGCGATCCTAAGCGCTATCTCGGCAAGGGCGTTCAGAAGGCCGTGGCGAATGTCAACAAGATTATCGCCCCCAAGCTCATTGGTATGGACGCGAGCGATCAGCGCGGCATTGACGCGATGATGCTCAAGCTCGATGGCACGCCCACCAAGTCCAAACTCGGTGCGAACGCGATTCTCGGCGTCTCCCTCGCGGTTGCGAAGGCGGCGGCGAATGAGCTCGGCATGCCGCTCTACCGCTACATCGGTGGCTGCAATACTTTCGTCCTCCCCGTGCCGATGATGAACATCATCAACGGTGGTGCGCACTCTGACGCGCCTATCGCGTTCCAGGAGTTCATGATTCGCCCAGTTGGCGCGAAGAGCTTCAAGGAAGCGCTCCGTATGGGCGCGGAGACCTTCCATAACCTCAAGAAGGTTTTGAAGGCGCGCGGACTCTCCACAGCGGTGGGTGACGAAGGCGGTTTCGCGCCGGCGCTCGACGGCATTGAGGATGCGCTTGACTGCATCATCGCCGCGATCAAGAAGGCGGGTTACAAGCCCGGTAAGGATATCACGATTGCTATGGACTGCGCGTCCAGCGAGTTCTACAAGAACGGCAAGTATGACTACACCTGGAAGGAAGGCAAGAAGGGTGCTATTCGTACGAGCGACGAGCAGGTCAAGTATCTCGAGAGCCTCATTGCTAAGTACCCGATCGACTCGATCGAGGACGGCATGGCTGAAGGCGACTGGGATGGCTGGGTGAAGTTGACGAAGGAAGTTGGCGGCAAGTGCCAGCTCGTCGGCGACGACCTCTTCGTGACGAACGTCAAGTATCTCGCTAAGGGCATCAAGCTCGGCGCGGCGAACTCGATTCTCATCAAGGTCAACCAGATTGGTAGCCTTTCTGAGACACTCGACGCGATCGAAATGGCGCACCGTGCGGGCTATACGTCGGTCACCTCCCACCGTTCGGGCGAAACCGAAGATACGACCATCTCGGATATCGCGGTCGCGACGAACTCTGGACAGATCAAGACTGGCTCGATGAGCCGTACCGATCGTATCGCCAAGTACAACCAGCTCCTCCGCATCGAGGAAGAACTCGGTTCGAAGGCGGTCTATGGTTACAAGAAGGTGAAATAAGCCTTTGTTGTTCAAGAAACGAGGGGGCGCGGTCGTGTTTGCCGCGCCCTTCGTTTTGCTAGGTAGGTAGTAGAAAACGATGAAATGTGCAATTAAAGTCTGCGGCGTAAAAAGTGCCGCGTTCGCTCTCGCGGCGGCGGAGCGAGGCGTTGATTACCTCGGCTTTATCTTTGAGCCTAAAAGCCCGCGTTACATTTCGCCTAAGGACGCCTATTCTATCACGGACCAATTGCCGCCTTCCGTTAAGCGTGTGGGCGTTTTTACGACACAAACGCGGCGGGAAGTCGAAGTCATGGCTCTTCGTTCAGGAGTAGAAGTCCTTCAATTACACGGAACCTACAGCTCGGTGGATATCGCGGCATTTCGCACTTCGGGCTATGAAGTTTGGCTTCTAGATAATGGTGCTACGCCTCCCCAGCCCTCTAGTGCGGATGGCATTCTCATTGACGCGCGGCGTGGTTCTCAAGTCGGCGGCACAGGCGAAGTCGCGAATTGGTCGCGCGTCGCGGAACTCAAATCTTATGGCATTTTTACTATTCTCGCGGGCGGGCTGGGGCCTGATAATATCGCTGAGGCGGCAAAATTGGGCGCGGATGTCCTTGATCTCAATAGCAAACTTGAGATTAGCCCCGGTGTGAAGTCCATTGAACTTCTTGACGCGGCACTCGCAGAACTCAGAAAAGAATGACGGCAAAGACGGACGAGAAAACAGAGCGCGGCGCTTCGCCCCTAGGGTTAGAGACGCTTTGGCTCTTTTATCGCCTATTTGGACTAAGGGTTCTCCATTTCTTTGCGCGGTGTGTCGGCTTTTGTGTGTGGCTCTTTTCGACAGATGTCCGTCGTCGTTCGCCGCGCCTTGCGAAAGTTTTCCGTTTTACCTGCTCCCTCGCCGATAAACTCGTCGTAATGGCGCAAGGGAGGCAATTGCCGCGTGTTGTGGTGAGACTCTCGGCGGACGCAGAGGAGTTCCTTAAAGCTGTCGCCGCGCGGGAGGGTGTATTTATCCTCTCTTCCCATATTGGCACGATAGAGGTGCTTGCCGCGCTTAAAGGGTGCACGACGACTTTCCACGCGTGGATGGAGTTTGACCGTACAGGCGTATTCAATGCTTTTTATATGCGCCACGCCAAGCGTGACCGTGTGGTGATACACCCGATTTCCGAATTCGGACCCGAGACCGTGTTTCTCGCGGGGGATGCCCTCGATCGCGGCGAATGCCTCGTGATGGCGGGCGACCGGGGTTTTGGGCGGATGATGTCCGTCACATTTGGCACTGGCACGATTGAGCTACCCGTGGGAGCGTTCCGTTTTGCACGCGCCTTGGAGCACCCCGTTTATTTTGTCGCGTGCATAGCGAAGGGCGGAATCAACTACGAGGTGATTATTAAGCGGCTTTCGACGGAAACCCTAGATGCCCTTGTTTCGGGCTATGCCGCGATTCTTCGGGAGCTCACTGAGCAGTATCCCGATCAAGTTTTTCAATGGAATTAAGGACTATGAACGAAGCATTTATCTTATCTGACCTTGGCCTTGTGACGGCACTCGGCAACGGAAGTGCCGCGACTGCCGAAGCCCTTAAGCGCGGCGATACATCGGGGCTAGTTCCGCTTGAGAAGGTGCTTCCTGAGGGGGACGCGACTTATTTTGGCTTTGCGCGTGGCGTAGAAGGGTTGAAAGGGGCAGAAAATACGACGGGCAAGCCGCGCGTCGTTGCGCTCCTCAATGCCGCGCTTGCCCAATTGGCAGAGCCCCTCGCTGAATTGAAGGCGGCGATTCCAGCCGAACGCATTGGGGTAGTGCTAGGCACAAGCAATTCGACGATGGAAGAATATACGGCTAATCTTAGCGAAATAAACATGTCGTATCCCGCGATTTATGTGGCGCGGCAGATTGGTGCGAAGGGTCCCGCGTGGGCGGTCTCCACGGCGTGCTCTTCGAGCGGCAAGGTCTTCGCGTCCGCGCGGCGGCTCCTGCAAGATGGGGTCTGCGAGGCGGTTGTTGTGGGCGGTGCGGACGCTTTTACTCGCGTAGTCGTCAACGGATTCAATGCGCTGGAGGCGGTTTCGCCGCGTTTGACGCGTCCCCTCGCCGCCGATCGGGACGGAATCAACCTCGGGGAGGGCGCGGCACTTTTCATTATGCGGCGCGGCACTTCGGGGGTGGAACTCGCGGGTGTCGGCGAGAGTTCCGACGCCTACCATCTGACGGCTCCTGACCCTGAGGGACGCGGAGCCGAGCGGGCAATGAGCGCGGCACTTGCCGAAGCGGGAATGAGACCTGAGGAAGTGGACTATTTGAACTTACACGGAACGGGCACGACTTACAATGACGCGATGGAATGTGCCGCGGTAAAGCGTGTTTTTGGCGAGAAGATTTGCTGTTCGTCGACTAAGCCGCTCACGGGGCATACGCTTGGCGCGGCAGGGGCGGTTGAGGCGGCACTTTGTTGGCTCGCCTTGCGCGGCATTGCGTCCGTGCCCCCGCATGTTGTGGAGTCCGTAGACACCGCGCTCGCGCCTTTTGATTTGCCGCGTGTCGGCGATGCGCGGCAGATTCGCTCAGCCCTCTCAAACTCCTTCGCTTTCGGCGGTAGCAACGCCGCTGTGCTCCTTCGCGTGCGGTAAAAAACGGGGCGCAAGGGACTGCGCCCCCTACCTCTAGCAGTGCCGCTGTACTTTTCATATACGGAGATTTGAGACGCGGAATTGGACAAGAGTTCAACTATTAAAGAAATTTTAATAGTTGGGTCAGATGAAGGGCGAGTAGGCGGCGAAAAGATTTTGTAAAAAAAGGGGCACAAAGTCCGTCAGATATGGTATAATATGTGACAGAAATTGGACATAATGGTTGAAACTACGCGAGTAGCCGTCTTTGCGGACGGCAAATTGAGTTATCTAGCTCAAAAAGGGCGCGGTCGCGAGGCTGTGCTCGCGCTCCCATTGTCTCGTTTACTCGTGAAGTTAGTGCGCATTCCCGTTGAGAAAGAAACGGAGATGTTGAGCCTCGCGGCGGAGGAGTTGAAGAAGATATCTCCGTTCCCTGATGAGGCGCTCTCGCCCTCGTGCGAAACTGTGGCGGAGACTGCGGAAGGTAAGCTCATTCTCGCGGCGGCACTCCCCGAAAGCGCGGCGGAAGATATTGGCGAGGCGCTCGACCAAGAGAAGCTCGAAGTGACGCGGATTGATGCGTGGGTGCTCGGGCAATTGCGTGAACTCTGGGCAGGACTTGAGGCGACTTCCTCTGGGAAGGTGCGGCGGCTCGTCCTCGTCAAAGAAGCGGAAGGGCTCGCGCTCTTCGTTCTGGATGGCGATACGCCGTGCGCGGTCCGTTCGCTCGTGAATACGGCGGACCTGAAGCGTGAGGCACTTTTGTCGCTTTTGGAAGCGGAAGACTTTGGCGGCAACTTACCTTTGAAAGAGATTGTCGCCGTCGGCTTTGAGAATGAGGCGGAAACTGCCGCGCTCGCGACATTTGGGATGGTGCGGCACTTGGCACTACCTGAAGACGCGGGACTCGCGGGGATTCAAGAGCGTGCGACGGAAGATGGGTCGCTCAATGCGATGCCAGCTACTTGGGCGGAAGTTGTTGCCGAGACGCGCCTAAAGCGTAAGCTCATCAAGTTTGTGGCGATTGCGGGTGGCGTGTGGCTTCTCGCGATGGCGGTGCTGATTGGGGTTCCGCTCGTCTATGATAATCTCACGAATCGCCAGCGGGCGGCGTGCCGTAGTCATGCGCGGGCTTATGAGCAGGTGCGCGACAAGAAAGGACAAGTCGAGGCGGTGC
>CAVCJC010000109.1:0-6054 GCA_963602475.1 Lachnospira hominis (ex Liu et al. 2021)
ACTTGGCTCTTCGCCTAAGCATAAAGGATTTCTCCTCCTCACGCGCACCTACCCATTTAGCGGCAGGTGCGCTTTTTATTAACCCCCAGCCCCTTTAAACGCTGACTTATCAACATTAAACCCAGATTTCGCTTGCATTCGAACCGCCAGATGTGCTATAATATTCATGATTCAGTTCATTTTGTTTTTCATTTTGTTTTTATATTTTGTTTTTCATTTAGGCCACTCAGGCGGTTTTTAGGTGTTTTGTTTTCCGTCTGAGTGGTCACTTTTTTGCCCTTTTACCCCCTTTTCGCCCCTTTTTTACCTATTATAGGCTTCGTGACGGACAATTTCCGCTGTTTCGAGGTAGATGACATCCTCCGCGATGTTGGTTGCAATATCGCCGAGGCGTTCGAGGCACCGCGAGACGGTGAGGGCGTCCAAATAGTAGCCTGCCGCGCTCGGAGATGAGAGAATGCCTGTCGTGGCGCGTGCATAACTCTCCTTGTGAAGGGCATCGAGTTCGTCATCACGGGCGAGAATGTTCCGTGCGAGCGTGACATCTCCCTTGGAAAGTGCCGCGAGGGAGTCCGTGAACATCGTAGTCGCGAGCGAGCCCATCTGCGCAAAGTTCCAGGCGACCACGCTCTTGTAGCGGTGGGCATCGGCGACGCGGTTTGCAATGTTGACGGCGAGGTCACCTGCCCGCTCGATTTCTCCGTTCGCCTTAAGAATCGTAATGACACGGCGCAAATCTGCCGCGACGGGCTGATACAAGGCGAGAATATCGAGACATTGCTCCTCAATGGCATTCTCGGCGAGGTCAATCGCGCTATCGCCGTCGACGACGGACTCCGCGAGGTTCTCGTCATCCGTTTCCATCGCCTTAACTGCCGCGTTCACGGCGGTTTGGGTGCGCTCCGCATTCTCCGCGAGGGTTTGCTCCAGGCGTTTGAGAGCCTTTTCAAAGTGTACTTTCATAGTCATATTAACCGAACCTCCCTGAGACATAGTCCTCAGTTTGCTTGTTCTTTGGATTTGTGAAGATTTGTTTGGTAGGGCCAACCTCGACGATTTTGCCCTTATAGAAGAAGGCGGTCACATCCGAAATGCGCGAGGCCTGTTGCATATTGTGGGTGACAATAACGATGGTAAAGCGTTTACGCAGTTTATCCATCAATTCCTCAATCTTGAGAGTGCCCACAGGGTCAATGGCGCTCGTCGGCTCATCCATCAGGAGCACCTCGGGTTCTGCCGCGATGGCGCGTGCAATGCAAAGGCGCTGTTGCTGTCCGCCCGAAAGTGCCGTGCCGGGCTTGTCGAGCTTATCCTTAACTTCGTCCCAAAGTGCCGCGCCGCGCAAGGCTTCTTCGACGCGCGCGGCAGTTTCTGCCCGGCTCAGCTTGAAGTGGAGCCTCAGCGGATACGCCACATTATCGAAGACACTCATAGGGAAGGGCGTGGGCTTCTGGAAAATCATCCCGACGCGGCGACGGAGCTCGAGCAAGTCCACGCTTGGGTCAAGGATGTTCTTGCCGTCAAGAAGCACTTCGCCTGTGGCGCGCTGTCCGCGATGAAGTTCGAAGATGCGGTTATAAATCCTGAGATGGGTTGACTTACCGCACCCCGACGGACCTATCACCGCCGTGATTTTGTTCGCCTGAATCTCCAGGTTATTATCAAACAAGGCTTGATGGTCACCATAGAAGAAGTTGAGGTTCTTAGTTACTATTTTTAGCATAAAAGCCTTTCATTTTTATTAAGTATGCGCCTTTTCTTTGCGCAAAGCGACGCGGCGGACGACGATATTCAGGATGAGGATGACCCCCGCGACAACAAGTGCCGCGCCCCAGCCCATGCGATGCATTTCATCGAAAGGCGAATCGAGTGTCGCGTTGTTGATGAATACTGGCGCGGAAGGGGTCGGACCCGTGAAGTAGTCCGTCGGCCAAGTATCCGCGAAGAGCGCGGTAAAGAGGAGCGGGGCCGTTTCGCCCGAGACACGCGCCACAGCGAGCAGAATGCCTGTGAGCATGCCACTTTTTGCGGCGCGGCAGATTATCCCCAAAGTGACGCGAGCACGGGTCGCACCAAGGGCGAGTCCCGATTCCCTGAGCGTATCTGAGACACAGGCGAGCTGATCTTCCGTCGTGCGTACAACGACGGGGAACATCAAAATCGCGAGGGCGACGGATCCGGCGAAGCCCGAGAAAGTGCCTGTCGTCGCGACGAGTATGCCGTAGACGAATAAGCCCACAATGACACTCGGGACGCCCATCATCACATTTATGGTGAAGCGGGCGAGACTCGCGAAGCGTCCGTCTTTGCCAAACTCCGCGAGCCAAATGCCTGCCGCGATGGCGGGCGGAATCGCGAGAAGTGCCGCGCCGCCCGTGATGTAGAGCGTGCCGAGAAGGGCATTGGCAATGCCGTTATTTGGTTCGCCGTAGGGCTTTGACGGATTAGTAAGGAGTGCACCCGAAAGGGCGGGTGCACCCTCTTTTATAATGGTGTAGAGAATCCATCCCATCAGGGCGAGCGCGAGGAATGTCGCGA
Organism: Lachnospira hominis (ex Liu et al. 2021); assembly: GCA_963602475.1. Classification (GTDB taxonomy): domain Bacteria; phylum Verrucomicrobiota; class Kiritimatiellia; order RFP12; family UBA1067; genus UBA1067. The sequence goes on from CAVCJC010000109.1 coordinate 2,539, forward strand.
ATGCCGAGAAGCCACGCATTAGCGCGTCGGATATCTTGCGAAATACTGCTGTACGCGGTTGCATAACTTAAACTTTCTCCTTTAGTAGCCGCTGTGTGACGACTTGAATGCCAAACTCAAGGGCGAGCAGCACCGCGCCAAGTCCGAAAAGGGCGCTCTTGTGGAGTCCGTCCGCCTCGGCAAAGTCATTGGCGAGTGTCGCGGCAATGGTGGTGCAACTATCAAAGAGGCTGGTGGGGATGGCATTGATGCCGCCGCAGACGAAAAGTACCGCCATAGTCTCGCCGAGGGCGCGTCCGAGCCCAATGAGGATGCCGCCGACGAGTCCGCGCCGCTGGGCACGCACAATCACATTCCAAGTCGCCTCCCAGCGCGTGCACCCGACCCCGATGGCGGACTCCGTCAGCGAAATGGGCGCTTGGGCGAGCACATCGCGCATGACGGCGGAGATGTAGGGGAGCACCATTAGGGCAAGGACGGCGGCGGCGGGGATGAGCCCGAAACCCGTCGTTTCGACACCACATTTCGCGAAGAGCTCCTGCAAAAGCGGACACAACACGAAGAGTCCCCACATGCCATAAATGACGCTCGGAATTGCCGCGAGCAAATCGAGGGCTTGCGCGAGAGGTTTGGCAGCCCACGGCGGCGCACTATTCACAAAGAGGGCGGCGGCAAAGGCGAGGGGTACGGCGAGGAGAAGCGCGAGTGCCGTCGTAATAAGCGTCCCCACAATCGCCCCTGCCGCGCCAAATACGCCCGCGCCTGGATCCCACTCGGTAGAATAGATGAACTTAAAGCCTTCCGCCCGCCAAATGTCGCTCGAGGCATAGCCGAGCTCGAGGACGAGTGCAACCGCGAGCACGAGACCCACGGCTACACCTGCGAAACAGAGGAACTTAAAAGCACTATCAACGGAAAGTTTCACAGCTTATCACCTGCCATCCTTACTTGGAAACGGGGATGTAGAAGAGCTTCTTTGCCGTGTCGGCTCCGTTCGCGAAGCACCAGTCGAAGTAGGCTTGGAGCGCCGCTTTCTTCTCGGCGGACGTATCCTTGCGAGTCAAAATGTAGGTTTTGCCCACAATCGGCCACGAGGCGACCGTCGGCTCCTCGACTTTTCCGTTTACGGACATCTTAGCTACATTGAGCTTAGATTCGAGCGCGAAGGTGTATTCCGTATAGCCAATCGAGCCTTTGATACGCCGCACATTGTTGCAGACCCCCGGGTTTTTCTGTCCCGCGATACCGCACGGCCATTTGAGCTGCGTTGCCGCGCCATAATTCGCCTTCCATTCGGGGGAGACTTGCGTCAGATAGGAGGTGAAGATGTGGGTCGTGCCCGAGCCATCGCCGCGATGCACAACCGTAATCTTCAAATCGGGGAGCTTGAGCGTGGGGTTTAACTTCACGAGCCGCTCATCATTCCACCGAGTAATCTTGCCGAGGTAGATGTCCGCGAGCGTCTTGCCATCAAGGACGAGCTTCCCATTCGGAACTCCTGGCACATTGACGGCGGGGACAACCGCGCCCGAGACCATATGGAACTGCTCAAGCCCTGCTTCCTGGCACTGTGCATCGGTGAGCGGAGCGTCCGTCCCCGCGAAGTCTACCGTGCCCGCCTTGATTTGGCTGATGCCCGCCGAGGAGCCGACGGACTGGTAATTCACTTTTGCGCCGAGTCCCGACTGCGTGTAGGCGTAGCACCACTTCTGGTAGAGCGGAGCTGGGAAGCTACCGCCCGCGCCATTGAGTTCCAGGCGTTCTGCCGCGCCGACTGTCGCGACCGCAAGTGCCGCGCTGAGCGCGAGATTAATTGCTTTCATTTCTTTCTTCATTTTCTTTTTCCTTTTCTTCTGTTGTTTACGACTAATATTATGGACTTTTTTTGTGAGTCTTCTGTTTTAGATTTGTTAAAGTTCGGTTAGAAGTTCCACGCGACTTCCACGCGTCCGAAGAACGCGCCATTGCGATTGCCTTCATCGAAGTAGTCGCCTTTGCTGAAATATTCGCCTTGTAGCGAGACTTTGCCGCCATGCAGGAGGTCCGCCCCAAAGAGCTTGGCAGGCTTAATTTCATATTTGATTTGGGCATAAGTGCCGCGATAGCGTCCCGCGTCATCTTCGCGCACAGCGGTGAAGAGCGGTCCCGCCTGAAGTTTGACGGACGAGAAGTCGCCGACATTGCTACCGAACGCGAGGTGCGGGTAAATGAGGTTCGTGTAGTCGTATTTGGTGTACATTGGCGCAATCGATTCGCCCAAACCCGTCTCTCGGTTGAAGACGGCGTGCCACGCGTGTTTGCCGCGTTCGCCTTCCGAATCGCCCGTGAGCGCCCAGACGGCTCCTGTGAACTTAGGTTTGAAGCCGAGTTTCGGCGCGTAGGTGAGGCCTCCGTAGCCTTGCCCCGCGAAGAGGTCCTCGGAACCTGCTTGCGCGGCAAGTTCGAATTCACCGCTCAGGGTCTCGGTGAAGCGCGGCAAAAGGCGCGTGCCGATGGTGACAGTGTCCGCTTGGGCACCTTCTTTGCGGTATTTGGAGCTCGCCCCGCGAATTTCGGACTTATAGATTACATACGCGTCATAACCAAAGTCCTTATTCGCACGGTCTTGCCAGTAGAGTCCCGCGCCGAGTTCGTCTTGGTTATAACCAGTCGTATCGTAATTTGTGCCTTTAACACCTTTCTTGGAGTGCTCCTTGCCCAAGGTCGGCATCCAGTCCTCACGCGCCATATAGAACGCGAAGGCATCCAAAGTGCGCTTTTCGTCCGCGTGCCACGTGAGACGAACCGCGTCAAAGTAGGCGGAACGCGACCCATCGCCGCCCGTACCGTCCGAGAGAATGCGCTTCGAACCAAATGCCATATCCTGCCGTCCGACTTTCAGGTCGAATTGGTCGAAGATGTTGTTGATGTTGAAGTAGAGGTTGTCAATAAAGGCAACATCAGGGAAGTTCTGCTTGCGAGCGTTCCGTTCGGGGCTGCGGTAGTAACGGAACTCATCCGCGAGCCGCACGAAAAGTCCGAAGTCCTCATAAGAGGCACGAATCCACGGCCTTACCCTCACGCGTGCGTAATCGGAGTGTCCCTCTTGCTTTTGTCCCTTAGGCATATTGACGGTTTCGTCATAGCGCAGGCGCAATTCCGCCCCCGCTTCAATTACGGAGTTCGTATCGCCCTCCGCAAATGCCTTGCCCACACTGAGCGCGGCAGTTGTCGCGGCGAATAGATACGCCGCCGTTTTTAGCGTCTTCATTTCACTTATCCTTTTTCGGTTAGTTTTCATGCCCAATATTATGACATTTCTGTATTAAGACCCTATTCGCAATCCATTAGATTCTTGTTAAATGCCAGACCCTCACCGATTGGTAGCCCCCGCGTCCCTTGCCCGCCGCCCGCGTCCAAGAGGTTAGGTGCTCGGACAGAAATGTCCGAGTTGTTTCCTACATAGACCTTCGCTGAGCCCTTTTTATAAACTCCGAGGGGCAACAAAAAGCTTCGCTAACGCTACGCTGAAAGGCT
>CAVCJC010000110.1:0-6043 GCA_963602475.1 Lachnospira hominis (ex Liu et al. 2021)
CGCTGGACAAGCAAGACGCCCGCATCAGGGCGGGTTAGCACGGTTGCCGCCCGCCCTACCACACCTTTTGTACCTCTGGGTTAAAACCTATTGCTTTAGGCAGGTAATCTCGCCTGTGATGCCATCAATGACATAAGTGGGCTTCGTAATTTCGCCCAAGTCAAACTTCACGGCTGGGTCATACTTAACAACTATCCGTTCAGTGGCGGACTCCGCCTCAATAACGGGATAATTTAACTGCGGGAAATGCGGACGTATCGCGCCCTTCAAGAGCGTCTGGCGATGTTCATCGCTAAAACGCACCCACTTCGCGATCATCGCCTTCATCTCAGGGGAAGCTTCACGCAACATAACCGAATACTGCACCGTGCCAAAGATGGAAGCTAATATAAACCTCTGAGCATTCTCGGGGGTCTCACCAACATTCCAGCGCAACATATCCGAATGGACGCTTGTCCCTGCGCAAAGCAGGCGCATATTCGCGATATGGACGCGGTTGCGCAATTGCGAGCCCGCGCAATCTCCGACACGCACCATATTGCCGTATTTACGGATGACGGGTCCGACATACGCCTGACGGAACTCCAGTAGTAAGCCTGGCTTTACGGCATTGAGTGCGGATGTCACTTCAGCAAGTAACTTCTCGACTCCCTCAGGAATTGAACGGCAGTCGCGTCCAGCATAATTCTCGGCAACAGCTGGATCCACCGCACCCTGCAATTCAAATTGGTCCACAAAGTCGAGTTTGAAGCCATCGATATCCCATTCCTTGAGACTCCTCAGATAGATGTCTCTAAGATGGGCACGCACTTCGGGGAAGCGTGGGTCGAGCACCCACGCCTTAAAGGGTTCTTCGTACCGCAGGAACTTGCCTTTGAGCTTACGAAATGCGTCCGTTTCTTCACCCACATAAGGCATAGCAAACCACATCATATACTTCATGCCCAAAGCGTGAACGTGTGCGACATGTTCGCGCATATCGGGGAACCGCCGCGGCGCGATACGCCAATCTCCGCAAGACTTATATGACCGCTCAATATCATCGCATTGCCAACCATCATCAAGAATCACAACTTTCATTCCGATCTTCGCCGCTTCAGCACATTCCGCCTCAACCGTGGCGTCCGTTACATCCTTATGGAAATTATACCAAGTCGAATAAAGCGACTCGAAGGCGGCGGAAGGCGGCACGGCGGGCGAAGAGCCGGCTAAATGGCTCTGCCACGCGGCAGTATCTTGAATGGCTTGATAGAATGGAATAGCGCGTGCATCAAGACGAACTTGCGTCTCATATTCCGTAAGCGGTTCAGAAGGCACGGAAAAGAAGGTGAACGAGGGATAAAGGCAGAAGTCTTCCTCCCGTAAGCCGCCGCCCAGCAAAACTTCGCGATGCAATTCAGACACCGCGATAGTCAAGCGATTCGTCTCATAAGCATTAAACCAACTCTTAATGGGCTGTGTACGCGCCACATTAAAGATATTGCCCCACCATGGGAGCGGCGAGAGATTTCCGCTACAGCCGAAGTTCGGATTCCATGTATACTCGCAATCGAGTTGAGGGAAAGAAATAACGACCTTAAACTTCGGCGGTTGCGAAGGCGTTGGGGCGCTCGCCCGCACCTTTGCAAGACGCACCCCCGCCTCAACTTGCGTCGTTTTAACATCAAACGACCATCCGTTAGGATTCTCGCACTCTACTTTTACTGACGGACACAGCAAAGCCGTCGCCAGCACTACAGAAGCTATCATTTCTTTTATCCTTTCCTCAACATTGAATGTCAAACCCAACAATAATTAGTCGTACAACACCTATTGTTTGACCAATGGTTGCGGGTCTTTCTTTTGAACGGCGAACATTATATCATATTTTGGCTCACCCTGTAAAGCAGACTTCAACCGCAAATTCTACTTCGCGTTCCCTTGCCCGCCGATTTATCTCACGCAGAGACGCAGAGATGAAGAGAATGCTGCAAGAAGCAAGCGCTTGTCCAGTAGCGTGCTCTCTTCTTCTCTGCGGCCCTGCGTGATATAATACGGCGACTAAGGGTGTTTGGGGTGGTGGGTGAGGATGACGCCAGAGACGATGAGGAGGCCGCCGAGGATGCTCATAAGGGTGAGCCTCTCGCCCAAGAAGAGCGTTGCGAAAACGACTCCTACGATGGGCATGAGGTAGAGTCCGACAGTCGTTTTCACGACTCCGAGCGCCTTACAGGCACGATTCCAAAGGACGAAGCAGGTCGCGGAGGCGAGTGCGCCCAGAAAGACGAAGTTTAGCAAGTTAGTGGCGCGTCCGAAGCGCGTGAGATTAACGTCCTTCTCCAAAGTGATGCGGAACGAGCCTTCCATAACTGCCGCGCCCGAAGGCGTAAGCCCCCACACGACGAGTGGTAACATCATCACGAGCGCCCAAAAGAATGACTTACGGATTACTACAACCTGCGGAAACCCCTTCTTATTCGCCTTGGCGACCAAAACGGAATAGAAACCCCAACTCACCATTGCGCAGAGTGCCATACAGTCCCCAAGCGGATTAAAGTCAAAAGCGAAAGTTCCGTTAAAACTCACGAGCGCGACACCGACAATGGCGACAAGCGAACCAAGGACGAATCTGAGAGAAAGTGACCTATCGCCCATAAAGATTCGAGAAAGAATAGCCGTGACGATGGGTCCGAACGAAACAAGAATCGCGACATTACTCGCGTTTGTATAGTAAATCGCACAATTCTCAAGAAGTTGGTAAACAAAGACTCCCGTCAGCCCCATCAAAGCGAAGAGTCCCTCGTCCCTTCCCGTCATTCGCGGCGGATTTTCCTTGCCCTTGCGCGGCGAAAAGCAATAAGCCGCGTAAAGGACGCACCACGCGAGCGCAAAACGCAATACTTGTATTTCCAGTGCGGAAAAGTCATTCAGCAAGGCGCGTGTATTTACGAATGTTATCCCCCAAACGAAGACAACAAAAAGTGCCATACTCCACGAAGCTAATTGCATGATTTTGCCACCAACTTGATTTCAATTGGAACAAAGACATCCGGATTCGCCGCGCGACGCATAATCTTATCCGCATACTCATCTGAGTAATAGCGGTCGGTATCGGTGCGATCGCGGCGTCCGTTATACCGCCTTAGGGCGGTGAGCCATCCGTCAAAATACCCCTTCGGACGCTCCCCCGCAGGTCGCGCGGCAGTTGAGAAGCCCTTCCGTGCGAGATACATAATCGCGGCACGCAAATTAGTCTCGAGAGTGCCCGTATTGCGTTTCGTGGGCTTGGAGAGTCCGACAAGCTCCTTTTCCGTGCCCCAATCGCCTGGTACATTCACTTGCAGGGGGTCGACCGCCCATGCGGCGACGGAGCGGGGTCCGTTCCCGCCCGACTCCTCAATCATATGGGCTTTCACGAGCGCGGCAGTTAGGTTAGGGATGCGCGCGGCTTGTTGGGGGGTCGCCCCAGCCCACGCGGCTTTATTGGCATTAAACTCAGCGACGAGGCGTGCGATAAGTGCATCGTGCTGTTGGTAGCGCGCCGCCTCAAAGCCACGAAAGATAGGGAGCCCCGCGCCGCCCGCGTGTTCTCGGGCAATTTGTCGCTTCTTCGTCTGCCGCGGAAACCACTTCGCAATCCATTTCTCAATGGCGTGGATGGTTTTCATATCGTCCGCCGTCACAAAGCGTCGGTCAATATAGAGTTCGCCGCGCTCAGTAAAGACAAACTCGCCAAGCCCCGCTGTATCGAGGCGGTAACAGGAGTCTTCGGAAGGCGGAACTTCCGCAATGCCCTTGCGGCGCAATTCGGCGGCGTGCGCCGCTTCGCGTGCGGCCGCCTCCCGAAAGATTTGAGCTCCCGCGAAAGCGAGCGGCAAAGCCTCGACAATCGCTTGGGGGTCGACGGAAACATCGACCTCGGGGAAGAGAGGCCTAGCCGAACCAACAAGTGCCGCGTGGGAATCCAAAAACCACGCGGCACATAAAACAGTTAAAACGACGCTCTTCAAGTTCCGTTTAGCGTGTAGCGAGAACGAGTTCAACGAGATTCTTTACTCCCTCATCCGTACTCTTCGCGCCAATCGCAGCAATGCGTTCGCGCACGGTGGGGCAATTGCACACGCACCACCGAAGCTGTTCGAGACAGCACTGCTGAATGTAGGCGTTGTCGGAAGATTCCGTCGTCTCAAGGAGTGCGAGCACCCAAATGCGCCGCGCTTCCTTATAACTCGGCTTCCAAAACGCATACCACGCGGGCTCGGGACGCATAACATACTGCGTCACAGCGGCGAGTTGCACGGCGACGAATGGGTCAACCGCATAAGCCGCCTTAAGCCGCGCGAGGAAGCCGCGCGCCACAGCGGGCTCCGCCACAATTGCCGCGAGCGCGGCATCCGTCGTCGCCGCGTCAATTGCCGCGCGATTCTCCTCCTGCCAATTGGCCGCGAGCGGATACTCCGCCGACGAACGCATGGCAGGTCCGTAATCATTAAATGGGGCGACGGGATCTTTCGCTACGACGGGTGCACCTGTCTCTGCCGCGAAAAGTGCCGCGCTCGCGAAAGCGAGGAGGGAAATTACCAACAACTTTTTCATGCTTGTGCTCCTTTCATAAGCTCGTTCATCCACGGCTGACGCAAAGGTTGATAGAGATAGCGTTCGGCCGCCGGATCATTTACGGCGTGCAAAGTCTCGGGATCGAAGTCAAAGCCGCGCCCAAGCCGCCACGCCACAATGCCCAAATTGAACATCGAGGAACTACGGAAGCCATTACGCTCATTAAGCGCAAAAGGCTGCCGCGTACGGACGCATTCCATAAAGTCCGTCCGCTGTGGGGCGGGGTCCGGCAGGTCCGCGAGAATCTTCGCGGCATCGAGTTCCTTGCCCGAGCCATCCACGAGACGCAATGTCTTGCCGTCCTTCGCCTTCGGGTAGACGCAAACGCCATTCGAGCCGCGCAAAAGCGGCTCTTTGACAAGCGATTCATCACCATCCAGCCGCACGACGGTGCCATCCGCATAAGTGAGGGTAATGCGGTCGAAGCGTCCCACGCACTCGGGGTGCTGTTTGGGTCCGTCATAATCGATGCGGCAGGGACTCGTCTCGTCCTTGCACAGCAAATACTGCAGGGGGTCGAGGTAGTGTTGCGCCATATCCCCGAGCCCACCTGAATCGTAGTCCCAATAGCCACGGAAGGATGTGCCGACGCGATGCGCCGTGTACGGCTTCCAAGGCGCGGGCCCAAGCCACATTTCGTAATCGAAGCCCTGCGGAATCGGCTCGGGGGTCTGATTGATGCGTCCCGACCAACCAAACTTCCAGCTAAAGCCCTGCCCCGCGCCAAAGGTGCATTGGATGGGCCCCTCGCCCAGAATGCCATTTTCCACAATTTGGCGGATAGGTTTCACAGGCGTACCAAAGTCATAGAATGTGCCCTCAAAACGGAACCATGTATTCAAACGAAAGACGCGCTTATTCGCCGCGACAGCTTCCATCACGCGCTTACCCTCGCCCACTGTGCGGGTCATGGGCTTTTCGCACCAAATATCCTTGCCAGCATTTGCCGCCATGACACTTTGCACACCGTGCCAATGCGGCGGGGTGCAAATATGGACGATATCGACATCCTTATCCGCGAGGAGTTCGAGGAAGTTCTTATACTTCTTAACCTTACCCCAGCCCGCCTTTTCCGCCGCGGCGAGTCCCGCCACCGCGCGGTACTCAAACGGATCGCAGAGTCCTATTAGCCGCGAGCCATTATAAGGCAGGTGGTTATGCGACTGCGCGATGCATCCGAACCCAATCAGGGCACGGGTTAGCTGATTAGAAGGTGCCGTAGCCCCCCACAAAACATGCGCGGGCACGAGGTTGAACGCCCCAAGTGCCGTCGCGCCCTTCAAGAATGATCGTCTTGTAGTATTCATAATGCTACTTATTATACACTATTTGGGCGTGGGAACGCAAGGGGGAATTGAAGAGATTCTGTTTTGGTGGGCGATACTGGACTCGAACCAGTGACCCCTACCGTGTGAAGGTAATGCTCTAACCAACTGAGCTAATCGCC